>QFOT01000010.1 GCA_003241285.1 Micavibrio aeruginosavorus
TGATGAAATTGTCATCGGCGCTGATTTCCATTTCGGCCAAAACCGCTCCGGCTCGATTGAAACGCTGCAAGAAGCCGGTTTTCACTGCACAACGCTCGGCCTTGTCAAAGATGCTTCGCATGCCGTTTATTCCGCGACCCGTGTGCGCGGACTTCTTCAAGCCGGAAATATCGGCGAAGCCAACGCGCTGTTAGGCTGGAATTGGGAAATACAGGCCAAAGTCGAAAAAGGCGACCAGCGCGGACGCGAGCTCGGTTATCCAACCGCCAATATGCCGCTTGGTGAAACCATCCATCCTTCCTACGGCATTTATGCCAGCCTCGTTCAGATAGAAGGCGAGACGACATGGCGCATGGCAGCGTCCAATATCGGCATCCGCCCGATGTTCGAAGCTAAAATAGCCCTCGCTGAAACTTTCATCTTCGATTTTGACGGAGATCTTTACGGCAAAACTCTTCGCGTGCGTCCGGTAGAGAAACTGCGCGACGAAGCCAAATTCGACAGTCTCTATGATTTGAAAATCCAGATGGCCGCAGACTGCGAAAAAGCCCGCGAAATCCTATCCAAAGCTTGATTTAACCATACTTTATTGCCATAGTGCCCTTATGCCTCTGAACAGCGCGATAATCCGAATTATCATCCCGGTTTTACTTTAAAACCGGGTTTTACGTGCGCGCCGCGATCTGCTACAAAATCACCAATAAATTCAGAGTACATCATGACCCCCACTGACTTAAACGCCGATCTTTATAAAGATACCGTCTTTTTGCCGAAAACCGATTTCCCGATGCGCGGCGAACTGCCCCAGAAGGAACCGGCCATTCTCAAACGCTGGCAGGAAATGGATCTCTATGCGCAGATCCGTGCCGCCTCCAAAGGCCGCGAGAAATGGATTTTGCACTGGGGCCCTCCTTACGCCAATGGCCGCGCCCATGTTGGACACGCTTTTACAAAATCCTTGAAAGACATCGTCAACCGTTCCAAGCAGATGGCTGGCTTCGATGCGCCGCTCGTGCCGGGATGGGATTGTCACGGCCTCCCGATCGAATGGAAGATCGAGGAACGCTACCGCGAAAAAGGATTGAACAAGGACGACGTGCCGGTTTTGCAATTCCGTCAGGAATGCCGCGAATTCGCACAGGAATGGGCCGACATCCAGTCGGATGATTTCCAGCGTTTCGGCGTTCTTGCCGACTGGGGCAATCCTTACATGACGCTGCATAAAAAATCGGAAGCCGATATCGCGCGCGAGATTCATAAATTCCTTCTGAACGGCCTGCTCTACAAAGGCGTTAAACCTGTCATGTGGTCGGTGGTTGAAAAAACCGCTCTTGCTGAAGCCGAAGTCGAATACAAAGAACATAAATCCATTACCATCTGGGTAAAGTTTCCTGTCGTTTCAACTAAGAACAAACAAGCCGAAGGTGCATCTGTTGTTATCTGGACGACAACGCCTTGGACTATGCCATCTAACCGTGCCGTCGCCTTTGGTGCTGATATTGACTACGCCGTCTATACAATCAATTCGGCCGAAGAAGGCTCCCGTGCTGCCGCCGGAGATAAAATAGTTTTGGCCACGAAGCTGGCCGCCGATGTCATGAAAGCCGCGAAAATATCAGATTACTCACAAGGCGAAATTTTCAAAGGCTCTGCACTTGAAGGAACTGTTCTCGCCCACCCGCTTCGCGGCCAAGGTTATGATTACGACGTACCAATCCTCGAAGGCGATTTCGTCACCGACGATGCCGGAACCGGTTTCGTGCATATCGCGCCGAGCCATGGCGAAGACGATTATTTCCTCTACGTCAAGCATTTCGGCGGACGCGATATTCCGGATAATGTCACAGATGACGGCAAGATGCGCGATCATGTACCAAACTTCGCCGGCCTTTCGATTTACAACGACAAAGGCGAAATGGGCGATGTTAACTTCGCCGTTTTGAAAGCATTAGATGCAGCGAAAAATCTTCTGCACAAAGGTTCGCTTAAACATGAATATCCGCATAGCTGGCGCTCCAAAGCCCCGCTGATCTTCCGAACCACGCCGCAATGGTTTATCGCCATGGACGAAAAATCAGGTGACGCCACTTTGCGCGAAAAGTCCCTTCAAGGCATCAAGGATACGAAATGGTATCCGGCTGCAGGCGAGAACCGGATTACCTCCATGATTGCCAATCGCCCTGACTGGTGCATCTCGCGCCAACGTACCTGGGGTGTCCCAATCGCTCTTTTCACAAGAAAGCTTGATGGGAAGGTTTTGGACGATAAGGACGTTTTGGCACGCATCGGCGATATTTTCGAAGCCGAAGGCTCCGACGCATGGTATGCGCGTCCAGCATCCGATTTCCTTGGCAACAAGTATAACGCCGAAGATTACGATCAGGTTTTCGACGTTGTCGATGTCTGGTTTGAATCCGGCTGTACGCATGCTTTCGTTTGCGAAGCGCGCGACGATTTGCATTCCCCTGCCGATCTCTATCTCGAAGGCTCTGATCAGCATCGCGGCTGGTTCCACTCTTCGCTACTGGAATCGTGTGGCACGCGCGGTCATGCCCCGTATAAATCTGTCCTGACACATGGTTTCGTGCTGGATGAAAAAGGCTACAAGATGTCGAAATCGGTCGGCAACGTCGTCGATCCGCATGAAATCCTGAAAACCTACGGCGCCGATATCTTGCGCCTTTGGGCAATCACGTCGGATTATTCTCAGGATGTTAAAATTGGTGAAAGCCTACTGAAAAACACTTCAGACCTTTATCGCCGCTTCCGCAACACGTTCCGCTTCCTTCTCGGTGCGCTGGATGGCCTGACGAAAGAAGAGCTTATTGCAGAATCCGATTACGCAAAAATGCCGGAGCTGGAGCGCTATGTTCTGGACCAGCTTGCGCGGCTGAATAAAAAAATAGACGATGCGATAGCGATCCATGATTACAATGAAATGATCCATCTCCTGCACCATTTCTGCAATCTTGAATTGTCTTCCTTCTATTTTGATATTCGTAAAGACAGGCTTTATTGCGACCGTCCGGACTTGTTCGAACGCCGTGCTACGCGGACCGTCATGGCCCGGCTTTTCGAGTATCTTTCGCACAGGCTGGCAACGGTTATGCCGTTCACGACAGAAGAAGCATGGTCTTACAGGCCCAAAGGCGTGTTTAGTGAAAATGAAAGCATTCACCTGAACAACTTCATGGATGTGCCAAAGGAATGGCATGACGATACGCTCTCGGCGCGCTGGGATGGCATCAAGGAAATCCGCGCTGCTGTACTGGCCGCAATAGAGCCAAGGCGCACTGACAAGACAATAGGCTCCTCGCTCGAAGCCTATCCGCATATCACCCTGCCTGAGCAACTGGCCAAACTTGTTGAAGGCATCGATTTTGCCGAAGTTTGCATTACTTCGCAGGCATTGGTTAAAGCCGGACCTGCAGAAGAGATTAAAGTCACCATCGAAAAGGCAGATGGCAACAAATGTGTTCGCTGCTGGAAAGTGCTGCCTGAAGTCGGAACCGACCCTGACTATCCTGATCTTTCCTTGCGGGATGCAGACGCCGTGCGCTATTACCAGAATGAAAAGAAGGCCGCGTAATGAGCCAGACCACCCGCTTTTTAATCGGCCTGTTTATTATCATCGCTCTCGCTTTCCTTGATCAGTGGAGCAAATGGTATATCATCGAGATGTATTTCCGCCCGCGTGACTTTTACGCGGAGGGTGCAAGCCTTGATTTCTGGAGCTGGCTGACGACGATGGCACAGGAGCGTTTTCCACCCTACCAGATTGAGATCACTTCATTCTTCAATTTCGTCATGGTGTGGAATAAAGGCGTCAGTTTCGGTATGTTCGCCAGCACGCACAGCTTTATGCCCTACGCTTTGATGATTATGGCTCTTGCCCTGACGATATTCTTCATTATCTGGCTGTGGCGCTCGACATCTTTGCTTGCCGCTCTTCCTTTGGCCATGGTGATTTCCGGCGCGCTCAGCAATGTCTGGGACCGCGCGCGGTTTGGCGCTGTGGCCGATTTCCTTGATTTCCATGTAGCCGGATATCACTGGCCTGCTTTTAATATCGCCGATTCATGTATCGTTCTGGGCGTTGCAGGACTGGCCCTTCATACGCTATTCTCGGCTAAAGACAACACCACAGGCAACACAGTTTCGGATCAGGTATGAAAAAACTCATCATCATCTCCCTGCTTACAGCCACAATTGTTTCAGGATGCGCCCGAGCGAAACAGGAACTTGGCCTGACCCGCCGCACGCCGGACGAATTTGCTGTCGTCAAACGGGCCCCGCTTGAAATTCCACCGGATTTGAACCAGGTCAGCGCTTTGCCACAACCAGTTCCCGGCAAACAGCGTCCACAGGAAGCAAGCCCTGAACAAGCCGCTCAAGCCGCTATTCTCGGCAGCCAGATTCCAACCCTTGAGCAATCTTCAACAGGCGAGTCCGCACTTTTACAAAAAGCCGGTGCCAGCAGCGCCGTTACTAATATCCGTAACGTCGTTGACCGGGAAGCAGTCGACACGGCAGAGAAAAACCGCCCTGTTGCCAAGCGCATTATGAACTGGGGCAACAAAGATGACGCGGGTGCCGCCGTCATTGTAGACGCCCCTGCCGAAGCGAAGCGCATCAAACAAAAACAGGCCGGCGAAACTCCATCGATAGAAGAGTAACGATGAAAAAAACCCTGCTCATGTTTGCAAGCGTCCTTGCCCTGTCCACACCGGCGATGGCGCAAAGCCAGACAGTTGATAAGGTTTTTAATGCCGAAACATTTACGCTCGATAACGGGCTGCAAGTCGTCGTTATTCCTAATCACCGCGCGCCTGTCGTCACGCATATGCTATGGTATAAAGTCGGCTCCGCCGATGAGCCGCAGGGCGACGGCGTATCCGGAGAAGCGCATTTTCTTGAACATTTGATGTTTAAAGGTACGAAAGCGATTGGCCCCGGTAAATTCTCGAAACTTATCCGCTCCATGGGCGGCAACGATAATGCGTTTACCTCCTGGGATTACACTGCCTATTACCAATCAATTGCGAAAGAGCGCCTGCCTGTCGTGATGGCGATGGAAGCCGACCGCATGATCAATATCGCGCCGCCTTCAGCTGAGATCGCGCCAGAACATCAGGTTATTATCGAAGAACGCCGCCAGCGCACAGACAACGATCCCAAGGCACTGTTTTCCGAACAGATGAGATCTGTGCTTTACAGCAACTCACCATACGGAACGCCCATCATAGGCTGGAAACAGGAAATGCCGAAAATCACCTGGGCGCATGCAAAAAATTATCATGACAAATGGTATGCACCTAATAATTCCATTTTGGTTGTTTCCGGAGACGTGACACTCGACCAGATGAAAACCTACGCCCAAAAATATTACGGCATTTTGCCAAAAAAGAAGATTGAGGATCACATCCGTCCCGATGTGCCGAAACTTGCAGCTCCGACAAGTCTTGAATTTCATGACAAGGCCATTCAGCAACCCGTTTTTATGCGGGCCTTTATCGCCCCTTCTTTCGTTCAGAATAAAAAAGATGCTTATGCCCTCCAGGTATTGCAGGACTTAATTAGCGGCGGCGCGTCCACGCGCCTTTATCAATCACTGGTTGTACAGCAAAAAATCGCCGTCGATATTGATATGAGCTATGAAGATTCAAACCGCGGTCAGGGCAGCATCTGGATTTACGCGACACCCGCAGAAGGCACAGCGCTCAAAAAACTGGAATCTGTCATTGATATCGAATTCCGCTCTATGATCAAAGATGGGATCGCAGCGGCGGAAGTCGAAAAAGCGAAAGAGCGATTGATTGATTCCGCGGCCTATGCACGCGATAGCGTGATGGGACCAGCCATGACGATAGGCCAAGCTTTGTCATCCGGAGCCACGCTCGAAGATGTCGAATACTGGCCTACCCGCATCTCAGAAGTTACACCCGAAGAAGTAACCCGGGTCCTGAAAAAATACATGGACCCCGATAATCCCGATTATCAGCCTGTCACCGGCTATATGCTCCCGCTTCAGGAAAAGGCAGAGGTGACACCATGAAACAATTATTACTTACAATCACGTTTTTAAGCTTTTCATTTCCGGTTCAGGCAGCGATCCTGAATATCAAGGAAGTAAAATCTAAAGGCGGCATTACGGCCTGGCTGGTCGAAGATCATTCCATTCCTGTCATCTCCATGAAATATAGTTTTAACGGGGCTGGTGCTGTTAATGATCCGCAGGACTTGCAAGGGCTTAGCCGTCTTCTCTCCAATACACTCGACGAAGGTGCAGGCGATTACACCAGCCAGCAATTTCAGGGCCTTTTAGATAATAAATCAATTAGCCTGTCTTTCTCCGCCAGCCGCGATGATTTTGGCGGAAATCTTAAAACCCTGACCAAGAACCGCGACGAAGCCTTCTCTTTATTACAGCTTGCCCTCACCAAACCGCGTTTCGATCAGGAAGCCGTCAACCGCATGATCGCCGCCAATGTCACGCGCATTCGTTCCGACATGACGGAACCGGATTGGGTTGCTGCCCGCCTGCTGAATTCGGTGATCTATGACGGTCACCCGTATGCGATGAATAGCGGCGGCACGTTATCGTCCTTGCCCCAGATTACGCCTGCGCATTTAAAAGAAAAACTGGCCAAGGACCTGACCCGCGACCGCTTGATCGTATCGGTGGCCGGGGATATCAGCGAAGCGGATCTTTCGATCCTGCTCGATAAGACTTTCGGTCAATTACCCGCCAAAGCCGCTGCAGTTAAAATCAGCGACGTAAAATTTGCCGGCCAGCCAACAACAACCCTGCTTAAGCTGCCGATCCCGCAAACAATCATCATGGCAACCTTGCCCGGCATCCGTATTGGTGATCCGGATTATTTCGCCGCCGATATCATGAATTTCATTCTCGGCTCTTCCGGCTTCGGCTCGCGTTTAACCGAAATTATTCGCGAAAAGAACGGCCTCACCTACGGCATCTATACAGGGATGGATATGATGGATTACGCCGCAATCTTTACACTATCCACTTCGACGGAGAACAAGAACGTCGCACAGCTCATGGATTTAAGTCGCAAGGAATTTGAGCGCATCAAAGCAGAAAAAGTTACAATTGAAGAAATCAGAGATGCACAATCTTATCTTATAGGCTCCACGCCCCTTAATCTTACCTCGACAGATCAGATTGCCGGGACCATGCTCACTTTCCAGCGCTATAACCTACCTAAAAACTATCTGGATATCCGCGAAGCGGGCTTAAATAAGGTGACACCCGAAGATGTCGAACGCGCGGCCAACCGATTGCTCGACCTGTCTAAACTCAGCGTGATCATGGTCGGCGACCCTGCGAATATAACCCCGACAAAAACCGTAACGGATTTACCCAATGTCAAGTGAACCCTTTAACTGGACACAACCCCATGAAGATTTATTGGCCCATGTTTCTACAACAGGCAAATCTCACTTACGCGACTTACTGAATAATCCAGCCCGGTTTCACGATTTAAGTTATATTTTTGAAGATATTCTTTTTGATTTTTCAAAACAGCGTATTGATAAAGAAACGATTTCGCTTTTGGGCAGACTTGCAGATGCCCGCAATCTTGAAGAATGGCGCACACGCCTGTTTGCCGGAGAAAAAATAAATACTTCCGAAGGCCGCGCCGTTCAGCACATGGCGCTTCGTACACCCGAAGACAAAGAGGTTCTAATTGCCGGGAATAATGTTGTGCCTGCCGTGCATCAGGAACTTCGCCATATGAAATCTTTTGCGCAGAAGATACGTGACGCCCACGTCATTACCCATGTCGTCAATATCGGTATTGGCGGCTCGGATCTAGGACCGCGTTTTGTAACTGAAGCTTTACGGCCTTACCATGACGGGCCTGAAATTCGTTTTGTTTCGAATGTCGACGGGCAGGATTTAAGCAACGCGCTCGAAAGTCTTAATCCTAAAACCACTTTATTTATCATTGCCTCTAAAACTTTCACTACACAGGAAACCATGCTGAACGCCAATTCAGCAAAAACATGGTTTTTAAATCAGGGCATGAAACAGGACGACATTAAAAATCACTTTGTGGCTTTATCGACAAATGCCGAGAAAGTCAGTGACTTCGGTATCGATCCCAAAAATATCTTTAAATTTGAGGATTGGGTTGGTGGACGCTACTCAGTCTGGTCGCCGATCGGCCTTTCCGTTATGCTGGCCATCGGTCCTGAAAAATTTCAGGAATTTCTGGATGGTGCCCACGCAGCAGACATTCATTTCCAGACAATGCCGCTGGAGAAAAATATTCCAGTCCTACTTGGCATGATCGGGATATGGAATCGAAATTATTTGAATCTTAAAACTCACCTTTTTGCTCCCTATGATACGCGTCTTGCTAAATTCGCCAAATTTATCCAGCAAATGGATATGGAATCGAATGGAAAATCCGTTGATCGCGACGGCAGGCGCGTCGATTACGAAACCGGACCGCAAGTCTATGGGGAAACAGGAACGGACAGCCAGCACTCCTATATGCAACTGGTTCATCAGGGTACGGATATCATTCCGATCGACTTCATCGCCTGCGCCAGACCGCACCATGAATTAAATACTGCTCACCATATAGCCTTGATTTCCAACATGCAGGCGCAGTCCCGCGCCTTGGCCCGAGGCCAAACGGCAGAAGAGGCCGGAGGCGATGCATCCAGAGTGTACGAAGGCAACCGCCCCAGCACGACAATTCTGCTGCCGGAACTAACGCCGCGCGCACTTGGCACGCTAATCGCCCTTTATGAACATAAAGTTTTTGTGCAAGGCATAATCTGGAATCTCAATAGCTATGATCAGCCAGGCGTAGAGCTGGGTAAAGTTGCTGCCAATGCTTTGATAGAAGCCTATACCAGCAATAAAATTCCTGAAAACTTGGATTCTTCCACAAAAGGTCAAATGGCTTATCTTCAGCCCTTCATATATCGCCCCGGATAGGCGATAATATAAATATGGCCGACCCAAGCAAACCATCCGATAGACTAAGCCAGCTTGAACTGGACGATGTCATCCGCAAACAGGTTACCTTTAATTTAGGCAAGCGTGGCGGTGCACGCGCCGTTTTGAAATTCAAAGATTTGTCAGGCCTATATTTCCATGGGGCCGATTTGTCGGGTGCGGATTTTACTGGGTCCAATCTAAATAAAGCCAATCTCTCAAACGGAAAATTCAACGGAGCGGTCTTTTACAGCTGTGACTTGATTGGGGCCAATCTCAAAAACGCTTCATTTGAAAGGGCCGATCTGCGCGGCGCCGATTTGACCGACGCCATTACTGAAAACGCCAATTTTACAAAGGCGGATACGCGTCAAGGCTCACGCGTTGAGAAAAAACTTTCTCTCAAAGAAGAAAAAGAAATAAAAGCTGCCACTGAAGCGGCGGCGGAAGAAAGAGTAATTGATTATAGTCAGGCGCAAGCCGTTACTGGCTGGGAATCCGAGTTGGATCTTTCTAAAAAGAAACAACAATTAGCATCCGAGAGTGACTACAGTTATCAAAAAGAAAATGTAATAACTCGGGAATCAGGCTTGGTATTGGAAGGCGAGAAGTATAATACGAGAGAGAGTGATTTTGTTTTAGCTGCCCAGGATAGTACAACACGGGAATCTGACTTCGAACTGACATCAAAAGATAACGCTTTGTCTCGTTCGGCAGACCTAGATCTTTCAAATAAGAATGAAATAAATGCACGTCAAGCTTCCATTGATTTATCAAAAGCCGATGATGTTTATTCCAGGTCAGCGAGTCTTAATCTTTCTCCGGAAGAATTATTGAACCGCGAAAGCGATTTAACTCTATCGCCAGAAGAAATCGCAGCACGCCATTCGGATCTTGATTTAAGTGCGCAAGGCGAAGCTACTTTTGATTCAAGCGGAGCAGATTTAAGCGTTTCGGAAGATGAACTTCACAAAAAACTGCGTCAACACGCGAAATGGATACAATTTGCCGGAGCGCAAGGCGAACGCCTCAATCTTGCAGGGCTGGATCTCCACTCGATCCCCAATATAGGCCAATACCCGCTGATTATGGCGATTGCCAAGGATATCAATTTCAGCGGAATGTTATTTATGGGAGCCCAGATGCAAAGCTCTGCGTTCGACAGCAGTAATTTCAGCAAAGCCAAAATGAAAAAGGCCGACATGCGCGGCTCAAGCTTTACAAATGCGGATTTTTCCGGCGCGGATCTGACATCAGCCAATTTAGGGCCTCTTAAACTTCAAAACGGCCGTCTTTTACCAGTCGATCTTTCAGGCGCCAACTTGACCGGGGCCAATTTGTCCGGCGCACGTTTTCGGAACGCCAAACTTACCGGCGCGAATTTGACAGGCGCCCTTCTGTCAAATGCTGATTTCAAGGATGCCGATTTAACAGGCGCGATTTTACCGGAAAACTTCTGATTTCCGATATATTATATTGGCAGTTTTGAAGCGCGTGCCCTAATTTTACCACTATGCCCGTCAGATATTTACCAGACCATCTTGTCAACCAGATTGCCGCCGGCGAAGTGATCGAACGTCCCGCCGCAGCCATCAAGGAGCTTGTCGAGAATTCCATCGATGCCGGGGCAAGCTGGATCGAGATCGATCTGCGCGAAGGCGGCAAAACCATGATCGCCATTCGCGATAACGGACATGGCATGGTTAAAGCGGATTTAGTTGCCGCCCTCGACCGTCACGCCACCTCCAAGCTGCCATCCGATGATTTACTGGCTATCCATCATTTAGGATTTCGCGGCGAAGCCCTGCCTTCCATAGCGTCGGTCAGCCGCATGAAAATCTCGACACGCAGCCGCGATACCGGCGAAGCCTGGGAAATAACTACCGAAGATGGAAATAAATCCGATCCTAGACCCGGAACGCAGGCCGAAGGCACGACGATCGAAGTACGGGATCTTTTCTACTCCACGCCCGCCCGCCTTAAATTCTTAAAAACTACGAATGCCGAATACGCAGCCGTTAAAGACTGCATCTATCGCCTCGCCCTGACACGCCCTGATATCGCTTTCCGCCTGTCCCATAACGGCAGTTCCGTTTTCCATTACCCTGTCTTGACAGAGGACGCCGTTGAACAATTCAAACAGCGCCTGAAAGATGTCATGGGCGCGGAATTTCTCGATAACTCGATTGCCCTTTCGACCGAGCGGCAAGGGGTAAAACTCACAGGTCGGATTAGCTTGCCGACCTATAATGTCGGCACATCGCTCGATCAGTATCTTTTCGTCAATGGTCGCGCGGTGAAGGATAAATCGATGCTAAGCGCCGTACGTGTCGCTTATCGCGATGTACTGGCCCGTGATCGTTATCCCGTTGTCGCCATGTTTCTCGAGCTTTCTTCCGAGGATGTCGATGTCAATGTCCATCCCGCCAAGGCAGAAGTCCGCTATCGCGATAATGCTCTCGTGAGAGGTTTAATCATCAGCTCTATCCAGCATGCAATACATCAAAACCGACCACAAACCAGCTCCAACCTTGGCATTCAGACGTTATCTAGTTTCCAGCGGAATATGTCTTACGCCACCTCTATGCCGCCGGCTCCGTCCTACGGCAATTTGGCGGAGAAAGCGGCTTCTTTCTATCAACCTTCAATAGACATCCAGCCATCAACACGTATGGAAGCTGTTACCGAAGAGATGCCGGAAACCAATTACCCTCTCGGCTCGGCACGAGCGCAAATTCATGAGAATTATATCCTGGCGCAATCGAATGATGGCCTTATCCTGGTCGATCAGCATGCGGCGCATGAGCGGCTTGTCTATGAAAAGTTCAAAAGCCAAATGGAAGCGCGCGGCATTGAAAAACAAGGCCTGCTGACACCTGAAATTTTATCCTTCAGCGACAGCGATATCGGATTTTTGCTTGCTGAAGAAAACTCCCTGTCCAAACTTGGCGTCGACATTGAAGCCTTCGGCAGTGGTGCCATAGCCGTGCGCAGCATTCCGGCTATTTTATCAGGCCGCATCGATATTAAATCCCTCATTGCCGATATACTGGATGAACTCAAAGACAAAGAAAGCTCCAGCCTTCTGGAAGAAAAAATCAATGCACTTCTCTCGACCATGGCTTGTCATGGGTCGGTGCGATCGGGCAGACGCTTGAATGTTATAGAGATGAATGCACTGCTCCGCCAGATGGAGGCAACCCCCTTATCATCGCAATGCAATCATGGCCGCCCTACCTTTATTCACCTGTCCCTCAAAGACATCGAAAAACTTTTTAATCGGAGATAGATCTTGGAAAAGAACCGGAACACCATTCTCGCTTTTTACGCCGTAATGTCGCTTGTCGTCATTTTTTGCAGTACGACAAGCTTTGACCTGCAGAACATAGGATACACCCTTATACTGGTCCAACTAATTTTCGCTTACATCGCCCGGGCGCGTTTTCCCCGCAACGAAAGTTTTGAAGAAAACCATATGACATATATTATTCGTTCGATCTGGATTTATTCCAGCATCGCCGCTATTGCCATGACGATCATGGCCATCATTCTAGTGCAGCGGGGAAATATGGATTCTATTTACCAACTTGGCGATGTTTACCTGAATGGCGGAGAGCCTAGCGAAGATCAGATGCGGGCGGCATTTGACAACTATATCGCGGATAATAAAAACCTGATTCTAGAGCAATACCTGATCTGGCTCTTTCCCGTTCAGCTTTATCTTGTCTGGCGCATTTTCCACGGCGGCGGGCGTGCTTTCAAAAGTTATCGCGTCGCCAATCCCAAAAGATGGATTTAAGTCAACCTTGTCAGGCACTCCGCAGCGTCGAGATTAAGGCGCAGTGATTGCCGTTTTTTTTCCTGATCCGGCGCAGCGCCATATAATTCTTCTTCATAGATTTCGGCGCGGACCATATCTTCAACCAGCACTGCGTTAAAAATATCTTCGGCGCTTGCCTTTTTTTCAAACATAGCCAGCGCCAGAACGGGCGAGGATGTTTCGTCGACAAGGGATTCAAAAACAATCAAATATAATTGATCCAAATTCTCGAGGTAGCTCTGTATAAAACCTGCGAATTCTTTATCCTGCTGAACCAGTTCAATCTGACCTGTTGTCTTAAGCATGATTCCGGATTTATCTTGCGCCAGCGCGATCCATTTATCCCATTTACCAGCCTGCTTTTCTTTATATGGCTCGGTTTCAGAACGGTAGAATACAAGATCAGTATCGATGAAAGATAATATATGGCTGATTATTTCCTCTCTGGAACGCAGACCATCCATTGCCGTCATTACCAGCTGATTAACAGGCATCAATAGTGGATTGATAGTTTGAACCTGCCCGGCCCATTCCCGCGCTAGCAGCGGCGCAATATCTTTGGAAGCCTTTAACATTTGTCCCGCCGGCGTTTTGACCGGCTTGCCATCAAGCTCTATCAAAAATGAATCTTCAGATTGCCTGAGAGATACTTCTTTATAAAAACGTTTCATTCACAAGTTTCCGCCAGCTCGATAAAAGGCACCCCAAGCAAGGTTTTAATTTCAGTGAGCGCTTTTGCCGGTATATCAATTTTGCAGTCAATATTGATTTTGAAACCACCCTCACCCGGACCGCCCTGCCCCTTTGCGACAACCCTTCCGCCGGATAAAATATTGATATTCAAAGTATTACGATTAGGCGCCGCTTTGTTTGAAGTATCGACCTTACCTTCTATATTCAGTTCGCCGTATTTTCCGTCGATCTCAATCTGGTCATTAAAATAATAATAACTGCGCCCTACACTCCCTTGTTCGAGCGGCGCGGAAAAATGGATTTTCTCTTCTTTATATTGGCCATCGACAAGAAACAACGCCTTTTCACCAGGCTTGATACGGGCGCTTTCTATTTTCAGGTCGTATTTTGAATCAGCAGAAAACCGAAAATTTTCCAGTACGAAACTTTCGATTCTGCGCTTTCCGAGAGCTAGATCAGATAGACCAAATGCAATATCTATCCGATCTGCCATAAATTCATTAGGCGAAGTACGGGACAAACCATGCAGGCCAGTGGCCTTGATTGATAACTGGGGCAGGATATTAAATTCATCTATGTTTTGTATTTTGATATTTGAATTTGTGGCATCAGAAAAAGCCTGCTCTAAGCCTTTCTTATGACTTTCGCTGGTTCCGCCGAGCGTCGACAACATCAATAAGCCGGCAACAAGAATGGCAATAAAAAAAAGCAATATCCTGATAATCCAGGTTGTTGCCAAAGACAGCCTTGAAGTACTCATTTTAATTTCCTTTCGAAGGGATCGGTTTCATAGTCCGGGGTGAAACCGAAAACGTTCCAACTCTTCGCAAGATCCTCCGGCAGCTTCGCCACGAGATCCAACAGGCTTCCATCTTTAGGATGAGAAAATCTCTTCCGAACGGCATGAAGATGCAATCTCCCCGATATCCCCGTATCGTCGATGATCGGTGTCAGCCCGTTATATTTTTCATCGCCGATAATCGGACAACCCAGAATATCCGCCGTATGCACACGAATCTGGTGCATGCGCCCTGTGCGCGGCCAAAACGCCATGGATGCAGCACCTTTATCCGATTTTTCTAGCAAGCGATACGATGTCCGCGAGGGCTTGCCGTTTTGATTATCGATAACGACCGCTTCCTTTCGGCGGCCTTCACCTTTAATAATCGCGCCATTGATGTCACCGCCGTCCTTATCCGGCACTGGGGACACCAGCGCCCAGTAAATCTTCTTGATGTCTTGAGACTCGAACATTTTACCAAGGCTTTGTGTCATCTTCAAAGACCTTGCACAAACCAGCAATCCCGATGTATCGCGGTCCAGCCGGTGAACAAGGCGCGGGCGCACGCCTTTGAGATTAATCAATGTACCGAGCATACCATCTATATGGCGCTTGATGTTCGGCCCGCCCTGCACCGGCAAGCCGTACGGCTTATTTAAAACCAGAAGTTCACCGTCGTCATAAACCGTAATCGATTTTAGAAATTCCTCGTCATTCTCTTTCGGAATAAAGGTCAGCGACGATGCATTAATGACTTTCGTTTCCACAGGCGGCACGCGTACCGTCTGGCCCGCTACTAACCTTGAATCCGTTTTGGCGCGCTTGCCATCCACTCTTACCTGCCCCGTGCGCACCATCTTCTGCAGCAGCGCATATGGCACACGGTCCAGCGTTTTCTTCAACCAGCGATCCAGCCGTTGTCCGTCATCATCCGCCGCCACTTCATAACTGCGTACGCCCGTCATGATATAAAATTCCGCACCAGCGCCATGCCGCCGAGCAACGCGGCAACTGACGCTACGATTGAGGCAAACAGATAAAGTCCTGCAACCATCAGAGCGCCGCGCTGATAGAGCGTAACAAGGTCGAGCGAAAACGCCGAGAAAGTTGTAAATCCGCCCAGTATTCCAACCAGTAAGAACATTCTTACCTCTTGTGACAATTGAGTGTAATGCGCCAGAAGCCCGGCTAGCACGCCCATGACAAAGCAGCCAAGAATATTGACGATAAGTGTTCCCCACGGAAAATCCGGCCCCCATAACAAAAGCGACAATTTTCCGACCAGATAACGGGCGACTGAACCAATAGCGCCACCGAGGGCTACGAGAAGAATGATTTTCATGGCTGTGAATTTACATCAGAAAGCGGCTAAAATCTAAGAATTCTTCTCTTCCCGAAGCTTCTCCCAGTAATCAAGACGTTTCCTGATTTCGCGCTCGAAACCGCGCTCCGGAGGGTTATAAAATATTTCCCGCTCCATCTCATCAGGGAAGTAATCCTGCCCTGAAAATGCCTCTTTCGTATCGTGGTCGTAATCATACCCCGACCCATAACCTTCCGCCTTCATCAGCTTGGTTGGCGCATTCAGTATATGTTTGGGCGGCATAAGCGAGCCTGTTTCCTTTGCCGCTCGTTTAGCCGCTCCATAGGCCTTATAGACGGCATTGGATTTCGGCGCCGTTGCCAGATAAACCAATGCCTCTGCCAAAGCCAGTTCCCCTTCGGGACTTCCCAGCCTCTCATAGGTTTCCCAGGCATGCAGCGTCATGGCGAGAGCCTGTGGGTCGGCAAGACCGATATCCTCGGTCGCCATTCGTACCATGCGGCGTGCGATATATTCGGGATGCTCCCCGCCAGCCAGCATCCGGCAAAACCAATAGAGCGCGGCATCGGCATCAGAACCGCGCACGCTTTTATGAAGCGCTGAGATTAAATTGTAATGAGAATCGTCTTTTTTGTCGTAAAGCGGGGCACGGCGTTGGACGATGGTCATTAGACCCTGCAAATCAAGATCTCCTTCTGCCTGCACGAAAACCTGCTCGGCCAAAGTTAGAATATATCGCCCGTCGCCATCGGCCATGGCTTTGAGATTTTCACGCGCTTCTGGTGTAAGCGGTAATGCCCGCCCAAAATGAGCTTCTGCTCGTGATAATAAAATCTCGAGCGCCGCGTCATCAAGGCGCTTCAATACAAAAACCTGTGACCGCGACAGGAGCGCCGAATTCAATTCAAAAGAAGGATTTTCGGTCGTTGCGCCAATCAGAATAACCGTGCCATCTTCCACCACCGGCAAAAATGCATCCTGCTGTGATTTGTTAAAGCGGTGAATCTCGTCAACGAAGAGCAATGTCCCTTTGCCGTTTTCAAAGCGCAGCCGCGCAGAGTCAAAGATCTTGCGCAAATCCCCCACGCCGGAAAAAATCGCCGAGATTGTCTCAAAATGAAGATCGGTATGCTGAGCCAGTATCCGCGCAAGTGTCGTCTTGCCGCATCCCGGAGGACCCCAGAAAATCATCGACGATAATTTACGCGCTGCCACCATTTTGCCGAGTGGCGCATCCGCAGCCACGATATGATTCTGCCCCACAACCTCTTCCAAAGCTTTAGGGCGTAATAAATCAGCCAATGGCTGGGTTTTAGGCTTGGCTTTATCTGGCTTATCGACAGCGAATAAATCGGGCATGGAATGATAATAGCGTTTTATTCGGAGATGTCATCTCACCACTATTGTCCGTTCCTGTCCTTTTGTACGGATGGTCAAAGCCCAGTTGACCCTAGAGGTGCTGCCATCGAGCAGTTTTTGTGCTTCCGCTGGTGATTTGAGCGGAACGCGGTTGATGGCTACGATAATATCGCCGACAGACACCAGCCGCGCCGCAATCGAGTTATTCTGGACTTTAGCGACCACGACGCCCGTGTCCTCGCCTTTTAAGCCCAGCTCCACCTCAAGGGCCGGATTGATATTGGCAAGCGTCGCGCCGGAAAGCGGGTTGCGGCCTTTGATAACCGTGCTCAGCCGCGCCGGACTGTCCGGCGGCGAGATGGCGGCAACATTCGCCTCGCCCTTTTCACCTTTCCTGTCATAGCCGACCTTGACGCTGCTGCCGATCGGCACCATGGCGAAGCGGAAACGGATTTCGGACGCATCATGGATCTTGCGTCCGTTTACAGAAGTGATCAGGTCGCCGACTTTAAGCCCTGCTTTCAGCGCAGGACTTTCAGGATGAAGCGCCGTGATCAAGGCGCCAGACGGCGATGACAGGCCCAGCGATGCCGCAATATCCGACGTTACATCCTGCACCGATACACCGACCCAGGGTCGCACGATCTGGCCGTTGACGGTCTGACCCGATTTTTCTGCGGAGATGATGGTAGCGACCATTTCGGAGGGGATAGCAAAACCGATCCCAAGGCTGCCGCCCGAATTGGAGAAGATCGCAGAATTGATACCGACGATACCGCCTTTCATGGAAACAAGGGGACCGCCTGAATTACCCGGATTGATTGCGGCATCGGTCTGGATAAAGAAATTGAAATCGTTGATGCTTAAGGATGACCGGGCAAGTGCCGAAACAATGCCGCTTGTCACCGTCTGGCCGACCCCGAACGGGTTGCCGATCGCCAGCACTAAATCACCGACCTCCAGCGTATCACTCGGCTGCAGGGGGGAGGACGGTAATTGCTCGCCCTTGGTATCGAGGCGCAGCAGGGCAATATCGGAAGCGGCATCATTCAGCTTCAATGTTGCCGGGAATTCGCGTCCATCGGTTAACATGACCGTGATTTCCTTGGCGTCCTTGATAACATGGGAATTGGTGACGACCAGACCGGACGGATCGACTATCACGCCGCTTCCGAGGGAGCTTTCAAGGCGCTGCTGCGGCATGCCGTATCCGCGCCCGAAGAACTGTCCGAAAAACGGGTCGGCCATAAGCGGGTTGACGTTCGCGACCAGTTTCTTGGTATAGATATTGACGACAGACGGCGCGACTTTTTTGACCAGCGGAGCGAAAGACATTTCGATCTCGGCTTTGCTTTGCGGGATAATTTCCTGCGCCAAAGCGGATGTCGCCAAGGACAGAACGGATAAAAAAGCGATCAGTATTTTTTTCATGGGAGATAAAATACTACGGCTAATAGCAAGTTCAAGAGAAGCTGGTCATATCTCATGAGCAAAAAATGATTTCAAAATAAGATAAGCATTCAATATATAAACCCATTTATAGTTTGGCTAATGGCCATACCAAGAATGGAAAGAGCAGCTCCAAGCATTCAGTTTATCCTGAACATGCAGGTTATCAAAAAAGCCATAAATACATAACTATAAACAATCAAAAAAACTTGGAAATTATATATATCTTCCCACGGCCACCGTCCTGCTTGTACACCCAGGAGAACAGGCAGCAAGATTACCAATTGGACTAATATCATCCAATTTTGGGCGTTTACAAATTGATAAAAAAATTGGTGACGATCAAACTGTTTAACAAAAATAAAAACAGCACCTAGATACAATACGCTAAACAATCCAAATTTAACTGCAAAAATGATCAATAAATTTATTAAAGAGCGGCCATTGAATTCCGGGTTTATTTGGGCCAAATAGGCTCCAAATGGCAGTAGAACTACAGGCACTATAAATGAAAATCTAGCAGCTTTAGCTGTATTTTCGAACCGATCTATTCCGCCTTTGATAAAAATAGGAATTTCTAGACATCCCACCAAAGCATCAGAAATTTTTTGTCTACTCATATAGTAAGTTTAACAAAAAAAAGCCTACTCTCCCAAAAAAAGGAGAGCAGGCTTTTTAAACTTTTATTAATTATTCAGCGTCTTTTGCTTTCGGTGTCTTTTTTGCTTTCGCTTCTTTTTCACCTGTGGCTTTTTCTTTTTTCTCTGTGTTGGCTTTTTTGACGGCTGCTTTGGAGACTGTCAGCTCATCGGCCGGACCGGCAGCGAAATCTGCGTTGTTATTCTGACCTGAGTCTTTGCCTTTTGCAGACGGATCGCGGTCGACCAGCTCGATGATCGCCATAGGAGCAGCATCACCGTAACGGAAACCGGCTTTCAAGATACGCGCATAACCGCCCGGGCGGGACGTATAGCGATCTGCCAGTGTCGAGAAGATTTTCGCCACAACCGCATCGTCACGCAGAACAGCGAAAGCGTTACGACGATTGGCAAGGCCACCTTTTTTACCAAGGGTGATCAGCTTTTCAACGAAAGGACGAAGTTCTTTTGCTTTTGGCAAAGTCGTTACGATTTGCTCATGCTTGACGAGTGCGTTTGCCATGTTAGACAGCATCGCGGAGCGGTGAGCCGATGTACGGTTCAGTTTACGTTGTTTAATTCCGTGTTTCATTTTAGCACTTTCTCTTTTCTGCGATCTTAAACGGGTAAGATCATTTTGTTTATCCGATCAACACCACGTTGTGACGCAGTAAAAGCCGGATGCGGACACTATGTCCTATTTAAAAACAGGATCCGATTTTGGCCGGATCCCGTTTAATTTTTTTAGCTGGCGAATGGATCATCCATTTTCTTCGCCAATTCTTCGATATTCTCTGGCGGCCATCCTTCGATTTGCATGCCGAGATGCAGACCCATGATCGTCAGAACTTCCTTGATTTCATTCAAAGATTTACGACCGAAGTTAGGCGTGCGCAGCATTTCGGATTCTGACTTTTGAACGAGATCACCTATATAGATGATGTTGTCGTTTTTCAGGCAGTTTGCGGAGCGAACTGACAATTCCAGCTCTTCTACTTTCTTCAGCAGATTGCGGTTGAACGGCAGGCTTTCTTCTTCGCGGGAAACTTTCGCTTCCTTTGGCTCTTCGAAGTTGATGAACACTTGCAGCTGGTCTTGCATGATACGGGCTGCGTAAGCGATCGCATCTTCAGGTGTGATAACGCCGTTTGTTTCGATGTTCAGTGTCAGCTTGTCGTAGTCTGTAATCTGGCCAACGCGTGTGTCTTCTACGTCGTAGGAAACTTTACGGATTGGCGAAAAGATGGAGTCGACAGGGATCAAACCAACTGGCGCATCTTCCGGACGGTTCTGGCTGGCCGGGCGGTAGCCTTTGCCTGTATTCACGGTCATTTCCATTTCCAGTTTCGCCCCTTTATCGAGTGTGCAGATAACCAGATCAGGATTCATGATTTCGATGTCGGCACCGGCTTCGATCATTCCGGCTGTGACTTCGCATGGACCTTCAGCATTGATGCGCATACGCTTCGGGCCCTCGGCATGCATACGAACCGCAATCGCCTTGATGTTCAGGATGACATCCGTAACATCTTCGCGAACACCTTCGATTGTGGAGAATTCATGCTGAACGCCGGCGATTTTAACAGCCGTAACTGCCGCGCCTTGCAAAGAGGAAAGCAGGATACGACGCAGGGCGTTACCCAGTGTCAAACCAAAACCGCGCTCAAGTGGCTCGACGACAACTTTACCGGCATTGCTGTTGGTTTTGTTTCGCTCGACGTCAACTTTGTTTGGTTTGATCAGTTCCAGCCAGTTCTTCTGTATCAACATACTGTTTCTCTTCCTTGTTTTAAGTAGCGTAGACTATTCTTATTATCCGAAATCCCTGTTTCCACGGGGACGCTTTCTGCGATTAAACGCGGCGGCGCTTGCGTGGACGAACACCGTTATGCGGGATCGGCGTGATGTCCTTAATGCCCTTGACGATCAAGCCGACAGAGCTGAGCGCACGCAGTGCGCTTTCGCGACCTGTACCCGGGCCTTTGACTTCAACATCGACTTCTTTCAAGCCATGTTCCTGAGCCTTACGAGCCGCATCTTCTGCCGCAACCTGCGCCGCGAAAGGTGTAGACTTACGGGAGCCTTTGAAACCCATCGTGCCTGATGTCGACCAGGAGATAGTGTTCCCCATCACGTCTGTGATTGTGATCAATGTATTGTTGAAAGTCGCATTTACGTGGACAACGCCCGAGTGAATGTTTTTGCGGACGACTTTCTTTTTTCCGCCCTTGCCGCCCTTAGCAGCGCCTTTAGCTGGTGTAGCCATTTTTCTATTCCTTTAAATTCGCAATAATCGATTATTTTTTAGCAATTGGCTTTTTGCCGGCGACTGGTTTTGCCGGGCCTTTGCGTGTACGCGCATTCGTCTTGGTGCGCTGACCGCGAACAGGCAGGCCTTTACGGTGGCGAAGACCGCGGAAGCACTGCATATCCATCAGGCGTTTGATCGCGAGAGATGTCTCACGACGAAGATCGCCTTCGATAGGGAAGCGGTTGGATTCGATGATCTTGCGGATCTGGTTCATTTCATCTTCGGTCAGGTCTTTCATGCGACGTGAAAAATCGATACCGACTTCGGTACAAATTTGTTCTGCCGTGTGACGACCAATGCCGTGGATATATGTAAGAGAGATAATTGCTCTCTTGTTGTCAGGAATATTGACGCCTGAAAAACGGGCCATAATTGCTCCTTTGAGCGTTAAAGTTGAGTTCTAGCCGAACCGTAATACCGGTTCGTAATCCAAATCCAGCTTAAGTCTTTGATATTAATAGATTTATCAAAGGCACAAATAACCCCTAAAGGCGTTATTTTGCCGGAATGGGCGCATATTATTCAGAATTTGGACAGAGTCAACTAAATAACTTGAAAAGCTGTGGATAACTCAAGCTTTTGAGAGAATTTTTGCGATTTGGCCGGTTACGTCATCAACTGTCGCCATGCCATCCACTTTTTGCAGGATTTTCTTACCTTCATAATATGGCAGGATAGGCTTGGTTTGATCATTATAGACAGACAGGCGCTTCTTCAAAGCCTCTGCATTATCGTCTGCTCTTGGTCCGCCCGTAGTTTCCGCGGCGCGTTTCTCGATCCGAGCCAGCAAGGCATTTTCATCGACAACCAGTTGAATGACAGCGTCCAGATTGCGTTTTTTGTCTGAGAGCATTTTATCGAGCGCCTCGGCCTGCGGCACGGTACGCGGGAAGCCGTCAAGGATAAATCCATTTTGGCAGTCATCCTGATCGATGCGGTTTGAGATCATCTCGATCATGATGTCATCAGAAACAAGACCGCCGCCATCCATGATATTTTTTACTTTAACGCCGAGCTCGGACGCCGCCGCGATTTCTGCACGAAGCATATCGCCGGTAGAAAGCTGTTTCAGACCTTTTTCGTCTTCCAGAATTTTAGCCTGCGTGCCTTTACCGGCGCCGGGTGGGCCCAGAAGAATTATATTGGTCATCTACGTTTTTTCCCCAGTTTAGTACGTTTCAGAAGGCCTTCATATTGATGCGCGATCATATGCGAGTGAACTTGCGCAACCGTATCCATTGTAACCGATACAACGATCAGAAGCGATGTGCCGCCGAAATAAAACGGCAAGCCATATTCGGCAATCAGAAGTTCAGGCAGCAAACAAATCAGGACCAGATAAAGCGCACCGACTACGGTGATCCGCGTTAGAACGAAATCCAGATATTCCGCCGTGGATTTACCCGGGCGGACACCTGGAATAAACCCGCCATGCTTGCGCAGCATTTCTGCGTTTTCTTCCGGATTGAAGACGATCGCCGTATAGAAAAACGCGAAGAAGACGATCAGGGATGCATAGAAAATCATATGCACCGGATGGCCCATCTGCATGTAGCGGGAAATATCCGCGACAAACCCTGTCTGCTCTGCACCTGTGAAACCGACGATTGTCATCGGCAGGAAAAGCAGAGATGACGCAAAGATTGGCGGTATAACGCCAGACATATTGAGCTTTAACGGTAAGTGGTTTTGAGAAGCTTGCGCCATTTGCTGCGGCCCGACCTGGCGTTTTGGATATTGTACCAGAAGGCGGCGCTGCGCACGTTCCATGAAGATAATGAACAGGATTACGCCAACGATCATCAGGCAGATAACCGCGATAGAAACAAAGCTAAACTGGCCTTGGCGGCCCAGCTCAAGGAAGCTGGCCAAAGCATGCGGCAGGTTGGCGACAATACCGGCGAAGATAATCAGCGATGTCCCGTTGCCGATCCCGCGTGCGGTGATTTGCTCACCGAGCCATAGCAGGAACATAGTGCCGCCGACGATGGTGATGACTGTCGAGATACGGAAGAACAGGCCAGGATCGATAACGGCGGAACCTTGCGGGCCTTGCAACGACTCAAGACCGACTGCCAGACCCCAGGCCTGAACAGTCGCTAAAAGCACTGTCAGGTAACGTGTGTATTGGTTTATCTTTTGACGGCCGGAATCGCCTTCTTTTTTCAGGGCTTCAAGATTTTTGAAAAGAGCCGTTGCCAGCTGCACGATAATCGACGCCGAAATATACGGCATGATCGAGAGCGCAAAAATCGTCATACGCTGCAAGGATCCGCCAGAGAACATGTTGAACATATCGAGAAGTCCGCCGCCTTTTTGCTCGAAGATACCTTCCCAGACATGCGGGTCGACACCCGGTATTGGAATGTAAGAACCGAGGCGATAGGTGAGCAAGGCCAAAACCACGAACAGGATTCGTTGTTTCAGTTCGGTTGCTTTGGCAAAGGCGCCCCAATTGGCATTTTTGGCAAGTTGTTCGACGGCAGAGGCCATGGATAATCAGTCTTTCAATGGATGAATAAGGATGAAGTATTTTTAGGTTATGGATGCGCGAATATCAAGCGGCAATCGTTATTGTCCTGCGGCATTGCCTACTCAATATTTTTATTGTTACGTGAAAAAACGTGATTGTAAAAACCCGCCTTGCGGGCGGGTTTTCAAAACTTATAACAGAAATTCTATTTTCTGCCCGGAATCGGCTTTTTGCGCTCGATGGGTTTTGGCGTCCACACGATCAGCTCGATGGAACCGCCGGCTTTCTCTACAGCCGCTTTCGCAGTAGCAGTCGCGCCGGAGATTTTCAAGGATACTTTCGAGGTCAATTCGCCTGTACCTAAAAGACGGATGCCGTCTTTTTTGCGGCGAACGATTTTCGCTTTTACCAAAGCGCTTTCATCGATCTGGCCTTTTATATCGATTTTTTTGCCATCAATGGCAGCCTGTAAGGCGGCAAGTGACAACGTCGTATATTCTTTCGCTCCAAAGCTAGTAAAACCGACTTTAGGCAAGCGACGGTATAAAGGCATTTGACCGCCTTCAAAACCTTTAACGGCAACGCCGGAACGGGCTTTTTGACCTTTAACACCGCGACCGGATGTCTTACCTTTGGATGAACCGATACCACGGCCGACGCGGCGGCTGGTTTTGGTTGAGCCTTCTTTAGGGCTGAGTTCGTTCAGTTTCATTTAGATTCTTCCACTTTTAACAAATGCTGGATTTTGACGATCATGCCACGAACAGATGGCGTATCGATCAATTCACGTGTTCTGTGACGCTTATTTAAACCAAGACCGACCAATGTCGCTTCCTGATCAGGTGCACGGCCGATTGGGCTGCCCATTTGGGTTACCTTAACCGTCTTGCCAGTCGAAACAACGCTAACCGGTGCTTTTGGCTTTTGCTTTTTCGCTTTGTGCGCTTTTACCTTTGCCATCTAATTAGTCCTCTTTACTTTCTTCTGCAGCGTCAGCAGCGGCTTTATCACCTTTAAGGCCGATTTCCCGGTTGCCAAGAATGTCGCTGACTTTCTTGCTGCGGCGGGCCGCAACATTACGTGGGCTTTGCATGTTCTTCAGCGCTTCAAACGCTGCGTTTACCATGTTGTATGGATTGTTTGTACCAAGGGCTTTCGCGACAACGTCCTGGATACCCAGAGCTTCGAAAATAGCACGAAGAGGACCACCGGCGATAATACCAGTACCTTGTGGAGCTGTACGAAGCAGAACGCGACCTGCACCGAAGTGACCAATAACGTCATGGTGAATTGTACGACCTTCGCGAAGCGGCACGCGGATCATCGAGCGTTTCGCCTGATCAGTTGCCTTGCGGATCGCATCCGGCACTTCTTTCGCTTTCGCGTGACCGTGACCGACGCGGCCACGACCGTCACCGACAACAACCAATGCGGCAAAACCCATACGGCGACCGCCTTTAACGGTTTTGGCAACGCGATTAACGGCAACCAACTTTTCTGTCAGTTCGCTTTCTTCGCGTGGTTCACGTTCTTTTTTACGTTCTGGACGAGGAGCCATTTTGACTTATTTCCTTCTATTATTAAAATTCTAAACCAGCTGCACGAGCACCGTCAGCTAGAGCCTTGATACGGCCATGGTACAAAAATGCACCTCGGTCAAACATCACTTTGCTCACACCGGCTTTTTTCGCACGTTCGCCAACCAGCTTGCCGACTTGGGACGCTGCATCGACATTGGCACCCGTCTTTAATTTCAGGTCTTTGTCTAGGGTCGAAGCCGCAGCCAATGTCACGCCTTGCACGTCATCAATAACTTGCGCGTAAATCTGGTTGTTAGACCTGTGCACGGACAAGCGCGGCAGGCCGGCGCGGTTGATCTGCTTAAGTTTATAGCGGACCCGGCGGGCTTTGCGTTGTTCGTTTGTTTCTTTAGCGCGTGTCATTTCTTTAGTTCCTTATTGTCTATGGGCCGACGTGAAGGTCAAAAACCATCCGCCAAACCGCTCAACGATTATTTTTTCTTACCTTCTTTGCGGATGATATACTCACCTACATAGCGGATGCCTTTGCCTTTATATGGCTCTGGCGGCTTATATCCACGAATTTCTGCAGCGACCTGACCGACTTTTTCTTTGTCGATGCCGGTAATTTTGATGGCTGTTTGTTTCTCAACCGCGATCGTGATGCCTTCCGGCACTGGGTAACGAATATCATGAGAGAAACCAAGCTGAAGAACCAGTTCTTTACCCTGCAGGTTCGAACGGTAACCAACACCTTCAATTTCAAGATTTTTCTCGTAACCTGTGGCAACACCAATGACCATATTCTTGATACGGCGCTGCATGGTCGCCCAAAGGGCACGGGTCTGGCGCTCTTCGTTCTTAGGGGCAACCGTTACGTTCGTGCCATCGATTTTCGCTTCGATATCACGGTGCACTTCCAAAGACAATTCGCCTTTCGGACCTTTGACCTTGATGATCTGACCATCAAGATTGGCTGTTACGCCTTGTGGCAGTACAACCGGATTTTTTCCAACGCGAGACATAGTTTATTCCTCAGTTCTAATTATTAGAATACCTGGCAGAGAACTTCTCCGCCGACGTTTTCTTCGCGAGCCTGCTGGTCGCTCATCACTCCGTTTGGAGTGGAAACGATCACAAGACCCAGACCATTATAGTAGCGCGGAAGTTCGGAAGAGCCGCTATAGACGCGACGACCCGGTTTCGATACGCGGTGTAATTCCTTGATAACCGGCTGACCTTCATCGTATTTCAGCTCGATTGAAATTTCTTTTTGGCCGTTATCGTTGGCTACTTCTTTGTAGTCGCGGATATAACCGGCATCTTTCAAGACAGCCAATACGCTGATGCGAAGACGGGACGACGGGCTGGAGATTTTCTTCAATCTCGCACGTTGGCCGTTTCTGATGCGTGTCAGCATATCACCTAATGGATCGCTCATAGTCATGTTGCTGTTTCCTTCTTACCAGCTTGATTTCGTAACACCTGGCAGTTGACCTTCAGAGGCCAGCTTGCGCAGCATGTTACGGCACAAATTAAATTTACCGTGGAATGAACGTGGACGGCCTGTCAGCGCGCAACGGTTACGAACGCGGTTTTTGGCACCATTACGTGGCAATTCAGCCAGCTTCAGGGAAGCCGCAAAACGCTCTTCAACAGGAAGATCGCGATTCATGATCGTCTCCTTCAGTTGCTCACGCTTGTTCGCCTGGCTTTTGGCCGTTTTGATGCGTTTGTTGTTACGATTGACAGCGCTAGATTTAGCCATCTTGGTTCCTTTTCTCTAATTAATTTCTAAACGGCAGATCGAAGCCGCGTAATAATTCTTTTGCTTCTTCATCGCTTCCTGCTGTTGTGCAGATGACAATGTCCATTCCGCGTGTCGTGTCAACTTTCTCATAGTTGATCTCAGGGAAGATCGTATGTTCCTTGATACCGAGTGCGTAATTGCCACGGCCATCGAATGCTTTTCCGTTAATTCCACGGAAGTCGCGAACGCGAGGAAGCGCGATCGTGACCAACCGGTCAAGGAATTCATACATGCGTGTGCCGCGCAGTGTTACTTTACAGCCGATTTGCTGTTCAGCGCGGATCTTGAAAGATGCGTTCGCCTTACGAGCTTTTGTCGTTACTGGTTTTTGACCGGCGATCGCCGCCAGATCTTTCAGTGCCGTATCGAGGTGCTTACGATCTGTTGTTGCTTCGCCAACGCCCATGTTGATGACGATCTTATCCAGCTTAGGGATCTGATAGTCATTCTTGTAGCCGTATTTCGCCTTCATCGCCGCTTTGAGATTTTTCTCATAGCGATCTTGCATGCGAGCCAGTTGTTTTTGTGCCTTCTGAGCCATGATGGACTCTCCTTAACCTATTTTTTCGCCGGATTTACGCGCAATCCGAACTTTTGTGCCATCTTTTTCGGCTTTGAAGCCGACTTTTGTTGCCTTACCTGATTTTGGATCTGCCAGGGCAACGTTAGAAACGTGAATTGACGCTTCCACTTTCTCAATACCGCCTTGAGCGAATTGAGTTGGTTTGCGGTGCTTGGTCATCTGGTTGATGCCAGCTACAACCACGCGGGCTTCTGCTGGAATAACTTTCGTTACTTCACCAGTACGGCCTTTGTCTTTGCCAGTAATAACGACAACAGTGTCGCCTTTTTTAATTTTCATTTTAGGAGCGGTCATTACAGCACCTCTGCAGCAAGAGAAATAATTTTCATGTACCCTTTACCGCGCAATTCGCGGGTAACTGGTCCAAAGATACGGGTTCCGATCGGCTCGCCTGATTTGTTGATCAGAACGACCGCGTTGGAGTCGAAGCGGATTTGCTCGCCATTTGTACGCTTGATACCGAAAGCGGTACGAACGATAACGGCGCGGTGCACGTCACCCTTCTTTACTTTACCGCGCGGGATCGCATCCTGAATCGCAACGACGATAACGTCGCCGATTGAGGCTGTACGGCGCTTTGAGCCGCCCAGTACTTTGATGCACTGGACGCGGCGGGCTCCGCTATTGTCTGCAACGTCGAGGTTGCTTTCCATCTGGATCATGACTTTAGTCCTTAATTACTCTGCTTAAGCCTTTTTCTTGGCCGCTGCTTTTTTCTTTGTTTCAGGTTTAGCTGCTTTAGTTGTGTCTTCGACGATCTCAGAGCGCTTGATCGTCGTTGGATCTGTAATCACAGTCCAGGACTTGCGCTTTGACAACGGGCGGCATTCTTCGATCGCTACGAAATCGCCTGCGCGGAACATATTGTTCTCATCATGCGCTGCGTATTTATCCGTACGACGAACATATTTTTTATAGATCGGGTGCATGTAGCGACGCTCGACGAGGACAGTTACTGTCTTGTCCATTTTATCGCTGACGATACGGCCTTGAAGTACACGACGTGGCATCTATTAGCTCCTTAAGCTTTCTTAGCTTTGGTTTTTGGGGCAGCTTTCGGAGCCGCTGTTTCTTGTTGATTCAAAAATGTTTTAACGCGGGCAATCGTGCGGCGAACCTTACGGATTGCATCAGTTTTCTCCAGACCGCCACCGGCACGTTCCGTGACAAATATTTCT
>QFOT01000186.1 GCA_003241285.1 Micavibrio aeruginosavorus
CCCGCCGCGCGCCAGTTCAGAATAATGCGCCAGATGCCAGTCGTTGGGCACGCCGTCAATGGCCGAATACTGGCACATCGGAGGAATTGCGATGCGGTTTCTTAAAGTTATGTCTTGAAGTTTGAATTCTTGAAAAAGGGCGACCATTGAATGCTCCATGCTAATATAGGAAGCATATAAACCCATTAGTTCAATATTTCAAGATTATTGAAGTATTTTATTTTGAGTTTTTACCTGGCCCCAAGGCTTAACCTGCCAGACGGTTGTAACGACAGCGATAATTTCTTTTTTGCCATTAATCATGCCGGAGATATTCGTGACCATTTCAATGGTTGGAATTTCACCACTATCGAAAACTTTATGGGCGTTTTCTATCGCCCTCTCCATAGCGACACAGTCACCCCATATATCGCTTCGTGCCTGCTTGGAGTAATTCACCTTAACATCGGACATCAACGGACGGAATTTTGCGAAGGGAAAATTACGGATGATTACAAGCCCTGCACAAGTTTCTCCGAGTGTAAAAATAGCGCCCGCATGAATACTGCCGACATGGTTTTGGACCTTGCGCCTTTTTTTGACGAAAATTAAGCATCGATCATCCGTCCACTCAACCAGCCTTGCCCCAAGATGATTATTAAAAGGCGACAACTTACCCAGAAAAGCCATTGTCAAGCATCGTGATATTTTCGGATGATTGTCTTCCAAGCCGCGCAAGAATTTAAACGGATCAAAGGGCATTACGGACCTCCCAGTATTCTCTTGCTAATTGCTTCATAATATCGGCGGCAGGCTTGATATCTTCGATCAATCCAACCCCCTGTCCTGCACTCCATACTGTCTTCCATGTCGTTTTGTCCGCCGCAGCTTCCAAAGAACGAGTACCAAGGATTGTCCGCATCAGCTTTGCATATTTCATAGTAAGTGGATGCGACCTCAGAAATTTTTCTACCGGATGAATATCCAGCCCGATTTTCTGAATATAAGGCGTATTAATAACAGCTGCGGGCGTTCCTGAAATACGCCGCGTCATCACTATATCTTCAGGCGCGGAATTAAGAATTGCCTCTTTATATTCCTTGCTTGCATGCGCCTCGTTGGACGCAATAAATCTGGTTCCGATCTGGACACCGTCCGCCCCTAGCACAAGTGCAGCCAGAATTTGTTTACCATTAGAAATGCCACCCGCTGCGATAACCGGAATTTTCAAATGCTGTTTCAAATAGGGCAATAAGACAAGCGGCGAAATAGGACCCGCATGTCCGCCTGCCCCTGCCGATACAGCGACAACGCCATCTGCGCCCTGCTCCTGAACCTTTAGTGCATATTTCAAATCGACGACATCGCAGAAAACTTTACCTCCATAGGCATGAACTTTGTCGATGACGATCTGCGGATTTCCAAGGGAAGTTATAACCAGAGGGACTTTATGCTTTACGATGACATCAAGGTCCTGCTCCATACGCAGGCTTGTCTTATTGACGATAAGATTGACGGCATAAGGTTTGCTTGTCCGGCTGGAAATTGCTCCTAAAGCAGCATCAAACTGCTCGACACTGCGCCAGTTAAGCGAGGGAGTTCCCCCTATCCCGCCCGCTTCCGAAGTGCTCACTACCAGCTCCTCATTGCTGACAAGAAACATAGGCGCAGCGATAAAAGGGTAATCGCATCCCATTAATTGGGTGAAAACAGTGCTGATGGCAGGCGGTTTTGAATCGGTCATAATCATAGTATATCCCAATTTATTTGCTTTTTAATGAACAAATGCTAAATTGCATTTCCTTAATTCCAAAAGGGTCTGAGCCGCATGTCTGAAAAATCGCTTGCCGATTATAAGCCGCTATATAACGATTTCATGACTCCGGATGAGCAAATCCGCGAGAATGGCAACCGTATACAAAGCCTTGGTGACAATCTGCCCAATGGCGCGATCTACCAGATTGTCGAGGCTGCGGACGGAGATATCTATTTTTCCTATATAAGCGCCGGAATTGAACGCGTTCTCGGCATTCCTGTCTCAGAAATCATGGCGGATGCCAAAGCTCTTTATCGCATGGTTTTAGAAGAAGATCTGCCTTTAATGTACGAAATGGACGCACAATCCCTGCGTGACATGTCGGCATTCGACGGGCAGTTCAGAATGAAATCCCGTGATGGGGAAATTAAATGGGTTCAATGCCGCTCTGCCCCCCGCCGCCTGAATGATGGCACGATTGTATCTGATGGCATTATAACAGACATCACAGCTTCGAAAGAAGCAGAGAAAAAACTTCATAGAGCGTTGCTTAAAGCAGAAGCGGCGAATGTTGCCAAATCTGAATTCTTAGCAAATATGAGCCACGAAATCAGAACGCCGATGAATGCGGTTGTAGGTATTTCTAATATCTTATTAGGCTCTCAGTTATCGGAAGCGCGCCAGAAGGAATTATTGCAGACGCTAAAAGACAGTGCGGATAATCTACTCAACCTTATTAACGATATGCTTGATTTTTCACGCATTGAAGAAGGTATGGTTAATTTTGAGAAAATTGCGTTCAATCTTCCTCAAGTTATTGAGAAAAGCCTTAGCGTATTAAAAATAAAGGCACAGGAAAGAAATCTTCCTATCATCGTGAACTATGCGCCTGATACATATACAGATCTCATTGGCGATCCACTTCGCATTCAGCAAATACTTCTCAATATAGTCGGCAATGCTATTAAATTTACCGAAGAAGGTCACATCTCAATAGATATATCCAGTACTTGCAAAGCCGACAATCTTGCACACGTGGTTTTCAAGATCAGCGACACGGGAATTGGAATATCCCCAGAAAAACTCGGCATTATCTTTGATAAATTCACTCAGGCAGACGCCTCGACCAGTCGCAAATTTGGCGGAAGCGGATTAGGTCTTGCCATTAGCCGGGCACTAGCCGAAAGAATGAATGGGGGCATCAGTGTCGCAAGTATTCCAGCGAAAGGTTCTGTTTTTACAGTAGAAATTGACGTTGCAATTAATGAAGAGCTGGCACAAAGAAGAATTCACGCATCCAGTCTTTCTTTCGAAGATGCCGCTTCAGAGCAAATTGGAACAGTGTTGCTGGTTGAGGACCATTATCCGAACATACTGGTCGCAACAACCCTTCTAGAAGAATTCGGCTATAATTATGATGTTGCTCAAAACGGTCATGAAGCTATTGATAAATTCAGTCGCGAAAGTTTCGAT
>QFOT01000187.1 GCA_003241285.1 Micavibrio aeruginosavorus
AATCAATCTGTCTTTCGATGACTGGATGTATCTAATGACTGATAATCTGGTTATAAATCGCTCCACAATGAAGAAATTCGGGATCAATGTTGGCGAAATTACTATCTCGATCCAAAAAGATAAATAAGTGAAAGACTACAAAGACAAAAATATCTGGATTATCGGAGCAAGCAGCGGGATCGGGAACGCGCTGGCTATTGAGCTTGACCGACGTGGAGCAAGCCTTGTTCTTTCTGCGCGTAACGAAAAAAACCTTGAGGCCCTGAATAAGAAATTATCTTCTCGCCATATAGTATTGCCATGCGATGTAACAAATCTGGATACGTTTTCACAAGCAGCGAATGCTGTATCCGCTGCTGTTGGTCGCATCGATAGCGCGCTTTTCCTAGCCGGCATATATCAGCCGATGAAGCTAAATGCCCTCGATATGGCCTTTGTGCAAGATATTGTTAAGACCAATTTTACTGGAGCTTTGAATTTCCTACATTCCACTTTGCCTCTATTTCTAAAACAGGGACATGGTCAAATCGCTATCTGCGCCAGCGTGGCAGGATATCGCGGCCTGCCTAATGGCCAGCCATATAGCGCAACCAAAGCAGCTCTTATAAATCTCACAGAAAGCCTTCGTGCAGAAATGGCCCCGCAAGGCCTTGATATTCGCCTGATTACGCCGGGATTTGTAAAGACTTCGTTGACCGCTAAAAATAATTTCCCCATGCCGATGATAATTGAAGCCCAAACTGCCGCCAAGGCTTTGGCAGATGGCTTACTGACAAGCCAATTTGAAATTCATTTCCCGCGCCGCTTCACATGGATGATGAAGATACTGCGACTTCTTCCTTCTTCTCTTTATTTCAGGATAATTCCGAAATGAAGACTATTTTTGGCCTGCTAGGGCTATCTTTGGCTTTCCTGATTTCCGCCTGCACTCAGATCAACATGGCGGTTGTTAATGCACCGACGCATTTCGGTAAAGTAAAATCGATCAATGATGTAGCATTTGGGGCAGAGAAATGGCAGCGCCTCGACATCTATATACCGCCGAATGCCGCCGAGAATAAAAAGCTGCCTGTTATTGTTTTCTACTACGGTGGCCGCTGGCAAGAAGGATCAAAGAACTATTATAAATTTGTTGGATCGGCCCTCGCAAAACAAGGATATATCGTAGTTATTCCAGATTACCGTAAATATCCGGAAGTTAAATTTCCTGCCTTCGTGGAAGACGGCGCCCAATCTCTTTCGTGGATCTACGATCATATCGGCGAGTATGGCGGCAATAAAAACGAAATCCAAATCGCCGGACACTCGGCTGGCGCCCATATAGCGGCGCTGCTAACAACGGATGAGCGCTACCTGAAGCATCAAGGCAAAGACCGATCCAAGGTTATCAAGAAATTTGTTGGCCTTGCCGGGCCATATGATTTCGTGCCCTATGAAGATGATTTAAAAGATATGTTTGGGCCGCCGTCCAATTATCCCCAAATGCAAGCCACAACATTTGTTGACGGCAGACAACCGCCCATGCTTCTTCTTTGGGGTGAGAAAGACCAGTATGTTGGCAAATTCAACATGGATAAACTGGCAGAGCGCATACGAGTAAACGGCGGCTGCGTAAAAACAAAAATATATCCAGGTGTCGATCATATCTGGCTCCTCGGCGATCTCTCCTGGCTCAGTAATAACAAACACGGAGTTTTAAAAGACTGGATAAATGATTTGAATATGCAAGAGTGCAGATAAGTTAAAGAAAATGATCCACGAGATTCAAGATTGGTATTTGGCCTCAGCGCTGCAAAAAATTCTTGGCATCACCTGATCAAAAATTACTGCGGTTATGGATCGAAAATGCGTGACCGAATGTCACGCCATTATTACGATACATATATGCTAATATGCTAACTCAGAAAGGCATTGCGGATGCAGCCCTGAAAAATCCTGTATTATTAGAGCGCGTGGTAAGAAACAAAAGCCTGCTTTTCAAAGATACGAAAGCTTCTTATGGAACCGCTATATTAGGTAGCCTAAAACTAATACCCAGCCAAGAACAACTGAAATCCATCAGAGACGATTACGATAAAATGGCAGAAATGTTCATGAAGGAATTTCCAACTTGGGAGGTAATTATTAATGGTATTACAGAATTGGAAGCTCGCATAAACCGTGCCTGATTCTTAATTATGGCTGATACCCCTGTAATGTTTTCTTGGCATCGGCCCTGCCCTCATGTAGTTTTGCAAAAACCTAAGAAAAATTGAGTGATATCATGGCGGAAGCCTATAACATCAATATATTCGTGCCCCATGGCGACCCGGAAGGAATACGGATTGTCAGCCTTAAGAACTGGACTGGCGAATGCCTGATTTTCCCGCGTGATAAATGGGATGTGGCCTGCCAAAGACCCGAGATGAAAAAGCTTGGCGTTTATATTCTCTCCGGGTACAAGGAATCCGATCCGGATATGCCCGTGCTTTATATTGGCCAGACAGACGATATCAAAGGGCGCCTTGATCTCCATCGCAAGAAAAAGGATTTTTGGGATAAGGCAATTGTCTTTGTTTCAAATAACGATTTTCTAAACCGGGCTCATATTACCTGGCTTGAATGGTTCCTGCACAATAAAGCTACTGCTATGAAACGCTGCAGACTTGATAACCAAGTCGCCCCCATGGAACCCAGCATGTCCGAATCCGAGCGCGCAGACATGCAAGCCTTTTCCCGTCAAATGCTACAAATTTTGCCTTTGCTTGGTGTTCATGCATTTGAAGAACCAAAGACCTATCGAGCCCTCACAAAGACAGCGCCGGCAACAAAAGACTGGCGTTCAAATCCCGATCTCTGGGATACGGTAATCGTGCCCGCGAAGGAAGATGGGTTTCAGGAAACTTTCATTCAGGATAGGCAATGGTATGCCATCCGTATCGGCGGCGGCATGCTGGAACGTTTGAAATATATCGCGGCTTATCGCGTCAAGCCGGTTATGGCCATTACGCATTATGCAGAAATTGATCGGATTGAGCCCTATGGTGATACGGGGAAATATATCGTTTATTTCAAAGGATCGGCACAGGAAATCGACCCCATCAAATATGCCGATGCACCATCGGGGGCAATGCAAGGACCGCGCTATACTAATATAAATCAGCTCAAGTCTGCGAAAACGATTAGTGAGTTGCTATTTGGAGAAGCTGAATAGAGTTAGCGCTCTC
>QFOT01000188.1 GCA_003241285.1 Micavibrio aeruginosavorus
GCTTTAAAATGGATGGATATAGGCACATGGGAGGGGCTACTCGAAGTCATGAAAAATAAGCCTGACTATGAATATATTGAAAAATTGTCTGCGGCAGCAAATTTATAAGGGAATTAAAATCCGGTTTTGAGCGTTTGCATTCGCAGCAAAATCAGTTACTAACGACTTATACTTATTAAGTAATTTCAGGAGCCCTTTAGATGTCCATCAAACCTAATACAGAAGCATATGAACGCGAAATTCTTGTAGCTCCACAAGGCTTCCGCGAATACGACGCCCGCTGGCTTTTTCCTGAACAAATAAACCTTCGCGGTATCCAAGCACTAGGTATGGGCATCGGCACGATCGTCCATGAAATGAAGAAAAATCCGCCTGCAGTCGTTGTCGGGCATGATTATCGTTCCTACAGCGCGACGATCAAGCAGGCGCTCATCATCGGCCTGATGGCGGCAGGCTGCAAAGTATACGATATCGGCCTTGCGCTTTCGCCGACAGCTTACTTCTCCCAATTTGAACTTGGCTGCCCGGCTGTTGCCATGGTGACAGCCAGCCATAACGAAAACGGCTGGACAGGCGTTAAAATCGGCACAGAGCGTCCTATGACCTTCGGTCCTGAACTGATGTCACACTTAAAAGACATCGTTATGAACGAAACCTATGTTCAACGCGAAGGCGGATCATATGAATATGCTGGCGACATAAAAGAACGCTACATTGCCGATCTGACCAAAGACGGTAAAATCAAACGCAAGCTCAAAGCTGTCGTAGCCTGTGGAAATGGCACGGCAGGCGCTTATGCCCCTGAAACCCTGCGCCGCATTGGCGTCGACGTTATAGAGATGGATTGCGATCTCGATTATACTTTCCCAAAATACAATCCAAATCCTGAAGACATGGAAATGCTTCATGCGATGTCCGCCAAGGTCAAGGAAACAGGCGCCGACATAGCTTTCGGCTTTGACGGTGATGGCGATCGATGCGGCGTGATTGACAATACCGGAGATGAGATTTTTGCTGATAAAATGGGCGTTATCTGCGCCCGCGATATGGCGGCCATTTATAAAAATGCTACTTTTGTTGCCGATGTGAAATCGACGGGGCTTTATAATACGGACCCTGTTTTAAAAGAACTCGGCGCAAAAACCCAATACTGGAAAACCGGACACTCTTATATGAAACGTCAGGTCAATGAATCCGGCGCACTGGCAGGCTTTGAAAAATCCGGTCACTTCTTCTTGAACACCCCGATTGGCCGAGGCTACGATGATGGCATCCTGACTGCTGTCACCATTTGCCGAATTCTGGATCGCAACCCCGATAAATCAATGTCAGACCTGAAAGACGCTCTGCCGAAAACATGGGGATCGCCGACCATGGCACCCTACTGCGCCGATGACGTTAAATATGGCATGGTTGAAACATTAACCAAGATTTATCAGGACAAAAAAGACAAAGGTGAAAAACTCTGCGGGCAAAAAATCGTCGATGTCGTCACCGTCAATGGCGTGCGCTTTACCTTGGAAGACGGAAGCTGGGGCCTGATCCGCGCTTCCTCGAACAAGCCATCCCTTGTCGTCGTGGTCGAAAGCCCGGCTTCCGAAGACCAAATGTTCAACGTCTTTGAAGAAATCGACGCAACCTTAGCAACTTACAAAGAAATTGGTGAATACGACCAGAAAATCAGCCGTAAGAAAACGGCTTGATTTTTCCCTTTACCGCCTCATATAAATTTATCTTACGCCGATAGCCGGAGAAAACTGCTGATGGGAATATCCGCGCGAAACAACATCCCATCCGTTTCTATCACAGCCTGCGTTGCCGCCAATTTTTTCCATATGCGGCTTTATATTTAAAACGCGCTGCTCCATGCCCTCTGCGTTTCCAAGATCAAGATAGGATTGTTCAGAGCAAGAACTTTTATATCTAGCAGCATAGGTTGTATATTTAATTCCTACATTTCCTGTTTCAGTAATAATGGCATCATACGCTGTAAGATTAGAAACTGTTAATCTACCTTGTTGACCCTTATCATTGAAGCCGTGTTCGTTGGTAAATTCCCCGGCTTTGACAACGAGTGTAAATTCCCCGGTCAATTTTCCTTCTTTATCTTTCACTTGAAGAATAGTGTAAGACCCGGTTTTAGATTTGCCGATACTTGTTATAGCCTGATCTGGGATTTCAAGTTCATTACCGTTTGAACAGCTTGCCATCACGGCTGAAGCAAATATTAACAACGCAGTATGCTTTTTCATTTCATTGTCCTTTGAATAATAAGGACCTTATGACATAAAAATTTATTGTTATGCAAACTTTTTGTTCGTTCTTGAAACCTAAGCGCTCTTCACAATCTTCGGCACCGCCCGCTTCGACTGGCTGACCTCTGCTCCTCTAATATAAAGGGGATGCGGTGCTTTTTCAGGATTATAATGAATTTCATCTGTTTGGTCTTCAATTGCCATACGCGCCATCACTTCGACATCAGGCTGTACGTCACGGATAATAGCGAATGCCGAGCTCTCCGCCATGCCCAGCGTCCAGATTTCAGGATCCCCGATAGGCTGCAAATCAGCTGTAAACGCCTGACCGTAGAAATCGCCGCGCTTGGTGTCTATTAAAATCACCGTATCACGCTGAAGGCCGCTGGCTTTGGCAATAACCGATAATGTATCAAAACCGAGAACGGGCCTGTTGATTGACAGACCAAGAGCCTTTGCCGTGGAAAGCCCTACCCGGACGCCAGTAAAAGACCCAGGCCCTGTCGTTACGGCGATGCGGTCGAAATCGTTATAGGTATAGCCAGCTTTACGGATAACGCGATTAATCATAGGAACCAAGCATTCCGCCTGCCCGCGCTCTGTTTCGACGATTTCCGTCCAGAAATGATCGCCGTCCGAAATGCAGACAGAGCAGCCAGTCACAGCTGTATCAAGGGCCAGAACGATACGGCGCTTTTTTATCTTTTCCAGTTCTTCCTGCCACGTCATTTTCATTGTTTCTGATTAGCCTCTTTATTATAGTCAGGCCCATATGGGCCGCAATATATTTCATTTTTTTCTAATTATTGTCTTCCTGTGCACCGGGGCTTCCTTGTCCATTGCGGATGCACTTGAGGATAACTCATCATCAGTCTACGCCTATTTCTCAATCACCGATAATGGCGATGACTCTTCCCTCTCCTT
>QFOT01000011.1 GCA_003241285.1 Micavibrio aeruginosavorus
GGTTTCTCTGCTTATCGTGCATAAAGGCCAGCGTCTGAAATCCCTGTTCTTTATCATCACCTGCATAGCGTCCCTTCGTCTGCAGATGGGTATCATGGCATCGACCGGATATAATTTCGGCTTTACCGGATGGTTCGAAATGTCGTCTTTCCGCCGCGGGCTGATCGTCTATGCCATCTTTATCGCCCTTTTTCTTCTGCTCTCGCATTTATCGCCCTACACTAAAGGGCCGATTTATCTCGCTGCGTCCTTAAGTATTTTCTTTATGGCGTTTATCATCTCATCCCTGCTAATGATCGTGTGATATGACCAAGGGCAAGAAACCGAACAGCAGCGGCAGCAACAGAAAGACAGGGCGGGAACTGACCCAGAAGGTCAAGCACGCCAAGACGCGCAAGAATTCATCCAATCAGTGGCTTGAACGCCATATCAACGATCCGTATGTGCAAAAAGCCAATCGCGAAGGCTATCGTTCCCGTGCAGCCTATAAACTCAAAGAGATCGATGAGAAATACGGTCTGATCAAGGCAGGGATGAATGTCGTTGATTTAGGCGCGGCGCCCGGTGGCTGGTGCCAGGTCGCCAAAGAAAAGAAATGCGCCAAAGTCGTGGCGATCGATTTATTGGAAATTGAGCCGATTGAAGGCGTGATATTCATGCAGCTCGATTTTATGGATGACGCAGCGCCGGATAAATTGAAAGAGGCGCTGGATGGGCAGGCAGATTTAGTGATGTCCGATATCGCTCCCAATACAATCGGCCATGCACAAACCGATCACTTGCGTATCATGTCGCTGGTCGAAGCGGCATATGAGTTCGCCACGGAAGTATTGAAGCCGGACGGGGCATTTGTGGCAAAAGTGTTTCAGGGCGGGACGGAGAGCACGCTTCTTAACCGGATGAAAAAAGATTTTAAATCAGTAAAGCATGTCAAGCCGCCTGCAAGCCGCAAGGAAAGCTCGGAAGGATTCGTCGTCGCCCAAGGCTTTAAAGGCGTTTAAGGCTCTTTCGGCGTCTTAACGCTTTGTCCGAAATTTGAAACCTGCCTTGCCTGCTTAAGCGCTTCAGGATCGCTGTCTTTAGGGTTGGCGTGGATGATGGCTCCTTTGGGCAGAACGGCTTCCGAAATCAGTCTGGTAAGATTGACGAGGCTGTTAGGATCGACAATTTTCCGGTGGTCATCGTTTTCTTCACCAAGGTCGCGTCTGATCGTGGTAATTTGCTCGAGCCCGATATGAGCGGCAGACGTGCCGACAAGAAAAAACGGCTTTTTTTGAATTTCATTTTCTAAATCATGAACTTGTATGCCGGCTTTTTGGGCCTTGTCGATGTTCATCTCATGAACGATTTTTTCCAAAAGCGCTTTGGATACATTCTCGTCATTCTGATCTGCCTCGAAGCCATCAAGAATAACGTGTTCCCAGCTTGGGTCCACATATGCCCATGTATGGGCGATGATTTTATCATTTGCATCGAAGAGGCAGTAATAAGTGCTAACGCGATTGCGATAGCCCTCCTTGACAGTTGCGCCCCACTCTCCATCGAGATACTCGCAGGATTTTGTAAAGCGCCCGACGACGAAGAAGCGATCGTCATTATACGAAAGCCGTTTGAAAGTGTAGCCCGGTTTTCCGAAGCGCTCGCCCTTGATTTCAATGTCGGAAATCCCTGATACCTGGTCAGGCAGATTTTCGACATCTTCCCGGCATTCTTTCTTGAATTGCTTGATGGCGGCGATATCACGAACAATCTTTAAATCTCCATAGCGGCCGCAATCTCGCATCGAGCAAAAGCGCATTAATTCTGCAATTCTGTCATAGAGCTGGCGGTCCAGCTTACCGACAAGAATTTTGCCCTTTTCGTTTCTTGGAATATTGTCGAGGAGATGCGCCGTTCTTAAATAAAAGAATGCTGAAGGCCCTCTCTCAGTCAATAGCTCTCCCCATGCCCTGTAATCGTTGTCCGGGAAAGAGAGTCGCGTCGTGTCTATAAGATTCAAGAGGCCAAGTTTTTGAGTTTGTGCATCATACTGGGCGTTTTTGAGGATATATTTTGTGAATTCAGTATAGTCTGGAAATACAAGTGTCATCAGCGCCGCGGCGCGATTGAGGACTTTTACATTCTCGATTTCATGAGCCAGAAAAACTCTGATTTTCTGATAAGTAGAGCGAGAGAATTTTTCCTCAACTTTAGTATGTGAAAAAACCTGCCCGATGCCAATAACATGATCCAGTGGCATGCCGTGCAGACGCGCAATCTCCTGTTCACGATCATTTTTGTAAATAGCATTTTCCCAGGCTAGACGAATGGACGTAGGCAAAAAAGGGCCCGCCGTTTTTTTCATGGTTTCGGCGACATCATGGAGCGCGTGAATTTGGAAATTCTTTTTCAGTTCATCTATTTTCCGAGGCAATTCGCCTGTAAAATCACGGGATTGCGGTTCAGTAAGCCATTTCGAAAGACTGCGGCGGTCGCCGTATGTAAACGTTTGTAGCGCGTTTGCGGCGGCGGGAGCTTTTATGCCTTTGCCGAGCTGTTTGCGGGTAGTTTGAAAAAACGCCCTCTCGTATGAAATCTCGTTATCCTGTTTCCGGTTTTTGAAGTGCAGCCTGAGATCGTCACCGATGCAATCAATCAGATATTCTAAAATGGCTGGATTTGATTTGGGCAAATTCCCATATGTTTTGCTGTAATCGCGTACCAGCTCCATCAGCATATTGATCTGGTTATCCCAATGCCGTGACGCCTTGCCCGGCATATCGCCTGTATGATAGGTCGAAAGAAAGTCTTTTAATTTCGCCAGTCGTTCTCTGCGCCTCGGATCCTTTATTTGTCGAGTGAGCTTATCGAGAATTTCGGCTGTTTCCGGTGAAAGGGGATGTTTCGACGTCAGAAAAGCATGAAGCTTTTCCGCTTTTTCAAGCGCAACCGGCAAGTCAAGTTCCGTCATATTCATCCTGTGTTGAAACAGAACCCTAATATTCCATAACCGTATGTAAGTAAAGAAAATTATTCCCCTGGAGGCTTGGGCTCAGGCCCCGCCAGATCCATATTGGCTGCGTAGCTTGGATTGAGCCGGAAAATCGAAAAACTGCTGCTATATCCAAGATAACCCTCGATTTCTCCTAAAATCTGCGCATCTTCCGGTGAATACCAATCGCTTATATTTCCTTCGATCGTAGTAATATTTTCCAGTTTTGGAAGGCTATCGTGAGGGCGCAAACCCTTGCCGGATTCTCCAAGGACAAGCGCAAAAATATCAAAATCGGCGTAGCGCGGATCGGTTAGTTTTTCGCAAAATGCATCAAGTATATTGCGAATAAGTTTATTGGTTACGCGACGGTCATTTTGCGGCGCTTCAAAACCGTCGAAAACAAGATAACCCTCGTTACTTCTCCAGGTCCAGGAGTGGGCGATGATCCTGTCCGAGGGGTCTGTAAGTACATAAAAGCCGCTTTCCCGCGTCATATACGAATGAATGACGCTGTTACGGCAATGATCGTAAAGTTTTTCGCAGCATCCAGTGAATTTACCGGGAAAGAAAACGCGGTAATCCTCATAGGAAAGCATTTTGAAATTATAACCGGGCATACCAAAATTCTCGCCGTCTACAGAAATCTCGGGGATCTCTACGGACGTGTTTGGCAGGTTCGCACATTTGCTGAGCAGATATTTCGCGCCTTCATAGCTTTCATTATCTAGCTGGTTATCGAAGCAGAATCTACGCAAGTCTGAAAAAATCGCATCTTCGGGCGGGGTTGTCGCAAGCAGATAATCATATATCTGGCCTTTGGTTTTTTTCAGGTTTATTTCACCGCTTTTTAATCTGGGCATTTCCCCGATATCAGGGAATAAATCGAGATAATACAGCATCTGCGGGCCGAATTTCAGGAGAGTTTCGCCCCACTGTCTGTAGTTTATATTCTGATCGTAAAAATGGTTCTGGTTTTTCAGATTATGATGGAAATAAAGCTCTTCACGAAAGAAATTCGGCCATCTTTGGCAATAGGTTGTAAAGCTTCTATAGTCGCCAAACAGCAGGCTGGCAAAGGAGGCGTGGCGGTTCAATTCCGAAATATCTTCTATTTCATAGGATAGAAAATCTCTTATTTTTAATTGGCAATCGAGGGAAAATGGTAATGTTTCCTTATCAAACTCCAGGTAATCCTCCATGCCGTATACATATTTAACGGGGACTGACAGCTTGTCTGCGAAGGCCGTAAATTTATCCATATAAAATTTGTCGTCGTCTTCAAGGAGCCAGTCCTCGAAATTAAGGGCCGGAACGAATTCGCATTCAGTTTTCGCCAGGCGGGAAGCGGCCATGACAAGGCCTTGATATTGAGGATCGTTCAAAACATTTTGGGCGTGCTCTAAAATCCGTTCGCACGCATCAGTATGATATCTGAGCAGATGAAATTTTAGCTTATCATATATTTTATCGTATTGTTTGCCTTCTGGCTGGTGAATCCATTCTTCTATAGATGATATATTCCCGGAAATAATGTCGTGAAGCGTGCTTCTGTGATGCCCGACCGTCCTTTTGCAATGCAATTGGTACAACTCGGGATACTTCATTTCAACTGCGGCGACGGCATTGAAATAATGGCGTATTTTCCCGTCCCGTGTTAGCCGCGAGAAAAGATCGCTTTCCAGTTCTTCAATGTTGGGAGCATGGGAATGCGCCTGCTCGAATTCCTTTGCCAGGCGGAATATGCTGTTTTTAAGACGCAAAGCCACTGGCAAGTTATCGGCGGAAATCTTCTTCAACAATCCATGGGCGGCATGGAGTGCGGCTTTTGATGGCCGGATACGCATATACTAATAAATCCCTGTTTTTTGACTATTCATAAGATTTTCATGGGGTTCTGCCAAATAAAAAATGCAGTCTCCTATAATTCTTTACATTCCGGCTGTTTGTCCCTATAACTCCACTGCAAATTGGCCCAAAAATTAAGGGAATTTGCCATGCTCATCCAAGATAAAATCCGTGAAGGTCTGACTTTTGACGACGTGCTGTTGATCCCGGGAGCCTCGAGCGTCCAGCCAACCGATGTTGACACATCCACCAAGCTTACCCGCGACATTACCCTGAATATCCCGATTTTATCGGCAGCCATGGATACGGTCACAGAAGCAGAGATGGCGATCGCCATGGCGCAAAATGGCGGGCTCGGCATTATTCACCGCAATATGACGATCGACGAACAGGCGGAACAGGTTCGCCGCGTCAAAAGATTTGAATCCGGCATGGTGTCCAACCCGATTTCCATCCTACCCCATCTGCCGCTTAAGGAAGCCCTTGGCATTATGAGCCATTATAATATTTCCGGCCTTCCCGTCACTGATAATGAAGGGCGGTTGCTGGGTATATTGACCAACCGCGATGTGCGCTTTGCGCAACATGACGATCAGCCGATCCATGAGCTCATGACCAAAGAGAACCTCATCAAGGTTTACAACGGCGTTTCAAAAGAAGATGCCAAAAAACTGTTACACCAGCACCGCATTGAAAAACTTCTTATCGTAAACAACGAAGAAAAAGTCATCGGCCTTATGACGGTTAAGGACATCGAAAAATCCAAGCTCTATCCGAATGCCTGCAAGGATGAAAAAGGCCGCTTGCGCGCTGGCGCGGCTGTGGGAACCGGTGATTTAAATTACGAGCGGGCCATGACGCTTTCCGAGGCCGAGCTGGATGTGCTTGTGGTCGATACGGCGCACGGTCATTCAAAAGCGGTTCTTGATGCTGTCGAAAAAATCAGGAAAGCGCGCGGCAATAAAATGCAGATTATCGCTGGCAATATAGCAACGCGCGATGCGGCCAAAGCCCTGATCGATGCAGGCGCGGACGCTGTGAAAGTCGGGATCGGCCCGGGCTCTATCTGTACGACCAGAATCGTCGCCGGTGTTGGCGTGCCGCAATTAACCGCGATTATGAATGCGGTGGAAGAGTGCCATAAGCAAGGCATTCCAGTGATTGCCGATGGCGGGATTAAATATTCGGGCGATTTCGCCAAAGCCATTGCCGCCGGAGCCGATTGCGCCATGATGGGCGGCATTTTCGCCGGAACCGACGAAGCGCCGGGTGAGGTTATATTGTATCAAGGCCGCTCTTATAAATCCTATCGCGGCATGGGTAGTGTCGGCGCGATGGTCGAAGGCTCAGCTGACCGTTACTTCCAGGGTAAGATCCGCGAAAGCAAAAAACTGGTTCCCGAAGGAATTGAAGGCCGCGTGCCGTATAAAGGCGCGATGGGTAATGTTTTGCACCAGATGGTTGGCGGGCTTCGCGCGGCGATGGGCTATACCGGATGCGCTACGATCAAGGAAATGAAGGAAAAGGCTGAATTCATCCGTATGACATCGGCAGGGTACCGGGAAAGCCATGTCCATGATGTGACGATTACCTCTGAAGCGCCTAACTACCGGAGCGGCAATTAGTATCTTTTTGCTGTAATGCGTCAAAGGTGGCGGTGGAACCAAAAGGCTTTGCTTGCGTTAATCACAGACACATCTTTATCAAAAAGGATATTAACGATGAAAAAATCTATTGCCCTTACTGCATTAGCCGTACTTGCCTTGACGCCATCTTTTGCAAAGGCAGAAGACGTTGTTAAACATGAAACCACACATGAAACGACAACGCACACTACGACTGTCGAGGCTAAAGAAGCGGTTCTGAAAGACGGGACAAAAATCTCCATCGAAGGCGATCACGTATTCGTTGTAAGCGCGGATGGAACGAAAACGCCTGCGCCGGATGCTCAGCATGAGCTGGCTGACGGTACCAAGGTTACGACCCATGGCGGCGTAATCGTAAAGTAAGTCTCTCTATCTTCCTTTAAAACCCGCCTAAAGGTGAAAAACCGGGCGGGTTTTTTAATTCCAGTCCTTTGCATAGGACCGGGAAAGCTGCTAGAAACCAGCCATGACCCCAGCAGCCCGTATTAAAGCCGTCCTTGAAATTCTGGAAAGACTGAACGCCATGCGTGTTCCGATGGACGCGTCTGTCGGCGACTACATGCGCTTTCGTAAATACATAGGATCGAAAGACCGCAATGCCATCGTCGAGAAATCCTATGGCATTATGCGCCACTGGGCGCGGCTTGACTGGCATATTGAACGTGCTGGAATGGAGATTAATCCGCGCACGATTCTGATCGCCTATCTGGCGCTGGTTGAAAAGGACGAAAAAGCACCAGAGCATTTCGACGGGTCCAAATACGGCGCGGAAAATCTGTCTGAAGGTGAATTGAAGTTATTCGATGAGTTACTGGGCGTTGAGATTGAGCCTGCAGATATGCCGGCGGCTGTTCGCGTCGAATGTCCCTCCGATTATGAAGAAACGCTTCGCAATTATTTCGGCGGGGAATTTGAATCCGAGCTTGCGGCAATGATCGATCCTGCCCCGCTGACATTGCGCGTCAATGTCACGATGGCAGCCCGCGAAAAAGTAAAAGCGAAGCTCGCCGACGATAAAGTCGAAGTTGAAGAGACGCAGTATTCGCCTTGGGGTCTGCGGGCGAAGGAGAAATCCTTCATCTCCAAAACCCGCGCTTTTGTGAAGGGCTGGATCGATATTCAGGATGAAGGTTCGCAATTGATCGCGCTCGCCTGTGACGCCAAACCCGGTATGCAGGTGATGGATTATTGCGCCGGTGCCGCCGGGAAAACACTGGCGCTTGCGAATGCCATGGCTATTAAAGGCCGCATTGTTGCAATGGATACGGAAGCTGCACGACTTGAAAAAGGCCGCGAGCGCTTGCGCCGCGCCTATGTAACGGATATCATTGAAATACGCCCTTTAAGCGATGAAAAACACGCCAAGTGGTTTCGTAAACAAAAGCAGAATTTCGATGTCGTTCTCACCGATGTTCCTTGTTCGGGAACCGGTACATGGCGCAGAAATCCCGATATGCGCTGGCGCTCTTTTGGTCCCAAACTGGAAGAGCTGATTGTCATTCAGGCAGATATCATGGACAAGGTCGTGCATGCTATTAAACCCGGCGGACGTCTGGTTTATGCGACCTGCTCGATCCTGCCGGAAGAAAACGAGCAGCAGGTCGAAAAGTTTCTGGAGCGCCATCCGGATTTTAAACTGTTGCCGCTCGCCGAAGCCTGGCCCGAAGGTTTGAAAATTCCGTGTGAAGGCGATGTTATGCGCCTGACCCCGAAGCGTCACAACACAGACGGGTTTTTTACCGCCATTCTGCAAAGACAGTAATTATTTATTCTATTGATTTTTTGAGATCACGGCGTACCCTCAATTTTATTTCAAATACAGGCGGGAATGAAAAGTGATGGAAGAATTCGGTAGCTGGCGCGACAGTTTTTCTCTGGATTTGAATAAATTCGCTCTTCTCTGGGAAGATCGCTTTTTAACTATGGATGCATTGGTGCAAGCTTGCATAATCGGGCTTTCCCTATGTCTTTCCTGGCTGTTAGCCACAGTTTCGGCAAGAAATTTTCAAAAATGGCTGGATAAAAGAGATCGTAAATATGCCCTGCATCTTAATGTATCTGCGGGCGAGATTTTCTTTTTCCTGTTCTTGAGTGTTTTGCTCTGGGCAGGCGTACAAATTTTCTCGGTTCTCGGTTATTCCTATACAGGCCTTAAAGTCCTTGCCAGTCTGGTTACGGCATGGGGTCTTATCCGGATCACATCCAGTACGATCAAAAGCAAATTCTGGTCGCGCGTAATTGCCGTTGCTCTATGGCTGACGGCGGCACTAAGTATTCTCGGTCTGCTGGAGGCCACGGCGCTTGCCTTGGATAGCGAGGCAATAACGATCGGAAAAGTCAGGCTTTCACCTTTGCTTGTCATCAAAGGTATCGCTATTTTTTGTTTGCTATTATGGATCCTCAATTTCGTATCCAAAATGCTTGAGAAATCTTTTAATAGCTCATCCAACCTTACCTTATCGCAGAAGGTTCTTTTCTATAAACTGACGAATATATTTCTCTACAGTGCGGGTATTTTTCTTGGACTCAATATTATCGGTCTTGATTTAACGGCGCTTGCCGTATTCGGCGGTGCGCTGGGTCTTGGAATTGGGTTTGGTCTGCAAAAGATATTTTCCAACCTGATCAGCGGCATCATTCTCCTGATGGATAAATCGGTTAAACCCGGGGATGTGATTGCTATCGGGGATACTTATGGTTGGGTTAACAAACTCGGTGCGCGTTATGTTTCGGTACTGACCCGCGACGGTAAAGAGCATCTTATTCCAAACGAAAATTTAATCTCGGAGCAGGTCGAAAACTGGTCCTACAGCGACAGTAATATCCGTATCCATGTTCCGGTCGGCGTATCGTATAATTCCGATATGCATAAAGTAAGGGAGGTTTTACTTACAGCCGCCAAGGAAAGTCCGCGTATTCTAAAAGATCATCCCATCGTTTGTCTGATGAAGGATTTTGGCGATAATTCGGTCAATTTCGAGCTTCGTGCCTGGATCGGCGACCCTCAGCAAGGTGTTTCAAATATCAAAAGCGAGATTTATTTCCGCATCTGGGATCTGTTCAAAGAAAACGGGATCGAAATCCCGTTTCCACAAAGAGACGTACATTTAAAAATCGATGACGAGCTTCGGAACTTATTGAAGAAATCCTAAGCCGCCTTATCGATCTTTACTTTCGCGCGAAGGTCTTTCGCCGCGGCGACCATATTTTCAAGCGCCGCTTTGGTTTCCGGCCAGCCGCGAGTTTTTAAGCCGCAATCCGGATTGACCCAGATTTGTTCCGGTTTCAAAACCTTGAGCGCTTTTTCGAGCAGCGTCGTCATTTCATCGACGCTCGGCACGCGCGGGCTATGGATATCGTAGACGCCGGGGCCGATCTCATTCGGGTATTTGTATTTGACGAAGGCGTCAAGCAATTCCATCTGTGAGCGTGAAGTTTCGATTGAGATAACATCGGCGTCGAGCGCAGCGATGGAATCGATAATGTCGTTGAACTCGGCATAACACATATGGGTGTGGATCTGTGTCGTGTCCTCGACCGTTGCTGCCGAAAGCTTGAAGGCGTCGACTGCCCATTTCAGATAGGCGGCGCGGTCGCTCTCGCGCAGAGGTAAACCTTCGCGGAGTGCCGGTTCGTCAATCTGGATAACATGAATCCCTGCTTGTTCAAGATCATGCACTTCATCGCGGATGGCGAGGGCGATTTGTTTGGCGGTTTGTTCGCGCGGCTGATCGTTACGCACGAAGGACCAGCAAAGGATCGTAATCGGTCCGGTCAACATGCCTTTCATCGGTTTCTTAGTAAGGCTTTGCGCATAAGCCGACCATTGCACGGTCATCGGCTTCGGGCGCGAGACATCGCCGAAAATAATTGGTGGCTTGACGTAGCGCGATCCGTAAGACTGAACCCAGCCGTTCTTCGAGAAGACAAAACCGTCGAGCTGCTCGCCGAAATATTCGACCATGTCGTTGCGCTCGGCTTCGCCATGGACGGGGACATCAAGGCCTGCTTCTTCCTGGTATTTTACGACCAGTTCGATCTCGCGCTTCATGTCTTCGGTGTAGGCGGTCTCCGACAATTCACCGCGTTTGAACGCGGCGCGGGCGAGGCGGATTTCTTTCGTCTGCGGGAAGGAGCCGATAGTTGTAGTCGGGAAGGCGGGAAGGTTTAGCGCCTGCTGCTGCGCTTTGACGCGTACGGGGAAGGCGTGATGGCGTTCCAGCATATCCAGCGTTACGGCTTTCAGGCGCGTTTGAACCGCATCGTTGTGAATGCGCTTTGATGTCTTGCGGCTCTCCGCAATTTTATCGCTGGCCGCCAGTTCTTCCGATGTTGGGCCGCGCGCCAGAATCGAAATCTCGGCAAGCTTTTGTTTGGCGAATGCCATCCATGATTTCACTTCGGCGTCGAGTGCCGTTTCCTCGTCGAGATCGATGGGCGAGTGAAGGAGGGAACAGCTCCCCGATACCGCAAAGGCGTCGCCCAAAACCGCTTTCGCTTTTTCGATTTTGGCAAGCGAGTTTGAGAGATCGTTTTTCCAGACATTGCGGCCATCGACGAGACCAAGGACAAGGCAAATGCCGGTTTCTTTCGCCTTTGCAATACATGCGTCCAGTTGATCCGGTGCGCGAACCAGATCGACACCGATCGCGGCAATCGGCAGGGAGAAAGCGAGATCGAGATTTTCGCGTAGTCCTTCAAAGTAAGTGCCCAAATGGATGTTCATTTCCGGCGCGGCGTCTTTGATGATTTTATATGCGAGAGTATAAGCTTCCTTGGCTTTCGGATGGATATCGACGCACAGGCATGGCTCGTCTAATTGAATCCATGTGATGCCTTGCGCGACGAGTTTCTGGCAAATTTCACCGTAAACTTTAGCAAGAGACTCGGTCAGCTCATAACGGCAAGCTGTAAAATCTTCCGCTTTTTTCGCCAGTGTCAAAAACGTAATTGGGCCGACCAGAACGGGGTGGGGCTCGAAACCGGCTTCCTGCGCTTCTTTCGCCTCGGCAAATATTTTATCCGTTGAAAGTTTGAAGCTTTGGCCTTTTTTCAATTCCGGCACGATATAGTGGTAATTCGTATCAAACCATTTGGTCATTTCACAGGCGATCACGTCCTGACCGTTTTTCTGCGAACCTCGCGCCATTGAAAAATATAGATCAGGATCTGCAAGATCGTAGCGGTCCGGAATGACGCCGAGCAGGCAGGACGTATCCAGCATGTGGTCGTAGTAAGAGAAGTCATTGACCGGAACGTAAGAAATTCCGGCATCTTTTTGCAATTGCCAGTGGCGAAGGCGAAGCTCTTTTCCAGCGGCGAATAAATCCTCGCGGGATATGTCGCCCTTCCAGTAGCTTTCTAACGCTTTTTTCAATTCGCGTTTCAGGCCGATGCGGGGAAATCCAAGATTTAGGGCTAATACCATTGTGTTTATCTCCTTAATTTTTGCTGAAGTTCTTGCAGACGGCATTCAAAACGCTGCTTTTGTTTAATGTATAGAAATGGATATGATCGACGCCGTTTTTGGCGAGGTCTTCGACCTGCGCCGAGAGTAAATCCTCGGCCAGATTGTCCGAAATATCGCCCGCGAATTTTTCATGCAGGAATTGCGGCACGCTGGCTTGGCATTTGCTAGCGAATTCACAAACCTTTTGAAAATCACGGATCGGCAAAAGGCCGGGCACAATCGGTGTAGCAATCCCTGCTTTTTGCGCGGCGTCGACAAAGCGGTAATAGACATCGTTATCGAAGAAAAGCTGGGTAATGGCGCGGGTAGCGCCAGCGTCGCATTTTTTCTTCAGCGCGATCAAATCGGCCTGCATATCCGGCGCATCGGGATGTTTCTCCGGGTACGCGCCAACACTGATATCGAAGGGATGACGTTTCAGCAAAGCTTCAACGAAGTCGGACGTAAACTGGTAATATTCGGCATCAGGGTCGAGCGGCCAGACCAGATTGGTGGGCATGTCGCCGCGAAGGGCGACCAGATGGCGAATGCCCTGGTTCCAGAGAATGTCGGTATAGTGATCGAGCTCTTCCTTGGTATGCGAGATATAGGTCAAATGGCTGCCAAAGGGGATGCCGTTCGCGGCGCGTTGCAGGTTTTTCAGTGTCTGCAAAGTGGTATCGCGGGAGCCGCCGCCAGTACCGAAGGTCACGGTCATGAATTTGGGCGAAAACCGCGACAATTCCTCGACGCTGCTTAATAGCTCCTGCGCCGATTTCTCTGATTTCGGGGGGAAAAACTCAAAACTATAGGTAAGATCAGTCATTTAATATCCTGCTGTTCGGTTAGGGACACCACAGCAGTTCGGTTAATGAGAACCGGGCCGCAGCCGCTTTAGCTTTTTTTACGCGGTGCAAGCTGTCCGTCAAATGCCGCGTTTGTCCCTTTGCAGAGCCAACTCTATAATTGTTAGGCAAAGCAGGGGGGTCTGTCAAATGATAAAATGCATTTGTAACGGGCCTTGCGAATGTTTAAAAAGGGACATGAAAACATCACAAGCCCATCTCCCTTCCCTGAATACAGCCGTAGCTCACGACAAAATCCTTATCCTCGATTTCGGGAGCCAGGTGACCCAGCTCATCGCCCGCCGCCTTCGCGAATCCGGCGTCTATTGCGAAATCTGGCCGTATAATCAGGCAGGCGAAGAACGCCTTGCCGCCTTCGCGCCGAAGGGTATTATTTTCTCAGGTAGCCCGTGCAGCGTTTATGCCGAAGATGCGCCGCATCCGCCAACCTATATTTATGATCTCGGCTTGCCGATCTTTGGCATCTGCTATGGACAGCAGGTGATGATGCACCAGCTTGGCGGCAAGGTCGAAAGCGGCGATACCCGCGAATTCGGTCGCGCCTATATCGACATGGTTGGCGAAAGCGCCATCTCGGACGGCGTCTGGGCACAAGGAGCCCATGAACAGGTCTGGATGAGCCACGGCGACCGCGTCACCGAAATGGCGCCGGGTTTTAAAGTGGTGGCCAAGTCCGAAGGCGCGCCTTATGCGATTATATCGAATGAAGAACGCCGTTTCTGGGCGACGCAATTCCACCCGGAAGTTGTGCATACGCCGCACGGGGCGCAGCTCCTTAAAAACTTCACGCATAATATTTGCGGCTGCAAAGGCGACTGGACGATGGCGGCGTTCCGCGAAGAATCGATTGCCAAAATCCGGGCGCAAGTCGGCAAGGGCAAAGTCATCTGCGGCCTGTCCGGCGGCGTCGATTCATCCGTCACGGCAGTATTGCTGCATGAAGCCATCGGCGATCAACTCACCTGCATCTATGTCGATACGGGCTTGATGCGGGCGGGAGAGAGCGAGCAGGTCGTCAAGATGTTCCGCGACCATTACAATATCCCGCTTATTCACGATCAGGCGCAGGAGCTTTTCCTTGGCGAACTGGAAGGCGTGTCCGATCCGGAAACAAAACGCAAAACCATCGGAAAACTTTTCATCGATGTGTTCGATAAACGCTCGAAAGAAGTCGGCGGCGCGGAATTTCTCGCGCAAGGCACGCTTTACCCGGACGTGGTGGAATCCGTTTCCGTAACCGGCGGTCCCTCGCAAACCATCAAAAGCCACCATAATGTCGGCGGCTTGCCGGACTACATGAAATTGCAACTGGTCGAGCCGCTGCGTGAACTCTTCAAGGATGAAGTGCGGGCGCTGGGAAGAGAGCTTGGTATGCCGGAAGATTTTATCCGCCGCCATCCTTTCCCGGGCCCGGGTCTCGCTATCCGCCTGCCGGGGGAGATTACGGCTGAAAAGCTGGACATCCTTCGCAAGGCCGACACGATCTATTTAGAGGAAATCAGGAGCGCTGGATTATACGACGCGATCTGGCAGGCTTTTGCCGTGCTGCTGCCCGTCAAAACCGTCGGCGTGATGGGTGATGAACGCACCTATGAATTCGTCTGCGCGCTGCGTGCGGTGACGTCCACCGACGGCATGACGGCGGATTACTATCATTTCGACCATGAATTTTTAGGAAGAGTGTCTACCCGCATCATCAACGAAGTGCGGGGTATTAACCGCGTGGTTTATGATGTCACCTCAAAACCCCCGGGGACGATTGAGTGGGAGTAGTAAAATGTCTAATAAGCCATTGAAAACAACACTGATTCTATTGGCTTTTGCTAAAAGCATTCTTTATTTTTCAATATGTTAGCTTTTTTGAAATATAAAAATGCGACCTAGTTTCGGGATGATAGATGAAGAAGTTCTTTAAGAGACTCGCCATTTTTATAGCTGGGATTTTCTGTTTTCTCTTGTTTGTATTTTATGGATTGCTTTTTGCTGTTACCGGTTCGGAGCCACTAACACAAATAGCAAGAGGTTTTCAAAATAAGTGTGAAGCTGATCTTGCAAAAGAAACCACACTCGTCAACTTTGTTGAGCGTGATTTATATCTATCTAGTAAACATCTTCACGCTTGTTATCCGTTGGATATGAGCACTTCATTTGATTATGACCCTGCTTCTGTATCACTTGTTGGCATTTTACCTGATTTTAGTGTTCCAAATTTTGAACCTGGAATTTACTTGGAGAAAGAAGATGAGATCAGGATTCATTTCACTGGTTCACGACCCGATATCAATAAAATTGACCCGATGATAAAACTTGGTTTCTCGGATCTTGAGAAAAATTTTCAATATATGATGAATGTAAAATTGAATCGTGATGGGCAGAAAATTGCGAAGTATGATGAAGGGCAAAAAACAAATTTTGGTCTGACTTTTTATAAGACAAATGCAACGGGAACATTTGCAAAAGACTTATATGTTCATGAAAATTCCGCCGGAAAAGTAGATTTTATGATTGAGTGCTACAACAAAGATAAAAAACCAACACCTCCAGTTTTGTACTGCTCATCTGTATCAGAAAATTTGTATGATAATATTTCGTTTAAATACGCATTTACTTTAAAACATATTGTAGAGGCAGAAAAAATAGATGCTCTTGTTAAAAAGATTGTCCAAGATGCAACGGCACCCAAATAATTGACTTCTACACTACAAACAAAAATATTATGATTCTAAATCAAGTGTTTATATATGCAGGGACGATTGAGTGGGAGTGAGAGCAAGAACTAAATGGGAATTAGCAATGCAAGTAAAATTTGGAAGAATATTTGCTGAAACTATATGGGCCTCTTTTAAGGCGTTATTAATTATGTCTCTGCTGTATGCATTAGCGGCAGGTATTATAGTTAGTAACATGAATTTACCCAGTAATAATGTTACGGATTCTTTCATGGGCATTTTTGTTCTAAGTTTAATTGGAGCATTACTGCTAATGCCGGTTTTATTTGTATTCGATCTTTTGGTAATGGCGCCTTTAATTGCATACATTATTAAGAAAAAATATATTGATATAAAAATATTCATCATAGCTGGTGGAATTTGTTCTTCGATATTTTTTAATATCTTTAATCTTGTTTCAAATTACACATTTAATTTTACCAAATTCATTTGGGATGGTGTTTGGTTTTTTATCGCAGGTGGTCTCTTAGGATATTTTTTATATAAGCAGATTTTTAGAATATCTGATGTAGGGACGATTGAACAAAGTGGTTGAAAATAAGGTCGGTTCGATAAAAATAGTTTCTTTTGTGTCTAACAGAAATGCTGTTTTTTACCAAACATCTCGCCGACTGCGTTATTCTTACTCATGACAATAAAATCCTTATGCAACAGCATCTCGAAAGCTGGGGCAAATATGCAGGCGTCCTAAACCTCTTTGGAGGTCATGTCGAAGAAGGCGAAACCATTATTCAGGCGCTTATTCGGGAATTGCATGAGGAGTTGGGCGCGATAGTTGAACCGTCCGATGTAATTTTTCTTGGCGCAGTTACCGAAGACGAAACTAATCATACGGAACTGGTTCATGTCCATTTCTGGCATGATAAAGAAAATACAATTACCGGATGCTATGAAGCTGAAGACAGGCGGTATGATACAATTGGAGAAGCTTTGGCTCATCCAAAAAATCATGGATTACGCCAAATGGGCTTTGTTAGAGGTTAAAGAGCGAGGGTATTTGTAAAACAATCTTTTTCTCTGGTGAGAGTAGGCATATCTTCTTCGGTCCCTCCGTGCTTTGCGTTAAAGCAGGAGATCCCTGCTTTCGCAGGGATGACAGGGTGAGATATTAAGGGTAGATATTACTAAGCTACAGTCCGGCTAACTCTTCTGATGTGCCATGGCGATGGCCGATAAATCTGTTTCAGCCTTGATTTTCTTTTCCGCCGCTTCCTTGCGCTCCGAATAGCGGTCGACCAGCGTTTCGCTGTGCGGGCGAAGTAAAATCGTAAAGCGGACCAGCTCTTCCATGACATCGACGATCCTGTCGTAATAGGAAGAAGGTTTCATGCGGCCCTGTTCGTCGAATTCCTCGAAAGCTTTTGCCACGCTCGATTGATTGGGAATGGTGACCATGCGCATCCAGCGGCCCAGAAGTCGCAGCGTATTTACCGCATTGAAGGACTGCGAACCGCCGCTGACCTGCATGACGGCCAGCGTGCGCCCTTGTGTCGGGCGAATGCCGCCCATGCTGAGGGGAAGATGGTCGATCTGGTTTTTCATGACCGCGCTGATCGCGCCATGGCGTTCAGGACTGCACCAGACCTGTCCTTCGGACCAGATGGATAATTCTCGCAGCTCCCGGACGGCGGGATGATCGTCGCCCTTGATCTGATCGGGCAGGGGAAGATCGGACGGGTCGAAAATGCGCGGCTCGGCCCCGAGAAATTTCAGGATTCTGGCGGCTTCTTCGGTTGCGAGTCTGGAGAAAGAGCGTTCACGGAGCGATCCGTATAAAAGTAATATGCGCGGAGGGTGGCCGAGCGTGTCGGGAAGGGTTTTGGAGGCAAGATCGCCCAGATAGTCCGGGTTCAGGGCGGGCAGGTGGTCCCAGTCCGATAAATTCCGAAGGCGGCTCATGTTTAACTTTTCTTGTTTCTTGGCAGCATGGCAAGAACGTTGTCGCGAACATCGTCGTTATCGATTTCGACATATATTTTCTGGCCCCGCAGAGGACGGCTTATCTTTTCTGACGTTACGAAGATACGGCCTGCGTAAATCTCCATTTCCGAGCCCAGATTGTTGCGCGTCATAGAGGATAGCCTGCGCTGGCCTTCCTGATTGAGCTCGACGGCGACGCCGTCATCCATTTCCTGCCACGAAGTGATGTTGTCCTCGCGCAGCGCAAAGCGGACCACCGGTGTGGTGCGCGGTTCGGGCGTTGAAGAGCAGGCGGTGAAGGATAAAGTGGAAACGAGAAGAAGAGATGAGATGATTTTTTTCATGACGGATTGAATAGCGTGAGTCGCGAAAAACCCAAAACGAAAAACTGTGGCGAGGCAGCCACAGTTTGCGGAAAAGTAACGATTCCGTTTTTCGAAAAAGAAATATTGTGTTATTGTCATACTTGCGCTAAATACTTGGCGTCAGTAAAAGATGAAAATCTTTTCCTGTTCTACCTCATCAGGAGGCCGACCGGAATCAAGGGGAGCCTCCAACAACCAAAACATGATTCACAAAAGCCCCGTCAGTCGAAAGACCGGCGGGGTTTTTCGTTGGGGCTTTTCTTTCGAGATTCCCGCTTTCGCAGGAATGACATATAGGGTAAAAATCATTCATGAAATATGTATCGACACGCGGTTTCAGTGAACCGAAAACATTCACCGATGTATTAATGGAAGGCCTCGCGCCCGATGGCGGTCTGTATGTGCCGGAAAGCTTCCCGCCTGTTGATTTTAAAGGCTTAAAAGGCGCTTCCTATATCGAAGTCGCAGAAGCCGTGATCTCGCCTTTTATCGATTTCCCCCGCGAAGATTTACGCAAAATTCTGGAAGAAACCTATGCGGACACGGTCTTTGATAATTCTCAAATAGCGCCGCTGAAAAAGCTGGAAGACGGGCTCTATGTCATGGAACTTTTTCATGGCCCGACACTGGCTTTCAAAGATGTCGCGCTTCAGCTTCTGGGGCGTCTTTTCGATTACACGCTGGAGAAATCCGGTAAGCGGGTAACGATTCTGGGGGCCACGTCGGGCGATACCGGGTCGGCGGCGATTCTTGCCTGTCAGGGTAAAAAAAATATCGAGGTGTTTATTCTCCACCCGCATAACCGGACCTCGGAGATCCAACGCCGCCAGATGACAAGCGTGATTGCCGACAACATCCACAATATTGCCTTGCAGGGTAATTTTGACGACTGTCAGGGGATCGTGAAACAGGCCTTCGGCGATAAGGAAATCCATAAAAGATTAAATTTGTCCGCGATTAATTCCATCAACTGGGCGCGGATTATCGGCCAGACCGTTTATTACGTTCATGCCTGCCTGAGATTGCAGGAAGAGGGAATTGAAAACCCGTCTTTTGCCGTGCCGACCGGAAATTTCGGCAATATTTATGCGGCCTATGTCGCCAAGCGTATGGGGGCGCCTGTTGATAGGCTTGTCATCGGTTCCAACCGCAACGATATCCTGACCCGCTTTTTCGAAACCGGCAGGATGAGCCGCGAAGATACAATTGCCTCGCTCTCCCCGAGCATGGATATTCAGGTTTCCAGCAATTTCGAGCGCTTCCTGTTCGAGGTCACGGGCCGCAACGGCGCCAAGATCAAGTCAATGATGGAAGATTTCCGCGATAAAGGCAGTTTTGCCCTTCCCGATGACCAGTTAGCGTCAGCCAGGGCGCAGTTTTCATCCTTCCGCTGCCCGGACGGCGAAACTATTGAAACGATTGCCGAGATTTATAAAACCTATGGCGAGATTATCGATCCACATACGGCGGTTGGCGTCAATGCGGCGCTTAAATCCAAAATCAGGCCGATTGTGGCACTGGCCTGTGCCCATGCTGCCAAATTCCCGGATGCCGTCGAAAAAGCCACGGGCCAGTATCCGCATTTGCCGGAGAGGCTGGCCGATTTGAAAGAACGAGAAGAAAAATTCGAGGTTCTGGCGAATAGTTTCGACGATGTGAAGGCTTTCGTTTTCTCCAAACAGTAGTCCTTGAATAGATTCTGAAAATCACTATCTTGGCGGTATGACGACAAGAACCACTACCCTGCAAAATGGCCTGCGCATTGTAACCGATACCGTCACGACCGTGGAAACGGTGGCGCTGGGTGTCTGGGCGGCTGTCGGGACGCGGCACGAACAAATGTCCCAGAACGGCGTGGCCCATATGGTCGAGCATATGCTGTTCAAAGGTACGCCGTCCATGAATGCGCAGAAAATCGCGGAAGTGATCGAAGATGTCGGCGGCAACATGAACGCCTATACGGGGCGTGAAATGACAGCTTATTATGTTCACCTGCTAAAAGAACATCTCGACCTCGCTTTGGAAGTTCTGGCTGATATATTGCAAAACTCGACAATGCCGGAAGACGAGGTTGAACGCGAGCGCGGTGTGATTTTGCAGGAAATCAAGATGTATGCTGACAGCCCTGACCAGCAGGTCTTCGATAATTTTCAGGAAGCAGCCTATCCGGGGCAGGCGCTGGGTGCGCCGGGTCTAGGCAAATCCGATATTATCGCCGCCATGCGGCGTGACACATTATTTGACTATGTAAAGGCGCATTATGCGCCGTCCAAACTGGTTATTTCGGCGGCGGGCCCCATCGATCATGACGAATTTGTTGCCAAGGTCGAAAAACTTTTCTCCAATCTGCCGAACGGATCGAAAGACGATTTCCGGGCGGCGAATTATAACCCTGTTTTATCTTTGAATGAAAAAACGACCGAGCAATCGCATGTCGTGCTCGGATTTAAAGGCATCAAGCGCCTCGATGAGCGCTATTCCGCCATGCGCCTGTTATCGGCCATTCTTGGCGGCGGCATGTCATCGCGCCTATTCCAGGAAGTGCGCGAAAAACGTGGCCTTGTTTATTCTATCTATAGTTTTCATGACGCTTTTCTCGATGACGGGCTGTTCGGTATCTATGCCGGAACGGGTCCTGAGCATCTGGAAGAAATGATGCCGGTGGTCTTAGGCGAGATCAAATCCATAACCGATAAAATCACAGAGGCGGAGCTTGCCCGCGCCAAGGCGCAGATCAAGGCGGGCATGCTGATGGCCCGCGAGAGCATCATGACCAGATGCGACCAGCAGGCGCGTCACATGATCTATTTCAACACGCCATTCGACGCATCGACGCTGGTCCAGCGGATCGATGCCGTTCAGGCAAAGGATATCAGCGATCTATCCGCGGAGATATTCGCAAGCCAGCCCACTTTGGCGGCAATCGGCCCGCTGGGCAATATGATGGATTATGAAACGATCAGACAAAAACTTGCTGCTTAGAAAAACAGGATCAAGCCCCAGCTCATCAGCATCAGGATCAGGCTGAACAGGACGGCGGCGCTGCCCATATCTTTTGCCTCTTTGGATAATTCATGATGATCGAAAGAAATGCGGTCAATGGCACGCTCGACCGCGGTATTTAAAAGCTCGACGATAAAAACAAGCAAGATGGTGCCGGCGAGAATTATTTTTTCGATAGCCGTATCGCCAAGCCAAAGGCCCAGCGGAATAAAGATAACCGAGAGATAAATCTCGGTTCGGAATGCCTCTTCGGTCCGCATTGTGGCTTTGATGCCATCCATGGAAAAGAAAAAAGCATTATAAAGTCTTTTGAGGCCGGTATTGTTGAGCGGCTTAGGCATGTCCGGCGTTTCCTGAAAGTCTGGCAGGGTCAATACCATGGCGTGACATGGCTCTGGCCCAGCGTTCTGTAATATCCGTATTGAATATCAATTCGTAATCCGCATCAACCACCAGCCAGGCATTATCAAGAATTTCCTGTGATAATTGCCCGGGTCCCCATCCCGCATAGCCGAGCGCGAAGAGGACATTTCTCGGCGACTGGCCGGAGGCATAGGATTTCAAAGCCTCTATCGTGCCGCTGACACCGAATTTTTCATTAACCCGGATCGTTTCAGCGGAATCATAATCCATTGTATGCAGTAAAAAGCCGCGCGACGTTTCTACAGGGCCGCCCATCATGACAGGTTGTTTTGAATTTTCATCTGTTGGAATATCCACCCCGATTTCGGTAAACAGATCGCCGAGAACCATACCGGGAAGTTGCTGGTTAAGGATAATTCCCATAGAACCTTCAATGTTGTCAGAGCACATGAAAATTACGGCTTTGTGAAAGCGTGGATCCCCCATACCCGGCATGGCGAGCAATAATTTTCCTTTGAGGGAGGTGGTGTCCGTATCCATTTCGATTGACCTTCTTTCCCTTTTAACTATGTTTACTTAACATACAAAGCAAGGAGCTTTTACATGCCGGTTCAGGTTGGTGATACAATTCCCGAAATTACAGTGAAGCGTTTGGGCGAAGCCGGTATAGAAGATCTCAATATTGCCGATTATATCGCAGACAAAAAAGTAGTCATCTTTGGCACGCCGGGTGCATTTACCCCGGCCTGTGCGCAAAAACATCTTCCGGGCTATGTCATGAAAGCCGACCAGATCCGCGAAGAAGGCATCGACGAGATTATCTGCGTTTCCGTCAACGATCCTTTCGTGATGAAGCATTGGGGCGAGGTCGCGAATGCGACAGGCAAGGTAACGATGATGCCGGACTGGGACGCGAAATTCGTCGAGGCTTTAGGGCTGACATTCGATGCCTCCGGCGCAGGCCTTGGCAAGCGTTCTCAGCGTTTTATGATGATCGTCGATAACGGCGTTATCCGTGATCTTCAGGTCGAAGAAAAAGGCGGCGACGTCATGGTTTCCAGCGCGGAAGCTTGCGCGCTGAAACTCGCAAATTAGTAAATCCCGCCTGTACCTGTTCCTGTCGGCGCGATAGACGTCGGTGCGTTCGGATTGGCATCCGGGTTCGGCTCCAGCATTTCAGACGCTGGCAAAGGTTCGTCAACCTGAAGATTTTCCGACGCGGTTGAGGATTTGATCGGGCCGTAATCAAGGTCGTTATTTGGCTCCGTTCCTGCAAGATAGGCTTCCCAGATTGCGTTCGGATCTGCCGGGCTTGTCGGGCGGCCTGTTGTTGCATTGACCTGAACCATGCGGACGCCGGGTGGAATTCTGAACGGTGTCGGCGGCACATCTTTCAAGGCGGTTTCAACAAAGTCTTTAAAGATAGGCACGGCCGCACTACCGCCGGTTTCTTTTTCGCCCAAGGATTTCGGCTCATCGAAACCGACGAAGACGCCAATGGCGAGATCGGGCGTGAAGCCGATAAACCAGGCGTCTTTGGAATCATTTGTCGTGCCGGTTTTTCCTGCTAAAGGAATATCCAGAGAAGCGAGTGCCTTACCGGTTCCGCGCTGAACGACGCCTTCAAGGATCGACACCATTTGATAGCAGGTACGCGGATCGCCGATTTGCTCGCGCGTGTCTGGAATATCCGGCGTTGTCTGATCTTCCCAGCGAATTAGAGGGCCGCATCCGGCGCATGGACGTTTATCAGCGTTCTCGACCGTGTCACCGTAGCGATCCTGTACGCGGTCAATAAAGACCGGCGAGATTTTCTTACCGCCATTGACGATCATGGCATAGCCGGTTGTCAGCTTTAAAAGCGTGGTTTCGGTTGCGCCGAGCGCATTCGCCAGATGCGGTTTCATATTATCGTTCACGCCGAAATTCTTGGCATATTCGACGACTGTCTTAATGCCGATATCCTGAGCGAGGCGGATCGTCATCAGGTTACGTGATTTCTCGACACCGACGCGAAGCGGCGTTGGGCCGTAAGTTTTGCCCGTATAGTTCTCGGGGTTCCAGACATTACCGGCGGAATCCGTAAACGAGATTGGTGCATCGACGATCAACGAAGAAGGCGTGAAACCTTTGTCGAGAGCGGCCAGATAGATAAAGGGCTTGAACGCAGAGCCGGGCTGGCGCTGAGCCTGCGTGGCGCGGTTGAAAGAGCTCTCGGCAAATTTCCAGCCTCCTTGCATGGCGAGCACGCGGCCCGATGCAGGTTCGATAGCAACTAACGCACCTTCGACGGTTGGAATTTGACGAAGGCCGTATTTGCCGGAATCGACATTCACTTCATTGCGGTTTTCAACCGGCGGTTCGACCATGATGATGTCGCCCGCGCGAAGCGGCTTGCTGGCAACCCATTCAACATCTTTCGTCGTAAGTTGCCCGCGCGTGTCATCGCTGAGGCCAATATCGACACGTCCGCCTTTCGAAGAGAGAACCATGGCGAGGCGCCAGTTCTCCAGCATACCCGCCGGGCTTTGCGTATTGGTCAGCGTTGTCGTCCATGTATTGGACAGTTGATCGCGTTGCAGAGGACCGCGCCAGCCATGGCGGCGGTCATACAGCATCAGACCATCACGAAGGGATTTCTCTGCCGCGGCCTGCAAGGCCGGATCGACGCTGGTGCGCACCGACAGTCCGCCTTGCTTGACGCCCTCTAAACCAAATTTGGCGACAAGCTCGCGGCGCACCTCTTCGGCGTAATACGGGGCGCTAACCACGTCGCTTTCATTGCGCGGAATGGTGACAAGCGGAGTTTCTGTTGCAGTCTTTGCTTCGGCGGCGGTTATGAAGCCTTCGATGCGCATGCGCTCGATAACCCAGTTGCGCCTCGCCAGCGCGGCTTCATGGTTGCGCACCGGATGGTAATCGCTCGGCGCTTTGGGAAGGCCAGCCAGAAAAGCGGCTTCGGCAATGGTTAACTCATCGAGTGATTTGTTGAAATACTGGATACCGGCTGCCGCCACGCCATAAGAACGATAACCGAGGAAGATCTGGTTGAGATAAAGCTCGAGAATACGGTCCTTAGGAATGGCGTTCTCAATGCGGTAGGCCAAAATCGCTTCACGGATTTTGCGCTCATAGCTGCGCTCATTGGTGAGCAGGAAGTTTTTCACGACTTGCTGTGTGATGGTAGAGGCACCGACCTGGCGTCCGCCGCCGGAGCGGTTCTTGAAATTCGTAACGACAGCGCGTGCGACGGCAACCAGATCCACGCCTTTATGCTGATAGAAATTCTGGTCCTCGGCGGAGATAAAAGCATTCTTTACCAATGGCGGGATTTCATCGATCGGCAGGAAGATGCGTTTCTCCTCTGCGAACTCAGCGAGAAAACGGCCATCCCCGGCATGGACGCGGGATACGACGGGCGGTTTGTAATCCTTGAGCTGGGAAAAGTCGGGAAGCGACTGGCCATATTTGTAGAAAACGGCCATCATGATAAGGACTCCGGCGATGGCTCCGAGAAAGCCCAAAGACATCATAAAAACCAGGAAACGACCGATGAATTTCATAGCTATTTATATGGCATAAGACAGGCCGCTTATAAAGTGATATGAGGGAAAAGATGAAGAAAATACCTGTTGAAGATATTGTCGCTTTTGCCCCGTTTTGCGGGATTTATCCTATTAAGGTTGATCCGGTTTATGCCAATGCAGATCATCCTGAAAACCACTTCGGGCAGATATATCATAAACAGGCCCAAATCTGGGGTCATCGCGATCTGGTCAATATCGTGCTTTTAGCGGCGCAGCGTCTTAATGACGCGCAGGGCTGGACTCTCGTCATCAAAGATTGCCTGCGTACGGTGGAAGCGCAAGCCAGGATGATCGACACGCCAATTGTCAAAGCCAATCCGCACTGGATAGAGGAGCCAAGGTTTTTGTCAGGTCCCGGACAGGGCGGGCATCCGCGCGGCATGGCGGTCGATCTGGATGTAGAGGGCGTCGATTTCGGAACCGCTTTCGATCATTTTGGGCCAGAATCCCATCGGCTATATGAGTTGTCGGAAGAGGTTCGGCATAACCGGCAGATCCTTGAAGAAGCGATGGTCAAGGCCGCGAGTAATTTCAACCTGCCGATGTTACCCCTGCCACAGGAATGGTGGGATTTCCGCTTTCCGGCGAGCTATACGAATGAGTATGCTCCAATTAGCGATGATGACCTGTTGCCGCAGCAACGTATGACGAAGACTTAAGCCGCTTTGGGGTTTAGGAACTCGGCGCGTTCGGTGATCGGGCCTGTCGCGCGGCCATGGATGAATTGCTCGACATAAGGATTGCCGGTGCGGTCAAGCTCGGAGACAGGGCCGTACCAGATGATGCGGCCTTCATAAATCATCGCGATATAATCGGCGATCTTGCGGGCAGACGCCATATCATGCGTGATCGATAAAGCTGTTGCGCCTAAATCTTTAACGCATTTCACGATCAGGTCGTTGATGACGTCCGCCATGATCGGGTCGAGGCCGGTCGTCGGCTCATCAAAGAAAATGATTTCCGGCGCTGTAGCAATGGCGCGGGCGAGCGATACGCGTTTTTGCATCCCGCCCGATAATTCTGCCGGGTAGAGATCGGCAACAGCCGCTCCGAGGCCTACGGCCTGTAATTTTTCAACAGCGATTTTGCGCGCCTCTGCTTTGTTCATTTTCTTGCCCTGGATCAGACCGAAAGCAACATTCTGCCAGACAGGAATAGAGTCGAAGAGGGCTCCGCCCTGAAAGAGCATGCCGAATTTGTTCATCACGACATCGCGGTCTTTCTGGCGAAGGCCGACTGTTTCCTGACCATCGACAAGAATAGAGCCGCTATCGGGTTCGATAAGCCCTAGAATGGATTTAAGCGTCACGGATTTTCCGGTGCCGGAACCGCCGATGATAACGACGGATTTACCTTCGGGCACTTCGAGATCTACGCCGTTCAGGACTTTCTTGCTGCCGAAAGCTTTCGTGACGCCGGAAAGTTTAATCTTAATTTTTTCATCACTCATGAGAAAAATACCTGCGTCAGGAGATAATTGAAAATCAGGATCAGCATAGACGCGGACACAACAGCATTGGTCGTAGCGGTGCCAACGCCCTGTGCGCCGCGGCCTGAATTATAGCCGTGATAGCAGCCCATCAAGGTCACGAGGAAACCGAAGACTGCGGCTTTCGCTAAACCGGAGACGACATCAATGGTTTCAAGCACGTCCCATGTCTGTGTCAGATAACCGCCGGAGGAAAAACCGAGTACGTGAATGGAAACCAGATAGCCGCCATAGACGCCGATAATATCGCCGATCAGAACGAGGAGCGGCAGCATGAGCGTGCCGGCAATAATGCGCGGCACGACCAGATATTTCATCGGGTTGACGGAAAGGGTTGAAAGCGCATCGACCTGTTCGGTGACGCGCATCGTGCCGATCTCGGCGGCGATAGATGCGCCAACGCGGCCAGCAACCATCAGTCCTGCCAGAACAGGGGCCAGCTCCCGCGTGATGGACAAAACGACAACAGAGGCAATCGCGCTCTCCGCATTAAAGCGGGCGAAGCCGGTATAGGATTGAAGCGCCAGCACCATGCCGGTAAAGAGCGCCGTCATGCCGACGACAGGCAAAGAGTAATAGCCGATATCGAGGAACTGGCGCAGAATATTGCGACCAAAATAGGGCGGAATAAATAAATGGGACAATGCCTGCCCGGCGAAAAAGGCAATCGCGCCAATGGACTGGAATAAACTCAAAATACTGGCGCCGACGGCGTTGAATATGTTGAAAACGGGGTTGGCTCTGCTTTGCTCGCTCATACCCATGGTTTTAACTGCCAGAAGACGTTTTGTAAATGCGTTCTGCACGGCGGCTTAGCGAAGTAAAAACCTCATATCCGATGGTCCCAAAGCTGGCTGCGAGTGCATCGGCGCTCTGGGACGGGCCGATAACTTCCAGAAAATCGCCTTCATAAGGCGGGATGATATTAACCGGCAGGTTTGAAATATCGACGATAATCAGATCCATCGAAACGCGCCCTACCACCGGACAGGGCTGACCCTGCCAGTAAAGTTTTGCCTGATTGCTGCCCGCTCTTAAGAAGCCGTCGGCATAGCCGAGGCTGACCGTGGCGAGTTTCGCAGGCCTCTCGAATTTATAGGTTGCGCCATAACCCGCCGTTTCTCCTTCCTGCGATTCATGGATTTGCAGAACGCGGGTTTCAAGAGTTACAACGTTTTGCATCGGGTTTTCAAGTTCAGGCATCGGGTTTAATCCGTAGAGCGCCATGCCGGGGCGGACCATGTCGAAATGGTATTCAGACCCCAGATAAATGCCGGATGAATTGGCGAGGCTGTAGCGCATTAAAGGATAACGCGTTTCAATCGCCGCCAGTTCTTTTCGCTGTTGATCGTTTTTAGGATGGGCAGGATCATCGGCGCAAGCCAGGTGACTCATGATAAAGGCTGGCTGGTAATGGGCGCGTTCGAAGGCCTTGTCGAATTCATGGGGACGAAGGCCAAGACGATTCATGCCGGTATCGACCTGCCAGAAACATCTTTTGCTGTAGGTCCAACGGTCAATTTCGTCGAGAGAGCAAAGAACGGGGATGATATCGTGCTCGAGATATTCTTTTTCCGCGCCTCTGAAAAAACCGTTCAAGGTCGCGATCTTACGGTCGGTATGTTTGCGCAGCTCTATGGCTTCATCGATGGTCGCGACAAAATAGGTGCGTACATTCGCGGCGTTGAGGGCCTTCGCAACTTGTTCTATGCCAAGCCCGTAGGCATCGGCCTTGACGACGGCGGTGACTTTGCAGGGCGGCAAAACAAGCGAGCGCATCGTCGTATAATTTTGCGCGAGCGCGTCGAGATCGACGGTAAGAAGGGAAGAAGCTGTTGTCATGGCGCGCAATTTACCTGTCATGTCGAGCGAAGTCGAGACATCTCATCTAAATTCAGATGAGATCCCTCGGGCCGTTGCACTCTCTCGGGATGACAAAATTCTATCTTATTTTTTTCATACATCTCTTTATATTTCTCCAGCGTGATGCCCTGCCTGAGCATATCCAAGACCATGCGACGCTTTGCGCGTTCAATACGTTCGCGGGCTTTGCATTTTTTTAGGAATTGGCTTTGCAGGCGCAAAAGTTTTCGA
>QFOT01000189.1 GCA_003241285.1 Micavibrio aeruginosavorus
CGCCTCCAAGAGAAGATTCATTATTACGAATCCATTCCAGTGCTTGAAGTTCTTTAGCATGAGTACTAATGAGCCATGAATTCTGAGCGACACTTACAAAAACAGGCCAGTTAGAATTTACACCTGAGGCACGTTTAGCTATTTTATCTAGCTCATCTAGCGCAACACCATCCTCGCCAAGAACAACTAAAACTAAGCCTGTAGATCCATTCTGAGGCTCATATCCTTGAGCTATTTTTATTGCCTGCCCCGAAGATACTAAATCTACATCTAACCATCTTAATGCCCCGGTTTCATGATAATGTTTCTTTGCCACAATAGGCTGAAATCTTGCCGCAGATCTCATTTTTTCAAAGTCTAGTTGTTGCGTACTAGCATCAGCGTTTTGGATAGAGCTATCTATGTCAAAATCACTTCCCTCCCATAGAGAATATGCCTTCTTGTGCTTTTTAAACCTTATTAAAGATTGAGCCTCTAGTTTTTCAAGAATCTTTGTACGATCATATTCAGCAATACCGCTTAGGCATACTGAAAGAATTTCAGTATCAGGAACAAGACCTGATCTTTCTTGGAACATATCTAAAATTGCAATTGTTTTAAGCAGATCGCTGACGTATTCATTTTTATTGCCAGCCTCAGCACGGTAAATTGCATCTACTGCAATTGACCATTTATGTCCGTCAGGCGATGCCATAATTGACGGCTCTAAGTTAGCTCTTAGATAATCCCATAACCTTGCAGGCGCATACAAATTCTTATCAGAGCTTTGTTCTTTTAGAAAAGATTGAAATCCAAACGGCTCTGCTGAATTTAGAAATCCAAACACGCTTCTCTGATTTTGACCAAATCTACGTCGAGAGATAGGCCCCAGGAGCGATGCAGTTACAGGATGCAACGGCCAACATGCATTCAAAGAAATCGCTAGCTTCTCTTGATGTACCGGCTTACGATTAGCAATATTAGAGCTTACTATCCTTGCTAATTTAGAAATTCTTGATGGTTTGTCAGAACTTTTAATAGCTTTTGAGATAATATCAATTAACTCTTCTCCAGCAACATTCAACGGAAGATCTACAAAACGCCCTTGTATTTTTGACCACTCATCTCTCGCGGCTCTTGTCAGCTTTCTGCCATACTCAGTGAATGCCTGATGCAAAATACCTAAAATAACAAGCTTTCCTGAACTTCTAGCGGAAAGCTCCGCTAATTGCTGGAAGAAATAAACATCATTCTGGCCATCAGCAGCAGCCTCTAGAAATTTCCCCATTTCATCAACTACGATGAATAATCCTACCGGCTCAGCTTTTACTACAGCACTAATGCTTTCTAATAAATCGTCAGCAGTAAACTTACGCTTGTTACCGTACGTTGAGTATAAAGCTTTTATAAGTTCATCACTGAAATTACGCTTACTTCCAACTATAGGTACAAAACGCCACCCTTTTGTTTGATTGACATTGAAAGCTTTTTGAATAGTAAGCGCATCTGCAGCACCCACTATCTTAGAAACTTTATTTTTCAAACGATTATCTTGGCCAAGCAATGCATTAAGTATGACGACAAGACTTGATTTACCTGAGCCGTAAGGCCCTGTCCAAGTAAAAGCAGATTCATTAACTTCAGCCTTCCCTCTTGCCATATTTAATAAAACTTCAACAGATGATTGCGGACAAATAAAGGAGTCTACTATCTCAGCATTTCCCAAATCCGAATCAATACGAATTGCTCGCTGGAAACGATCATTTACTTTAACTTTGCCTATTAGTGACATTACGCTGCTTTCCGACGATTGGTGTTTTTATAGTCCAGCTTTAAAAAATCTAATTCTTTAATTTTCTTTAAAGGCTTATTAGCAATGACTTGTCTTAAACCTGCAGTTTCTGACCAGGTTAAGACATTGGATGAAAACTTTTCAATTTCATATAGACGCTCAGCCACAGCATCTTCATCAAGACAAAGGACACGCCCAGGAGAACATGGCTCATACGTCATACTTTCTAATGAGAGAGTGCGCGCCTCATCGCTATATCTTTTCCAAAAGTCAATTAGCGTAAATAAGAATAAACCGATCCCAATAGATGGATGATCTCCTCTGCGCAGTTGAAATGTATCATTTTTATTAAGTGACTGTATGAGGTTCAATTCAGCTAGAGGACTTTCTATTTGATCTTCCGTAAAGGACTCAGATTTTGATGGCTTATTGACATACGTTCTTACCAAACATTCAACGTCCCGCTTTAGAGTAGCCTCCGCCACACCACGCCACTCCTCACGTTCTGAACATAATTCTATTAAGAGCGACACAAGGGTAGTTCTATCAAATTGAGAATTATTGTAATGGCTAAAAAGCCATATGTAAGAAGCCTTCGGAGATTTCGCAGCTATTTGCCAATGCATTAGCCACACAGAAGATGGATTTTCTAGCCATGGATCCAGACCATCGTCTGACAGAAGAAGCTTAGCAAGATCAGTTGTAACAATATGTTTATCATCATCTTCAACAATTATACCTGCCGCAGTTGCCCAATGCCTCATCGAGGCCACCATATTCTTTCCTACACCAAATTTGGAAATAGCGGCTTCACTCAGAAATAATTCTCGCGTTTCTTCTTTTTTGCCCCATTTTTCCAACTCATAAACGGCATCAAAAACTTTCTTCAACCACCCGTATCTGAGTGGAAACGTTTCATGACCTGAAAATTGAGGCTTAAAATCTTTTTCATGTAGTATGCCGCGGCGCATATTTTTGTATCCTGACTGGAGATGAGTTCCAGCTTGAAGTTACTCTGCAATAATTTTACAGTCAATAAACCTGGAAGTCTTCTCCAGAAAGAACGGTGTTTTCATAATGAATAAAAAACCTATATACCTAGATTATCAAGCGTCTACACCTGTAGATCCGCGAGTCTTCGAAGCTATGCGCCCTTACTTTTCTGATGTTTTTGGAAACCCTCATTCGAGTAGTCACAAATTTGGATGGACTAGCCATAAAGCAGTCTTTGATGCCCGGAACCAAGTATCAAAATTTATTAATGCTGATGCCGATGAAATTATTTTTACATCAGGTGCAACCGAAGCGAATAACCTTGCTCTGCTAGGGCTAGACCCGTTCTTGAAAAGCAAAGGCAAAAATAAAATCATAATTAGTAGCTTTGAGCATCC
>QFOT01000190.1 GCA_003241285.1 Micavibrio aeruginosavorus
GTTAATGCGCTGTGATAGGTCTGGACAGGCCCGAGTTCATCTTTTATAAGCTTTTCACCAACAACTTCTCTGGTGCTGCCCAAATAGCTCAGTTGGTAGAGCAAGCGATTGAAAATCGCTGTGTCGCTGGTTCGATTCCGGCTTTGGGCACCATTTTTTAAATCAACATCAGCTCCTCTTCCTGCTCAGTCGCATCATCAAAACTCGATACTGTTACGCCGACCAGGCGGATACCGATTGTCACCGGATAAGTGGATCGTGTTAGATCTACGCTTACCCGGCACAAATCTTCCTGTGATATGACTGGTACATTAAAGCTCCGGCTGCGCGTGATCTGTTTAAAATCATTGTATTTAATTTTGACCGTCACCGTACGGCCAAACATCTGTTTTTCTTCGCACCATTTCCAGACATCATCAGCCATCTCGATAATACCGGCTTCTATTTTTTCAGGCTCGTACAAATCTTCCGAGAATGTGGTTTCAGAACCCGAGGATTTTCGCACACGGTCCGCCTGTACTTTGCGGTCATCCTGTCCCCGGGAAATAGCGTAATACCATGCACCTGATTTACCGAAATGAGCCTGCAAAAATTCTTTTGTTCGGTCCCGTAAATCAGCGCCTGTATAAATGCCTAGACGGTTCATTTTTTCCGCCGTCTTCGGCCCGATACCATGAAACTTACCGACTTCTAGTTTTTCAACGAAACCGGCACCTTCTTCGGGCTGGATAACAAATTGCCCGTTAGGCTTCCTGTAATCGGACGCCAGTTTTGCAAGAAATTTATTATAAGAAATGCCCGCCGAGGCGGTCAAACCCGTTGTTTCGAATATACGCGCCCGGATTTCCTTCGCTGTTGCCGACGCTGTCGGAACGCCTTTTAGATTCTCCGTAACATCGAGATAGGCTTCATCCAGCGAGAGCGGCTCGACATGAGGCGTATACTCTAAAAAAATTTCGCGGATTTGCTGGGACACCGCGCGGTATACTTCAAATCTAGGCAGCGTAAAAATTAATTCCGGGCATTTGCGCATGGCTGTTGTCGACGGCATGGCTGACCGAACACCGAATTTACGCGCCTCATAACTGGCCGCAGCAACGACGCCACGCTTTGCGCCGTGCCCTACAGCGACGGGTTTTCCTCTAAGATGAGGGTGATCGCGCTGCTCTACGGAGGCGTAAAAGGCGTCCATGTCGATATGGATTATTTTTCGAACCATAGCCTATATATAGTATGTTTTTCGTGCATTTTATAAAAAATCATGCCATTTTAAAATCAATCGCGCCCGGACTCTGTCCGGGTTTTTTTATTTTTAAAGGAAATCCCGACATGACAACTACATCCAAAGGCTGGACGCCCGAACGCCGAGCGGCCCAGCGCGAACTTATGCTTAAATTAAAACCGTGGGAGAAATCGACCGGGCCCAAAACAAGGCGGGGCAAAGCGCGCGCTTCCGCTAATTCATATAAACACGGTCTTTATGCGAAGGCGATGAAAGAAGTCAGGAAATGCTTAAGAGATACCAGTTGGCTTCTTGACGATTTAGAAGCTCTTGAGAAATATGTCCGCGAAAGGAAGTATTGAAACGAAGTATAAATCCCGTTGTTATTTTTCAAATAGATAGCAGCGGGCAGGCCCGAATTTTTAATTCGGACTATTGATTTATTTATCCAGAATTTTCTTTATGCAGTCTTTCCATCCTGCATAATTCTTTTCACGTAAATGTGTGTCTATTTCCGGCTTGAAATGTCGTCCTTTCATCCATTTACCTTGAATGTCTTTCAAATCTTTAAAAATACCCACTCCCAGCCCTGCCAGATAGGCCGCGCCGAGAGCTGTGGTTTCAAGGTTTTTTGGAACTTCGACCGGGCAATCGATCATGTCAGATATAAACTGGCAGACAAAATCATTGGCGGTCAACCCGCCATCGACGCGAATAATCTCCGGCTTGTGTCCGCCGTCTTTTTCCATCGCGTCCATAAGATCCAGCGTTTGAAATCCTTGCGCTTCGAGAGCTGCGCGTGTGATATGCGCCTTTGTACTGTCGCGCGTTAAGCCAAAAATTGCCGCCCGTGCTTCCGGTTCCCAATAAGGCGCGCCCAGTCCCGTAAAAGCAGGAACAAAATAAACACCGCCGGAGTCCGGAACTGACATTGCCAGTTTTTCACTTTCGGCAGAGTCTTCAAAGAAATTCACATTATCGCGCAGCCACTGGATCACCGCGCCCGCCACGAAGATAGACCCTTCGATAGCGTAAGCTAATTCGCCGTTTATTTTATAGGCAATAGTCGTCAGCAATCTGTTTTGCGAAGGCCGGAACTTGGCCCCGATATTCATCAGCGCGAAACATCCCGTACCATACGTGGATTTGATCATTCCAGGTTCAAAACAGGCTTGACCGATCATGGCCGCATGCTGGTCGCCCGCCATTCCTAAAATGGAAACGCTTTTGCCGAATAAATCCGTCACGCCGAATTCGGCGACGTTGTCTTTTACTTCCGGCAGCAATGATTTCGGGACATTGAAGATCCCTAAAAGCTCATCATCCCATTCAAGCGTTTTGATATTGAACAGCATGGTACGCGATGCATTAGTGATATCGGTCGCATGAACCTTGCCGCCGCTTAAATTCCATAGCAACCATGAATCGATCGTGCCGAAAGCGAGTTCTCCATTTTCAGCCCGCGCCCGCACCCCTTCGACATTCTCTAAAATCCAGTTGATCTTAGTCGCCGAAAAATAAGGATCGAGAAGTAATCCAGTTTTATCCGATACTATTTTCTCGAGTCCTTTTTCTTTGAGCCCGGCACAATAATCTGCAGTGCGGCGATCCTGCCATACAATGGCGTTATAGACAGGCTCACCTGTTTTGCGATCCCAGATCACGGATGTTTCCCGCTGATTGGTAATACCAATCGCCGCCACTTCATCGCTGTGAATCCCCGCTCGAGCCAACGACTCAATAAGCACTGAACTTTGGCTTGCCCAAATCTCCATTGGATCGTGTTCAACCCAGCCGGGATTAGGATAAAGTTGAGTA
>QFOT01000191.1 GCA_003241285.1 Micavibrio aeruginosavorus
GGAAATCTGCGGAAAGGCAGTCGCAATCATAGTATTTGCGGATCATGTCGTTGCCGCGGCACTCATCGTAAAGGGCAATGGATTCATCTATCTGCTGCGGTGTCGGCGGCGGGATTTTCTTCGGGCCGAACATATTGCCAAGGAGAGGCTTGCCAGTGCCGGTGAATTTTTCGACAGGTGTTTGGGCATGGGCTGGGATCGTAAAGAAGAAGCAAAAGAGCGTGGCAACAAGCAGGCATAATTTCATAGGTTTAGTATGAACTGAATTGAATTAAATGTCATTCCCGCGAAAGCGGAAAACTATCTGCTTAAAGAAAGATCCCCGCTTGCGCGGGGATGACAATGATATTTGAAGTATGCAGGTTAAGCCCGTTTGAAAAGCTTGGTCCAGATGGTGGCATTTTGCGCCGGTTCCTGGTTCTGGTTTTGCGCCTGCATGCGTTTCATCCGCATTTCCATCTGCTTTTGGCGGATTTCTTTTTCGCGGGCATCGCGGTCTTTAAGCTCCTGCTTCAGTTCTTCCGCCGCTTTTTGGCTGTGCTGGCTAGTGATTAAAACCTGCTGCGCCTGTTTTTGCCATTGTTCGCGCTGCTCTTTAACATCTTCCAGCGTTTGCTGGGTGATATGCAATTGATCTTCCAGCATGCGAAGGCGCATTTTGACGCGCTCCATTTCCAGCATGTCGGTGGCTTTTTGCAGTTCGGCTTTGATCATCGCTTCGGATGTGGAAGCAGAATCTTGCTTTATTGTGAATACGCGTTCGAGTTCGGAGGTATCGATCAGTTTCTGACCGTGCTCGTCGACTTCATAGGACAAGCGGCCTGATTTCATCGCGCGTTGAATTGTTGCTTTGGATACCCCTGTCATATTGGCGGCTTTTTGCGCCCCGATTTTCGCCATTCTATTGCCCCTCTGTGGCTCGCTGTTATTTGGAATGGAACACACCTACCATAATGCGCGAAGCCCCGGCAAGTTTTTCAGCTTACCGGGGCTAAAAGCCTGTGAATTTAGAAGAATCTTTCCTAATTGGCCTGAGAGGGGCCGATCCTTTCGTTTAAAAGCCGGGTCAGGGTTTGCCACTGCATGCCGGAGAATAGATGGGCGTAAATGAATGGCAACCAGCCTTTTTTGCGGAATTCGAGGAATTTCTTGTCATCCAGTTCGGCAAGTTTCTTTTCGTCGATAATGCGGAAACCCGAGAAATTGATCTTGCGACCGCCTGGAACCTGAATTTCGGCCTGTCTTGTCACCAGTAAATCATTGTCGTGCAGCGCTTTTGAAAACTCGACCGTCTGGCGGGCTGCGGCATGGTAGGATTTGCAGAATTCCAGCGCGTTCCTGGCAAGGCTGGTAGGATCGCCTTTTTCATCGAAAAACGGAGCCGAGGCGTCTTCTTTTACCGTTTTATCATCATAATCGATGCATAACGTAAGTTGGTCGCTATCGGGAATTTCGGAGAAAATGAAAGGGTAGCGGCGGATATAGGCCGGGATATAGGCGCCGGAAGCCCATTCAGCCTTCGCGCTCAAGAAAAGATTTTCATTATCACGCAGGCCAAGAATGGCAACCGGTGTCGCATTTTCATCGGGGCTGAATGCGATCGGATAAAAATGGCAGATTTGCGGCATTTCGATCAGGTTGATGGGGACCGCGTTAATGTCTTTTGTAAAGCTCAGGCCAAAATCCTGTTTCATAGACAGGTTTCCATGACGCTGGGCGTCAAGAGGAACCGGGTTTTTATAAAAAAGCGGGAAATTGCTGCTGGCGTCGCCGGTCATATTCATCTCTTTTGTCGGGTACATTAAATCGGGCAAAGCATATAGTTTTCAAAAGCATAAGGCAATCGGGGAGGCGGTTCTTCGCGAATGCGAAAAAACCTTCCATACAGAAGTAAAATCAGTTAGGTTTCGGCCAAATCAGGCAAAAAAGAGGTTTTAAGATGATGCGCATCGGCGTTGTAGGCACAGGTTATGTCGGGCTGGTTTCCGGCACATGTTTCGCGGAATTCGGTATAGAAGTCGTCTGCGTCGATAAGGACGTTTCAAAAATCGAGATGTTGAAAAATGGCGGTGTGCCTATTTACGAGCCCGGCCTCGATGACCTGATTGAAAAGCAGGTGAAGGCCAAGCGTCTGAGTTTTACAACCGATCTGGCCGAAGCCATGAAAGGCGCGGACGCTGTCTTTATTGCCGTCGGAACGCCGCCGCGCCCGGAAGACGGTCATGCGGATATGAAATATGTCTTCGCCGCCGCCGAAGAAATCGCTCAATATATCGAAAAGTATACGGTCATCGTGACCAAATCAACAGTGCCTGTCGGCACGGCGCGTAAAGTCGCGGAAATTATTCGCCGCGTGAAGCCTGACGCTGAATTCGATGTCTGCTCCAACCCTGAATTCCTGCGCGAAGGCGCTGCCATTGGGGATTTCATGCGTCCCGACCGAGTCGTCATCGGGACTGATTCCGAGCAAGCGGCTGAAGTGATGCGCAACCTGTACCGCCCGCTTTACCTGAATGAAACGCCGATGGTTGTCACGACGCCGGAAACATCTGAGCTGATTAAATATGCCAGCAACGCTTTTCTTGCGACCAAAATTACGTTCATCAACGAAATGGCTAATCTCTGTGAAAAAACCGGCGCGAACGTGCAGGATCTTTCCCGCGCGATGGGCCTCGATGGCCGTATCGGCAATAAGTTTTTACATGCAGGCCCCGGCTATGGCGGCTCCTGCTTCCCGAAAGACACGCTGGCCCTGCAGCAGATAGGCCAGATGTATGAAGCGCCGCAGAGCATTGTTGAAGCTGTTGTTATATCCAACAAGCAGCGTCAGGAAGCTATGGCGGCTAAGATTATCGAAGCCTGTGGCGGCGATGTAAACGGCAAGAAAATCGGCATTCTGGGTATTTCTTTCAAACCTAATACCGACGATATCCGCGACGCGCCGTCTTTGGTGGTTATTC
>QFOT01000192.1 GCA_003241285.1 Micavibrio aeruginosavorus
AGGTGTTGCGCGACCAAAGATCGAAACCGATACTTTGACGCGGGCTTTTTCGTCGTCGACTTCCTCGACCATACCTTCAAAGGAGGCAAACGGGCCTTCCATGACTTTGACTTTTTCGCCGATGTCGAACGTAATCGTGTTTTTCGGTTTAACGCCGCCTTCTTTAATCTGGTTGATCAGGCGCTCGGCTTCTTTCTCGGAAACCGGAACCGGTTTGTTACCTGCGCCAAGGAAGCCTGTGACTTTCGGCGTGTCTTTGACAAGGTGCCATACATCGTCGGTCATGGCGATTTTCGCCAGGACATAGCCCGGGAATACTTTACGCTCGGCATTGACGCGCTGGCCGCGCTTGATCTCGGTGACCTGCTCGGTCGGGACCATGATATCGCCCAAGTAATCTTCAAGGCCCTTTTTCTTGACCTTTTCACGAATGGCTTCGGCGACTTTCGCTTCGAAACCGGAATAAACATGGAGAACATACCAGCGCATTTTAGGCGTAGTAACAGAAGCGGCTGCAGTCATGATTTATGTCCTTTCAATCAACCTAAACCGAGAATTTTACGGATGACCAGCGAAATAAGCTGATCGGCTCCAAACAAAAACAGAGAAGCAACAAGCACCATAAAGAAAACGGCAATTGCGCTTTGCATGGTTTCCGCGCGTGTCGGCCACGTCACTTTTTTGACTTCGGTGCGGACCTGTTTAAAAAATTCTACGGGTGTTGCCATTTTAAAATCTTTCGTTTTCCTCCAGCCGTTCGTAGCGCCGGGGGCGTTTCTACGTGACTGGTTTTCGGGAATATCAGAGTTATGCCTAAACACGCATTAAAACGCAAGAGAGAAAAAGCTAGATATCCTTTTTACGGAATCTTTTCTTGCAATATGGCCAGGCAACAGCCGCCAGAAGAAAAACCACGACCGGGATGATCAGCAAATCCATAAACCAGGGTGGAAGAATGCCCCCCAGATAAAAACCCAGATACGGCAAACCGGCTCCCCATAATATAGCTCCCAGCACCGAATACAGGACAAATGAAGCATATTTCATTTTAATGACGCCGCCGAGAAAAGGCGCAAATGTCCTTGCCGCCGGCAGAAAGCGGGACAAAACGATCCCGACTTTTTCATGCTTCTTTAGAATTTCATATGTTTTGGCGATTTTTTCCGGCGTGGTCAGTTCCGGGCCGTATTTTTCCAGAAAAGGCTTACCGAAACGCCCGCCCATTTCATAACCGAAAAGATTACCGATCAGGGCCGCAATAAAACAGCCGAATGCCATCGTGCTGATATCAAAATGCCCGTTAGCTGCCAGAACACCGGCAGCAATTAATAAACTGTCACCCGGCAGCAAAACACCGAATAAAATTCCGGTTTCCGCGAAGATGATGGTCCACACGCCCATATAACCGAATGACTTTATCAGGCTATCGACATCAAAATTCATTCAAAAAGTTCCAAAATTTATTAATCTTTTTAAGCTTTACCTGCGGCCTATCCACACTAGATCGACAATACAGTTTAAATATCAACTAAACCTTAAAGGAGATTTTCCAATGAAAAAAGCACTTATGATGACAGTTGCCGCTTTAACCCTAGTTGCCACACCAGCCTTGGCCGAGCATCACGAAGGCGATAAAGCGGAAATGATGAAAATGAAAGTCGATAAGAAGTTTGTCGAAGCCGATACCAATAGTGATGGCATGATCAGCAAAGCTGAACATGACGCAAAAGCCGAAAAAATGTTTACAGAAACCGATACAAACTCCGACGGCTCCTTGTCGAAGGACGAAGTAACTGCCGGAATGAAAAAAGAATGGGCAGAAAAGAAAGCGATGAAAGAAAAAGCTGATTGATATTTTTGATAGCTATAAAGCGGCTGGCATGGAAGTCAGCCGCTTTTATCTTGCCTTTGGCACTCTCCGGGCATGGAAGAACATTGGTGGCAGCAATATTCCATGAGTTTTTCGAAATTGCCGATTTTGATCTCCGGCCCGCTGACTTGCACGTCAATCGGCTTCAACTGCGCCAGCGCCCGGGAGAATGTTTCAGGTTTCATGCCCAATCTGGACGCCGCCAGCGCTTTATCATACGGGAACGGGAAAGTTCCGCCTTTGCCAATCATTCCAGAGGATAGTTGAAGCAATAAGCATCCCACGCGCTGTGATGCACTCATCAGGGAGAGATGTTCGTTTTCAGACTGAATCTGCTGCATTTCCCGTGACATGGTTTTAAGCATCCGCTCCATGATGGCAGGATTTTCTTTGATCTTCTCATGAATAAAGCTTGAAGGAATTTCAATGACAGATGCCTTTTCCGCAGCCTGCGCCGAAAAGCTGTAACTGCCTTTCGCCATAACTGCGGCTTCACCGAACACATCGCCTTTGGTGCACATATGCATTACAGCTTCATCACCGGTCTTAGCTTGGCGGTATAGTTTTATCCAGCCGCTTGCGACGATAAAAAGACGATCGGCTTTTTGCCCGTGCCGGATGATTTCTTCGTGCTTGGCATAGTTTCTACAGGCAGATTCCAACAGAAAATCGCTAATGTCCTTTTCCGGCAAACCGCTGAAAAAAAGCGAGCTTGTGATCTGTTGTTTGGCTTGAGCCGTATCCATGCGCGGATACTATTCGCGCATGCACCACAATTGCAACTATTTATGATTAAAAGCGGTAAGACACGCCGGCCCCGACCAGCCATGGGTCCAGATCGACATCGGCTTTGACAGCGCCATTATTTAAGGATGCATCGACATTGAGCCATATTTTCTTCACGTCGAGATTGACGCCCCAGTTTTCACTGATCCAGTAATCGAAGCCAGCCTGGAGGGCAGGCCCGAAAGCGTTATCGATATTCAGGTC
>QFOT01000012.1 GCA_003241285.1 Micavibrio aeruginosavorus
CTATGAGATTAAGGATTTAACACCGCCGCAGGAAACCTTGCGTGCCATGCAGGCACAAATCACCGCCGAACGTGAAAAACGCGCGCTTATCGCGCAGTCCGAAGGTAAACGTCAGGAACAGATCAATTTGGCCGAAGGGGAACGCTCCGCTGCCATCGCCGCTTCTGAAGGCGAACGCGCCGCCGCCGTCAACGCCGCCGAAGGGGAAGCGACAGCTCTGCGTTTGGTGGCGGATGCAACCGCCGACGCGATTGCCAAAGTCGCCTCCTCCATACAGATTCCGGGCGGTTATGAAGCAGTCAATCTGAAAGTCGCCGAGCGCTATGTCGACGCGTTTGAAAAACTTGCCAAGACAAATAACACGATGATCATCCCGGCCAATACGGCGGATGTCGCGGGTATGATTACGACAGCGATGTCGGTGATTAAACAAACGAAGTAAACTCTGCGCTTTCCCGGCGAAAGCGGGGATCTGGTTAAGTTGCATGAGACCCCCGCTTTCGCGGGGGAAGCAGGAAAAGAATGAACCAAATAAAATACATCTTCTGGGATAGCGACAATACCTTGATCGACACCTTCGCCCTGCATTGGGCGAAGCATGTGACGACATTGAAAAAATACGGCATTACGCTGGACGATCAATATAAAACCAAAATCCATCATAATAACGGGCAGCAAAATTGGGAATGGCTGACTGCCGAGTTGGGCTTGCCTGCCCCGCAAGTACAGTATCTAGCCGAAATCGATGAATGGTATGCGGCCAATGCCCATAGGCTTGAATTTATGGACGGCATAAAGGAAGCGCTTGAGTATTTCCATGACAAGGGGTTTAAGCAGTGCGTCGTATCCAATGGAAGAAAATCCTCCGTTTTGCCCGCGCACGAAGCGCTCGGGACGGAAAAATATTTCAAGTTTATTCTGTGCAAGGAAGATTACGAAGGACGAAAGCCCGACCCTGCGCCGTATCTTGCGGCAATAAATAGAATGTCAGAAATTTTCAACGTTCAGGTTTCTGCCACCGAATGCCTCGCCATCGAAGACGACCCTCTCGGCGTCGAAGCGGCAAAGAAAGCCGGCATGACGACAATTTTCAGACCGACGAAATTGGTGGCACAGACTTCTGAGTTTGCGGATTATACAATTGACGAGGAAATTAATTTCCTTGAGCAAATACGCGATGCATTACCCGCAAATATTATTGCCAAGCCTGATTGGCATTAAGCCGCTTTCTTCGCTTTCTCTTGCGCTTTATTGCGAATAGCCGCTTGGGCCGCCGCCAGTCTTGCAATCGGCACGCGGAAGGCGGAGCAGGATACGTAATTCAATCCGGCACGTTCACAGAAATCGATCGAGTCCGGGTCGCCGCCATGTTCGCCGCAGATGCCGAGTTTGATGTCGGCGCGGGTTTTGCGGCCTTTGTCGCAGGCCATTTCGATCAGTTGTCCGACGCCTTCCTGATCAAGTGACACGAACGGGTCTTTGAGGAACAGGTTTTTCTCGACATAGAATGGCAGGAAAGAACCCGCATCGTCGCGGCTCATGCCGAGCGTGGTTTGCGTCAGGTCGTTCGTCCCGAAGCTGAAGAACGCCGCCTCTTCCGCAATTTCATGCGCCATCAAGGCCGCGCGGGGAAGCTCGATCATCGTGCCGACGATATAATCGAGCGTCTTGCCCGCTTTTTCGAATACCTGTTTCGCCGCCTTATCGACGATGTTTTTCAAGAATTTGAGTTCATCCTTTGCCACGATCAGCGGGATCATGATTTCAGGAATGACATCGCCGACCTCGACCGCCGCTTCGAAAATCGCCACGGCCTGCATCTCGTAAATTTCCGGATAGGTAATACCGAGGCGGCAACCGCGATGGCCGAGCATCGGGTTGGATTCTTTGAGTTCATTCAAGCGGCGTTTTACAACTTCGTCCGATAAATTCGCCAGCTTTGCAAACTCTGCAATTTCCTTGTCTTCATGCGGCAGGAATTCGTGCAAAGGCGGATCGAGCAGACGGATCGTGACCGGCAGGCCCTTCATGATAGTGAACAATTCGGCGAAATCCTTACGCTGTTCCGGCAGCAACTTCGCCAATGCCTTGGCGCGTGCCTGCGAGTTCTCGGCAAAGATCATTTCGCGCACGTTTTGAATGCGGGAAGGTTCGAAGAACATATGTTCGGTCCGGCATAGGCCGATTCCTTCCGCGCCGAAATCACGCGCAACCCGCGCATCGTCCGGCGTTTCGGCATTGGCACGCACCTGCATGCGGCGCGTTTCATCCGCCCATTTCATGATGGTCGTGAAATCGCCCGACAATTCCGGCTGTAATGTTTCTACGCGGCCTTTGATAACTTCGCCCTTAGCACCATCAATGGTGAGAAGCTCGCCCTCGCGTATCTCAACACCGCCGACTTTTAAAACTTTATTGGCGTAATCAACCTGAATGGACCCAGCCCCTGCAACGCACGGACGGCCCATGCCACGGGCGACAACAGCCGCGTGGCTCGTCATGCCGCCGCGTGTGGTCAAAATACCTTTCGCCGCATGCATACCGTGAATATCTTCCGGCGAGGTTTCGATGCGGACCAGAATTACATCCTGCCCGGTTTTGGCTTTCGTTTCCGCGTCGTCGGAATTAAACACCGCAATCCCGCTGGCCGCGCCCGGAGAGGCAGGCAACCCTTTCGCGATCATATCTTTTTTCGCTTTCGGATCGAGCATCGGGTGAAGCAATTGATCCAGCGCGGAGGCATCAAGACGCAGCAAAGCCTCGTCCTTCGTAATCAATCCTTCATTCACCATATCGACGGCGATTTTCAGCGCCGCCGCCGCCGTGCGTTTTCCGGCGCGGGTTTGCAGCATATAGAGCTTGCCTTGTTGCACCGTGAATTCGATGTCCTGAATATCGCGGTAATGTTTCTCTAACTTCAAACGCACGTCATTCAACTGCGCAAAAACTTCCGGCATGGTTTCTTCCATACTCGGCGTGGTCAGGGATTCTTTTTCCTTTGCTTTGATCGACAAAGGTTGCGGCGTGCGGATACCGGCGACGACGTCTTCGCCCTGCGCATTGATCAAATATTCACCGTAGAAATAATTTTCGCCCGTCGACGGATCGCGGGTAAAGGCGACGCCTGTCGAACAATCTTCGCCCATATTACCGAAGACCATCGATTGCACATTGACCGCCGTTCCCCATTCTTCCGGGATCGCGTGAATGCGGCGATAAGTTACGGCACGCGGCGTCATCCATGACGTAAAGACCGCGCCAATCGCGCCCCATAATTGCTCCTGCGGATCTTCAGGAAACGGACGCCCAAGCGAGCGATTGACCAGCTCTTTATAATCGGCGACGATTTCCTTCCAGCCTTCTGCCGTAATCTCGGTATCATTGGTGATTTTATGATCGCGTTTATAGTCTTCGAGAATGTCTTCGAAATCGTCATGCGAAACTTCCAGAACGACATCGCCATACATCTGGATAAAGCGGCGGTAGGAATCCCACGCAAATCTTTCATCGCCGGATTTTTTCGCAAGGCCTTCGACGGTCTGGCTGTTCAGTCCCAGATTTAAAACGGTATCCATCATGCCCGGCATGGAGGCGCGCGCGCCGGAGCGGACCGACACTAAAAGCGGATTGGCCGCATCGCCGAACTTCATGCCGACAGATTTTTCGATAAAAGCGACCGCATCCGAAACCTGCTGCTTCAGCTCCGCCGGATATTGTTTTCCGTTTTTGTAAAAATGGGTGCAGACTTCCGTCGTGATCGTAAAGCCAGGAGGAACCGGCAGACCCAGCGACGCCATTTCGGCCAAATTCGCGCCCTTGCCGCCGAGCAAATTGCGCATCGAGCTATCGCCTTCAGATTTATCGCCGCCGAAGGTATAGGTCCATTTAGTCATGTGTAGAACTCCCGAGAAAAAACTTTGTGCTTTTCCCGCGCAGGCGGGAATCCGGAGCAATTGGCACGAGATCCCCGCTTTCGCGGGGAAAGCAATTCCGGCCTAGTTTAGCCGCTTGATCATCATCAGGCAAAGCTCATCATCGACTTTATACAATTGTCCCGGCATGACTGCTTTGCGTTCATAGACGATCCCACCGCCATCGGGCTCATAGCCCATCTTGACGTAAAGGCGCTGCGCTTTACCATAATTTGAATAAAGCCCGACGCCAATCCCGATCATGTCATGACCTTCCGAAAGCGCTTTATTTTCACAATACTTGATCAGCTCCACCGCCAGCCCGTTCCGGCGAAAATCGGGCAATATATATAAATCCTGAATTTCAGGAATTCCGAGGCTGCGAAAAGGCTGGTATTGCGGGTTTTTCTGATACTGAGCGTATCCGGCCAGATCGCCCCCTTTAAAAATCAGCATCACCTCGCGGCTGCCGCTTTCCTGCTCTTGCAGGCAACGCTCGAAATAGCCGCTCTCCGTCACATGGTTTTCCACGCCGGAAAGACGGTAAAGCATTGCCAGATCGTCACTTGCGGCTTTTCTTATCTCTGTCATATGGTATTTATAAACGCTATGCAGTCACAACCCAATATCCTGATCGGCTTTATAAGTATATTTATTCTCTTCGCCTCGCTTTGGGCTTTTCCCGCTCATGCTCAGGTCACGACGAACTGGAAGACCTATACAAGCATTCCTAAAACCGGCAGGCTGCCGCCAGCACAGGCGCAAAAGACCCTGCCCCGCCAGGAACCCAAACTGATCAAGGCCCCCAGCGAAAAGCCGCAATTAAAGGTAAAGCCGGACGGTACGAAAGTCATCCAGAAGAAATTCAAATTAAAGCGGAAAAACCGCAATGATGGTTTCTGGTCAAACCTGTTCGATTGATTTATAAAACACCCCAGAATTTAATTTAGAGGCTTCCCCCCATGAGTGATACCAATCCTGCCGTTAAAGATATGCCAAAAGATATGAAAGATATCGTTGCCCTGTGCAAACGCCGCGGCTTTATTTTTCAGGCATCTGAAATCTATGGCGGCATTAACGGTTTCTGGGATTACGGCCCGCTTGGCGTCGAGCTGAAAAACAATGTTCGCGACCTTTGGTGGAAATCCATGGTCACCTGCCCGCCGATTGGACCGGATGGCCTGCCGGTCGATATCGTCGGTTTAGACAGCGCGATCATTCAAAACCCGGAAGTCTGGGTAGCGTCGGGCCATGTCGGCGGATTTACCGATCCGATGGTCGATTGCAAGGAAACCAAGAAGCGATATCGTGAAGATCATCTTGTCGTTTACATTACCGATAGTGTTTGGCCTGCATTTCATCAAGAAACAGAAATTTTCGATATTGATAAAAGACTTAGGAAATTAGGCATAAAAGAACCTCGAGACGTCCTACAAGCTAAGAATCTTACCGCAATACCGTTAGAAGATTATAAGAAAATTGTAGGTCCAGATGCTAAAGAAGCAGGTACACTGACTGAACCAAAAGCATTCAATCTTTTATTTGAATCCAAGACAGGCGCGACGCAGGACCAAACTGTCTATCTTCGCGGTGAAACGGCGCAGGGTATTTTCATCAACTATAAAAATGTGCTCGATTCATCGCGCGTGCGCGTACCATTCGGTATAGCGCAAATCGGTAAAGCCTTCCGTAACGAAGTAAACCCGCGCAATTTTATCTTCCGTTCACGAGAATTCGAACAGATGGAAATGGAATGGTTCTGCCATCCATCCGAAGCCAAAATGTGGTTCGATTTCTGGGTCGAGCAGCGCAAAATCTGGTGGGAAAAAATCGGTCTGAAAAGCGACGATATCCTTATGCGTCCGCATGATGCCGATGAACTGGTTTTCTATTCCCAGCAGACTTACGATATCGAATACCGTTTCCCGTTCACGTCGCCGGGCTTTGGCGAATTGGAAGGTATTGCCTATCGTACCGATTACGATTTGACCCAGCACCAGACGCATTCCAAAACCAAGCTGGAATATATGGATCCAATTACAAACGAGAAATTCATGCCGCATGTGATCGAGCCTGCCGCAGGTCTGACACGCGGCGTTCTGGCCCTTCTCTGCGAAGCCTATACAGTCGATCCAAACCGCCCGTCGGGCATGTATATGAATTTCCATCCGGCCCTCGCCCCGAAAAAAGCCGCGATCCTGCCACTCACCGCCAAGGACGAGCATCCGGTTATCGCGACGAAGCTGTATCTGGAATTGCGTAATGAATTCGCAGTCGATCTGGATATTAAACAGAATATCGGTAAGCGTTACGCGCGTCAGGATGAAATAGGCACGCCGTATTGCTTTACCATCGACAACGATACGGTTTCAGACGGAACGGTAACGGTGCGCGAACGCAATACGATGGCGCAGGAACGCATCAGCCTCGATAACGTGGCGGAATATCTGCGGAAAAATATTAAAGCGATTTAAGGGGTTTTGGGCTTCGGGGGTTCATACCCTGCGGCTCTTAATTTCCGCTGGATTTCAGGATCGACATCATCGAAAGACGGCTTTGGCTTTTCAGACTTATTCTCGCCTGATGCCGAGCTGGCGGCGTCTTCAGCGGCCTTGCGGCCTTTTACGCTCTCCTGTGCCGCGTGGAAATCACGGGCGGCTTGGGCATCTTCAACCGGGTTTACTTTTCCAGCCTTCTCGATAAAGGCTTTTACCGCGTCAATTCCGGGTGGATTAGGGCCGATTTTCGTCATTGTGGAGAGGGGCCGCCAAAGCCCAGACGCTGCGCCCAGCCCTTTTTCGGTGGCAGTGGCGGCTGTTTATCCGCCTGATCAAGCTTGGAGACGAGATCGCCGAATATTTCCGACGCTTCTCTTTTTTCCGCCTCACTAATAGGCCTTCTAGGACGTATAACATTACTCATGGCATATTAACCCATATTAATCAGATTTTGTTCCCGCTCCGCAGCACGGAGTCGGCTTCCATTGTATATGAACCGTCTTTTTGATGCAAAATAAGTCCGGGCAATATCCTTGCCGGGGTCTGGCGGTCCTTGATTGCCCTGATAATCACCCTTTTCGCCTCCGCGCCTTCGCGTTGCCAGAGGGGGATTATTTCAATCGCGCCGAAGCTTTTACCCATAGATTGCAGAATCTTATCGATCCCGCCGCCCGGGTAGATGATCGTCATCGTGCCATTGGATTTTACCAGCCGATGCGCCGCCTTGATCCAGTCCCTGATACTCAAATCCTCGTCGACATGCCCATTGGCCTGCGCTTTCCCGGGATCAGGGGATGACAGATGCGCTCCCGCTTCAAAAAACGGCGGGTTGAGCATGACATGATCGAAAGTCGGGCTGTCGAAATGGCGAATATCGGCAGCCGTAAAATCGGCGGCTTTACCGTTTAACTCATTATTCTTCTGCGCCAGAGCGACATATTCTTCATTAATGTCGATCCCTGTTAGCCTCGCCTCTACGCGCCATAACAGGCAAAAAGACGCACCGCCGACGCCGCAGCCCATATCCAGAACCGTCTGCCCGGCTTTCGCCGAAACCGCCGCCGCCAGCATCACGGAATCAAGGCTGGTGCGAAATCCGCCTTCGGGCTGCAAAAGCCGGACTTTTTTGTCGAGAACGTAGATTTCTGTCATTACTGTCATTCCCGCGCAGGCGGGAATCTCCCTTGTACCCCTGCTAGATCCCTGCCTTCGCAGGGATGACATTATTGTGTAAGTCAAAGATTGGCATTTTAAAAGCCTTTCGATATAAAGCCTTATGCCCTTAAGCGCCGCCAAAGACGTAAAAGCCACCAATCCGCTCGAAGACCTGTCTTTGCTGCTGAAATCCGATATGGAACAGGTCAATGCGCTGATTTACAAGCGCATGGACTCTGAAGTCGCGCTGATCCCGCAACTGGCCGGGTATCTGATCGCCTCGGGCGGCAAACGCATGCGCCCTCTTTTGACCCTGGCCGCGACAAGATTATTCAGCGCCGACACGACAAGATGCTATCCCCTCGCCGCCGCCGTCGAATTCATTCATACCGCCACTCTCCTTCATGACGATGTCGTGGATGAGAGCGAACAGCGCCGGGGCAAAGAATCCGCCAACCGTGTTTTCGGCAATCAGGAAACCGTTCTGGTCGGGGATTTTCTTTTTTCCCGCTCGTTCGAACTTATGGTCGAGGACGGATCGCTCGATGTTTTGCGCATTCTCTCCAAAGCCTCCGCCGTGATTGCCGAAGGTGAAGTGTTGCAACTTTCCATTCAGGGCAATTTAGAAACAACACTTGATCAATATAAGCGCGTGATCGGCGCGAAGACCGCCGCCCTCTTCGCCGCTGCGACCGAGATTGGCCCGATTGTGACGAACCAATCAGCCGACATGCAATCCGCTTTACGCGATTACGGTTACAATCTCGGCATGGCCTTCCAGATCGCCGACGATGTGCTGGATTATCAAGCAGACACCAAAGAGCTTGGCAAAGCCATCGGCGACGATTTCAAAGAAGGCAAAATGACCGCGCCTGTATTGTTTGCGTTGGAAAAAGCAGACGCGTCCGAAAAAGAATTCTGGACCAGAGTTTTCGGTGCGGAAGATGCCAGCGAAGCGGATTTAAAACTCGCCCAAGATTTAATCCGTAAGCACAAGGCCGATATCAGATCGCTCGATATGGCGAAGGATTATGCGGATATGGCGGCGAAGACTTTGGCATCATTGCCGGATAGTGAATTGAAATCTATTCTGATTGATACAGCTTATTATGCGCTGGAGCGGAAGAAGTAAAAGTAAAATTAAAATATAAGATTTTTAATCTCTGAAAATGTTCTCATATGAAGACAATTCAAATGACTATTCATTTGAATTAATTCTAAATATTTACTCCGGTTCTTAGGATAATTAAAGATTGTATATTTTATTAAAGCCAAACTAAATTCATGCTTTGCATCTTTAAGCCTTCCCACTCTATCAGGATCAGACTTTATCGATCGGATTATATAGCGTCCGATACAGCCAATAAGCGGCGGATCACACCAAATAAGAGTTTCGGCATGGCCAAAGCGTTGTGACATGCACACGCTATAGTTTCCTTCTATGACCCATGTATTATTCTTAATAAGAAATTGATCTTGAGCTTCTATTAAATCCAGCTCAGATACTCTTTCCCAGCTTGTTCCAGGTTTGTGCGCAATTTGATCCAAGTGCAGGATGGGTATACCGAAAGCCTTACCTATTTTTTCAGCTAAGGTCGATTTACCACTATTCGATGGCCCTATAATAGCAATACGTTTTCCTAAAGAATTCTTCATAAATTACCCATAGGTAACTCTTTACTTCTTCAACTGCTGCAAAATCGCGAATGGATTGTCTTCGACCTTGGCGTTGGCTGAATAAGTGCGCGGTTCATCGAATTTCTTGTCTTTGAAATCTTTTTTCTTGTCGAATTTCTTTTTATCGAATTTCGGCTTGTCGTTGTTGAATTTCGGTTTTTCGCCCGGACGATTTTCGCGACGCTCTTGCGGGAACGGTTTTTTATCGCGCGGCGTAAATTCACGCGGTTTGCGCTCGGCGTGTTCCTGATGCGCCTTGCCTTTGCGCAGGATGAATTCATCGAGAACGGGCTTGGCTTTTGGCTCAGGTTTTGGTGGTTCAGCCGCAACTGCTGCTTCACCTTCGACAGGCGCAACCGCTTCTGCCGTTTTAGTTTCTTCGACTGGTTCTTCGGCTTTTACTTCCGCAACTTCTTCAACTTTTAGTGCCTCAATACGCTTATGGCCCATGGCTTCTAAAATGGCATAAAGATCGGCGATGCCGCAGCCCATCCATTCCGCCATTTTATGGTCGGCGCGGAATCTGCCTTTATCAGCGTTGTCGTAGATTAAGTTAATAACACGGTCCAGCATATCGATGCGGATCGCGCGGGGTCCGTAAACCGGATAGCCGATCGCTTTGTAAAAATCAGGATTGATCGTTGCCGGATCGACCGTGACCGACATGGAGCCGTCGCGCGGCGTCGGCGCTGGCAATGGCTGGTCGTTATAGAGACTCCAAAGCAATGCACGCAAACGTACACCGGCAGGCTTGTTCAGTTCCGGCAAGAATACCAATAGAGGTCCGAGCTTAACTTTTTTACCGCGAAGTTCACGGCGGCCATCGGCGTCCAAAGTTTCGATCATCGGGTCGACTTGCGTTCTTGGTACGATGCCTGTGCCTTCGAATAGCTGGAAGGCGATGCCACGCGCCGCGCCCGACATTTTATTTTCTTCGGTCTCGTCGCCGACGAGATTGAATAATGGTTCAAGCACGGTATAGATATGCGCCTTGACCCAGGTCTGAAGATGCTCGGTTACGGCATTTTTATCCTGTGTCTCAAGGAGGTCTGAATTGAGGAGTTCAATCTCCGGCTGCAAAAGACTCGCGCCTTTTTTCACACGCGCGATAGGCTGACCCGGCAATGGGTTGCTGGCATCTTGTTGAAAGAAAATCTGGCCATCGTCCTGCAATTTGAATTGCTTGGCTATTGCAGTCAGTATCATGTTTAATCGTCGTCCTATTTCAGATTTAAGCGTGGATCTTGCCACCGACATTATGACCTTTTTATCCGGTCCGGTAACACCCGGGTCTGGTATAAACCGAAAACCGGTCAAATGTCCAACAGGATGTCCCTCAACCACCACGGTTCCGTCACTTTTTACGCCCGCCAGCAGCGTTGAGCCCTCTTCGCGGCCTTTCAGCAGGACGGCGGAGCGACGATCCACGAAACGGCGCAATAATCCTTCGTGAAGCGCATCCGATAAACGGTCCTCAATGGCGCGGGTTTTCGCCTGCCAGTTTTCGGGGTCTTTGAACCATCCGCCGCGATAGGAAATATAGGTCCATGTCCGGATATGGGCGATGCGGGACATAAGCGTATCGACATCACCGTCCATGTGGTCGAGCCGCGCAATCTGGGGCATCACCCAGTCATCGGGGAGTACGCCTTCGCCCGAAATCAAATGATTGAATACACCGCCTAAAAGTTCGTGATGGCTTTCATGAATCGTTTTTCTGAAATCGGGAATCTGGCAGACATCCCATAGCAGGCGGATCGTATCGGGCGTCGTGGCACGGGCCATGATATCGTCTCGCATGGTGAATTTTTCCAGCGTGGTGAAATCATCGCCGGGCCAGCCTTTTTGCAGCGCCGCGTGGCCGGAAAAAACATCGAGAGACCGCAGCAGCATTTTCGGCGACGAGAAATCAAGATCGGCATTTCGCCATGACAGGTTTTGCAGATTTTCAAAACGGTGGTTTTCAATCCGCTCGACATCGTCCGGATCGAAATCAGGAATATGCCCTGTCACCCCGAATGTGCCATCCGTTTTATGGCGACCTGCCCGTCCGGCGATTTGCGCCAGTTCAGCTGGCGATAATTTGCGCATTTTCTGCCCGTCGAATTTGCGCGTCGAGGCAAAAGCGACATGCTGGATATCCATGTTAAGCCCCATGCCGATCGCATCGGTGGCGACAAGAAAATCAACCTCGCCGGACTGGTACATTTCGACTTGGGCGTTTCTGGTGCGCGGGGACAAGGCGCCCAGGACAATCGCCGTCCCGCCGCGCTGGCGTCTGATCAAATCCGCAACTTCATAGAGATCGTTGATGGTAAAGGCGACGATGGCCGACCTTGCCGGAAGCCGCGTCATTTTCTTGAAACCCGTATAGGTCAGGTTTGAAAACCTCTCCTGCGACCGTATCTCGATGCCGGGAATGAGTTCCTTCAATAACGGCCTGATCGTTTCCGACCCCATGAACATGGTTTCCAGCTTGCCGCGAGCGCGAAGCAAGCGATCCGTAAAAACATGACCGCGATCCGGATCGGACGCTAACTGGATTTCATCGACCGCGACGAAATCGAAATCCTGATTGCCATGCAGCATGGCGGGCATGGCCTCGGTCGTGCAGATAAAATACCGCGCATGTTTAGGCACGATCTTTTCCTCGCCCGTTACAAGCGCTACCGCGCCTACACCCTTGATCTGGACGATCTTATCGTAATTTTCCCGTGCCAGCAGGCGAAGCGGAAACCCGATAATGCCGGAATGATGGGACAGCATCTGTTCCACCGCCCGGTAGGTTTTCCCGGTATTTGTCGGCCCCAGTATGGCGGTGATCAGGCCGTCATAGGCAATTGCTCTGTTTGTAGGGGACATATGGCGGCGCTCTGTACTTTCTGCTAAGAACTTATATATCACTAAAAACGCGAAAATGGAGACCCCGGCACATGCCCCATCTAAAACTATTCAGTCTTTTCTTTACCTGCCTGTTTTTAGTGACGCCTCTTCTAGTTTCTTCGGCTTTTGCCGCAGCCACCATTGACCAGCAAGGCGCGACCGCCCTGCAGGAGCGTTTTTCGAAAGAAATTGCTTCGCGCAAAGACATTAAAGTCGCGGGCAGCACCGCCGATTTTTCCGGCAATGTTTCCGTCACACCGAAGAGCAATTATTATGAAGTTACATTGCCTTCTATGAAACTGACCAATCCTCAAGGCGAGGTTTTAAATGTCGGCAAAGTCGTCATGAATATGATGCCGACCGATAATCAAAACGAATGGAAATCATCCGTTGCCGTGCCGACTCTCCTCACCTATGCAGGAAAAAATCCCGGCAAATTATCGCTTGGCAGCCAGAAAGCCTCTGGCGTCTGGGACATGGATATGTTCGGCTTCAAGACTTTTACCGCCTCTTACGGCAATATCACTTATCGTGACAACACAACGAATGAAGGGACCGCCGTTTCAGACCTCAAAGTCGATTACGATTTGAATAAATCGGAATCCGGCTTTTCCGGCCCCGTCAATATCACCGCAAGCGATATGAACTTTATCGACGGCAAAGATCAAAAATCGCCTTTGGCAAAATCGCTGAAAGTCCAGTCCCAGATCGCCGCCGATAAGAACGCTGTGCGCGGCTTTACCCAAAGCAGCCAGGCCGAAATCAGCGGCCTTAGCAGTGCGGTCAATCTTATCAGTACAAAGCTGAAAGATCCTGCCACACAGAATAAAGGCCAGTTGCAAAAAACCCTCGGCATTTTAAGCGTCCTGCAAATGTCAGGCAAACCCGTTACCGGCAATGATGACACGCGCAGCTATAACGTCAAAACAGATGCGCAAGGGCGCACATTGTTGAATGGAGTGGATATCAGTCTTTTGATGAATGCAGCGTCAATTAAGTAGATAATCCCACTTATGTTTTCCCCGCGGAAGCGGGGATCTAAAAAGTACCAGACCCCGCTTTCGCGGGGGAAGCCTTAAATTAATTTAGTAAATAATCGAGCACGCCATTTAAACATTTACGGCCTGAATGCGTAGTGCGGATAATATCGTTTTCAAAAATCAGCAGACCCTCGTCACAGAGTTTGCTGATTTTTCTTTGCTCGATAATATCGAACGGATTACCGCCATATTCGGATTGCAGGCGTGATAACGGTACGCCTTCCTCTAAGCGCAGTCCCATCATCACCGCTTCCTGCAATCTTTGAACCGGCTCGATCAGCTCAAACTCATGATGACTATGGCCCTGCGCTTCAACGCGCTGCAGCCAGATATCAGGCGCGCGGTGAGTGCGGGTTGCGTATTTTTTACCATCCAGCGTCAAACGTCCGTGCGCACCGGGGCCAATCCCTGCGTAATCGCCATAGCGCCAGTAAATCAAATTATGACGCGATTGCTGGCCCGGCCTTGCATAGTTGGAAACCTCATAGGTTTCAAAACCCGACGCCTTCATAATCTCTTCCGTTGCGTCATAAAAATCCGCCGCCAGCTCTTCCGCCGGAATTTTAAATTCACCCCGCGCATGCTGGACAAAGAACGGCGTGTTTTTTTCTATTGTTAATTGATAGAGCGAAATATGTCCGGCGGCGATTTGCAAGGCTTCGTGCAATTCTTCTTTCCACGCTTCAACAGTCTGCTGGGGCCGCGCATAAATCAGATCGAAACTGAAACGGTCGAAAGTATCAGCGGCCATCTGGATGGCTTCTCTGGCTTGTTCCGTATCATGGGTACGACCAAGGAATTTTAAATCTTCACTTCGTAGCGATTGAATGCCCAGGGATAAACGGTTTACGCCTGCCGCTTTGAAAGCTTTGAATTTTTCTGCTTCGGAAGATGTCGGATTGGCCTCTAATGTCACTTCCCAATCCGGCGCAATATTCCAATGCGATTTGATCGCATCCAGTATCATTGCAACCGTTTCCGGTTTCATCAAAGACGGCGTGCCCCCACCGAAGAAAACGGTTTCAACCGTGCTGCCCTTGGTCATATCGGCGATATAGTTGATTTCCCTGAGATAGGCTTTGGCGAAAGCCTCGTGATCTATCGTGTCATGAACATGAGAATTGAAATCGCAATACGGACATTTCGAAAGGCAGAACGGCCAGTGTATGTAGATACCGAAGGACATTTAAGCGCCTCTTGCTTCCCCCGCAAAAGCGGGGGTCTGGAACGGCACAATATCCCCGCTTCCGCGGGGAAAACAAAAAAAGTTAAACAAAATATTTCTCTAAAAGTTGTTTAAACGCGCGTGCCCGGTGAGAATAATTTTTCTTCTCTTCGAGTTTCATCTCACCAAAAGTCCGCTCCTCGCCTTCCGGCATAAATATAGGATCATATCCGAAACCGCCCGCGCCGCGTGGCGGCCAGACGATTTCTCCACCGATGCGACCCTCGGCGGTCATCACAGAACCGTCCGGGTTGGCAATGACAAGGACGCTGGTAAAATAAGCTGACCTGTCCGCCGCATCGCCCATTTTTTCGTTTACCAATGCCATAGCTTTTTGGAAATCCCGAGGCCCGCCTTTATGTTCTTCAGCCCAGTCGGCGGAATAAACCCCCGGCTCACCGTTCAATGCATTCACCGATAAACCGCTATCATCCGATAAACAGGGCAAGCCCGTAACCACCGCCGCGGCTTTCGCTTTTAACGTGGCATTGCCGATGAAGGTATTCTCTGTTTCATCCGGCTCCGGCAAATGCATATCGGCGGCAGACAAAATCTCTATATCGTAGGGCGCGAGCAGGTTTTTAATCTCTTCAATCTTGCCTTTGTTATGCGTGGCTAAGACGAGTTTCTTCCCTTCGAATTTCATGACAATCCAAGCGCCTTCTTTTGGATCGCGGAAATTTCCTGACAGCCTTTTTTCGCCAGTGCCATCAATTCGCCAAGCTGCGCTTCGGTAAAGGGCTCTTTCTCGGCTGTGCCTTGAATTTCGACAATACCGCAGCCGCCGGTTAAAACGAAATTCGCATCGGTTTCCGCATTTGAATCTTCGATGTAATCAAGATCCAAAACCGCTACGCCGTTATAAATTCCGCAGGAGATCGCCGACACCGTATCTTTGATCGGCAGCTCTTTCAGCAGGCCGATATTTTGCAAATGCTGAAACGCCAGATGGGCGGCAACGAAACTTCCGGTGATCGCCGCCGTGCGCGTACCGCCATCGGCCTGAATGACATCGCAGTCGAGGCGGATCTGGCGTTCGCCCATTTTCTCCATATTGATCGCGGCGCGCAACGCACGCCCGATCAAACGCTGAATTTCCTGCGTGCGGCCTGTCTGCTTGCCTTTCGCGGCTTCACGGTCCATGCGTTTATCGGTCGAGCGCGGCAGCATGCCATACTCCGCCGTCATCCAGCCCGAGCCTTTATTTTTCATCCAGCCCGGAACGCTTTCTTCAATCGATGCCGTGCACAGAACATGCGTATCGCCGAATTTCACCATGCAGGACCCCTCGGCATGCTTGGAGATATCGGTGATAATCTCGATTTTGCGAAGTTCGTTAGCGGCACGGCCTGAAGGGCGGGTCATAGTCTTAAATCCTTGTTTTTGTGATGGTTTCTTTTAATGCCCGCAAACCTAAAAATCAACGTCATTCCCGCGCGGGGATGACAAGAGTAGTTATAAAGCCTATATTCCTTGCATGGACCTCTCGAGCCGCACCCGCGACATATTCCGTTTGATCGTCGATGAATATCTGACGACAGGCGAACCTGTGGGTTCGCGCACGCTGTCGCGCCGGATTGAGGCGGGATTATCCCCGGCGACGATCCGCAACGTCATGTCCGATCTGGAAGATTTGGGTTTTATTTTTTCGCCGCATACATCCGCCGGGCGCCTGCCCACTCAGACGGGTTTACGACTTTATGTCGACGGGTTGATGCAAATTGGCGGCCTGACTAAAGACGAGCGCCGCAAAATCGAGAGTGAGTGCTCCACTTCAGGTCGTTCGATGACGGAAGTCTATGATAAAGCCAGCACGATGTTATCCGGCCTTGCCGGTGCAGCGGCTATGGTGATCGCACCTAAAATGAACAAGCCAATCCGCCAGATTCAATTCGTGCAGATCGAGCGTTCAAAAGCGCTGGTTATCCTGGTGATGCAGGACGGAATCGTCGAAAATCGTATTATCGATATCCCGCCTGATCTGGATGCGTCCATCCTGCAACAAGCAACGCAATATTTAAACGACCGCATGGCGGGACGCTTATTGCAGGACGTACGCGAAGAAATTCTTTTCGATATCCGCAACCACCAAACCAATCTCGATAAGCTCACCAAGAAACTTGTCGAAGACGGACTGGTCATGGCGGTGACGCCGTTCGATGGCGGCAATATTATCGTGCGCGGTCAATCGCATCTTCTAAAAGATGTGAACGAGATGGAAAAGCTTGAACAGGCGCGCCAGCTCCTGACCATGCTGGAAGAAGAAAAATCCATGCTCTCGATGCTGGATTCCGTATCCCAGGCTGACGGCGTACAAATATTCATCGGCTCGGAAAACCGTTTTTTTGACAAGCCGAACTGGTCGACAGTCGTTTCCCCCTACCGCTCGGAAGATGGCCGTATTATCGGCGCGGTGGGCGTTATCGGCCCGATGCGGCTGAATTATGCCCGTATCGTTTCAATGGTCGATTTTACAAGCCAGGTAATGGGAAAATTATTGGTAGAGAATAAAGGGTAAAGGGCATTAAATCTATTTACTCGTTACCCTTTACTTTTTACCCAACTTTCCCTAATTTCCTGTCCATGACCGACAATACAAATCCAAAAGAAACCGAAGAAACCGAAAACTTTGAGGAAGATATCGAAAACCTTGAAGCGGAACTCGATGCCGATCTCGACGAATCCAGCCGCAAGCTGAAAGAGCTTGAAGGCGCGTTTTTGCATACGAAAGATCAGCTCCTCCGCACGGTGGCCGAAATGGAAAACCTGCGCAAAAGGTCACAACGTGAACGCGAAGACGCGAGCAAATATGCCGTCACTTCTTTCGCCAAGGATCTTCTGGAAGTCGCCGATAATTTCCGCCGCGCTCTGGAGCATATACCCGCCGAAATGCGCGAAGATGCTAAATCAAAAGCTGTCATCGAAGGCTTGGAAGCATCGGAACGCTCTATGCTGAAAGTTTTCGAGAAAAACGGTATCAAAAAAATCGAACCGATGGATGAGCCGTTCAATCCGAATTTGCATGAAGTGATGTTCGAAGCCCCTGTCCCGGGCAAACCGTCCGGCATGATTATCCAGCTTGTCGATGCAGGTTACGTTCTGAACGACCGCCTGCTCCGCGCCGCCAAAGTCGGCGTCGCCAAAGGCGACGGCACAGCACACAATGTGGATACGAGCGCTTAAGATATATAGATAAAGGCCTTGATTTCTAGGACACCAATCCTATCTCATATCTTGTAGATATAGGCGAAAAAGGGGTGTCTTTTGAGAGCTCCTGCCTTATATATACTCCTCGCGGAGACACACCGTTTCCGTTAGGGAATTTGGGCGGTGCCGATGGTCGGGCCGTTTGAAATTTGCCATTAATAACAAGAGGTTAAATACATGTCTAAAGTTATCGGTATCGATTTAGGTACAACCAACTCCTGTGTCGCCATCATGGATGGTAAGGAACCGAGAGTTGTTGAAAACTCCGAAGGCGCGCGCACTACCCCTTCCATGATCGCTTTCACCAAAGACGGCGAGCGTATCGTCGGTCAGCCTGCCAAGCGCCAAGCTGTCACTAATCCAGAAAACACCCTGTTCGGTATCAAACGTTTGCTGGGCCGCCGTTTCAACGATCCGCAAGTTCAGAAAATGAAGGAACATGCGCCTTTCCACATTGTCGAAGGCGATAACGGCGACGCATGGGTTGAGATCAACGGCGAGAAAATGGCCCCGGCGCAAGTTTCCGCGATGGTTCTTAAGAAAATGAAAGAAACCGCCGAAAGCTTCCTCGGCACAACTGTCGATAAAGCCGTCATCACCGTCCCCGCTTACTTTAACGATGCGCAGCGTCAGGCAACGAAAGATGCCGGTCGTATCGCAGGCCTCGAAGTTCTTCGCATCATCAACGAGCCGACAGCAGCCGCTTTGGCCTACGGCCTTGATAAGAAAAAAGCCGGCACGATTGCTGTTTACGACTTAGGTGGCGGTACATTCGATGTATCCGTTCTCGAAATCGGCGACGGCGTATTCGAAGTTAAATCGACCAACGGCGATACATTCCTCGGCGGTGAAGATTTCGATGCGCGTATCATCGACTTTTTGGCAGACGAGTTCAAACGCGAACAAGGCATCGACCTGCGCTCTGACAAGCTAGCCCTGCAACGTTTGAAAGAAGCAGCAGAAAAAGCCAAGATCGAATTGTCGTCGACTGCGCAAACAGAAGTCAACTTGCCGTTTATCACGGCCGACGCCTCCGGTCCGAAACACTTGAACGTCAAATTGTCCCGCTCGAAACTTGAGAGCCTTGTTGACGATCTCGTCCGCCGCACAATCGAGCCGATGAAAGCCGCGTTGAAAGATGCCGGTTTGAAACCATCCGAGATCGACGAGGTTGTTCTGGTCGGCGGTATGACGCGTATGCCGAAAATCATCGAAACGGTTAAAGACTTCTTCGGTAAAGAGCCGCATAAAGGCGTAAACCCTGATGAAGTCGTGGCCGATGGCGCGGCGGTTCAGGGCGGCGTTTTGCAAGGCGACGTTAAAGACGTTCTCCTTCTTGATGTGACGCCATTGTCGCTTGGCATCGAAACGCTCGGCGGTGTTTTCACCCGCCTGATCGACCGCAACACGACGATCCCGACCAAGAAATCACAGACTTTCTCTACGGCTGAAGACAATCAGGGCGCAGTGACCATCCGGGTATTCCAGGGTGAGCGCGAAATGGCCGCCGACAATAAAATGCTTGGCCAATTCGATCTCGTCGGTATTCCCTCCGCGCCGCGCGGCGTGCCGCAAATCGAAGTCACCTTCGACATCGATGCGAACGGTATCGTCCATGTAACGGCGAAAGACAAAGCCACCGGTAAGGAACAGAATATTCGTATTCAAGCTTCCGGCGGCCTGTCCGATGCTGATATCGAGAAAATGGTCAAGGATGCTGAAGCCAATGCGGGCGAAGATAAAAAACGCCGCGCTGTCGTTGAAGCCAAAAATCAGGCCGAAGCCGTTATTCACCAGACGGAAAAATCCATCGCCGATCTTGGCGCGGATGTACCGGCAGGGGACAAGGCCGATGCAGAAAAAGCCATTGCCGACCTTAAAGAAGCGTTAAACGGCGACGATGTTTCCGACATCGAAGCCAAGTCGAACGCCCTGCAACAGGTTGCCATGAAAATCGGCGAAGCAGCTTATAAAAAAGCTCAGGAGAATGCAGCCGGCGCCGCCGATAGCGCTGCCGGAGATGCTCCGAAAGCAGAAGCTAATGCTCCTAACGACGATGTTATCGACGCAGATTTCACCGATCTGAAAGACAACGACAGAACCGTCAATTAATCTGATAATTAAGTGATTTATGTTTCCCCCGCGCAAGCGGGGGTCTCTCTATCAAGATTCCCGCTTTCGCAGGAAAGACAATAAGGTTAATAAGAACACATGGCCGACGAATATTATAAAACCCTTGGCGTATCCAAAACCGCCTCTGACGAAGAGATCAAAAAAGCCTATCGCAAGCTGGCGATGGAGCATCACCCTGACCGCAACAAAGACGACAAAAAAGCAGAAGAAAAATTCAAGGAAATTTCCGAAGCGTACGATACGCTGAAAGATCCCGACAAACGCGCAGCTTATGACCGTTTCGGCAAAGGCGGAAACCCCTTCGGCGGTGGCGGCGGATTTGGTGGCGGCGGCGGTGATTATTCCGGCTTCGGCAGCGCCTTCTCCGATATTTTCGAAGACATGTTCGGCGGCGCAGGCCGCGGCGGTGGACGCAATCCAAATGCGGCGACGCGCGGTTCCGATGTCCAGTTCACATTAGAAATTTCTTTGGAAGATGCCTATAAAGGCAAAGAAGCCAAGATGAAAATCCCGACGGTTGAATCTTGCGATCAATGTAAGGGCTCCGGCGCGGAAGGTGGTCAATCGGCCGAGCAATGCGGCACTTGTTCCGGCTCTGGCCGCGTGCGCGCAACGCAAGGTTTCTTCACGATCGAACGCACCTGCCCGACTTGTAACGGCGCAGGAACCGTCATCAAAAATCCATGTAAGAAATGTAGCGGCGCCGGACGCATGCGCGGCGAAAAGACAATCTCCGTCAATATCCCCGCCGGTATCGATGACGGTCGTCGCATCCGCCTGACGGGCGAAGGCGAAGCCGGAATTCGCGGCGGCGGAAAAGGCGATCTCTATGTCCTGATCGCGATCAAGCCGCATAATTTCTTCCGCCGCGACGGTGCAAATTTATACTGCCGCGTTCCCTTGCCGATGACCACTGCCGCGCTTGGCGGCTCTATCGATGTACCGACGATTGAAGGCGCCCGCACCAGCATCAAGATCCCGGCAGGAACCCAGACAGGCCAGCAGCTTCGCCTGAAAGGCAAAGGCATGAGCATCATGCGCTCCGCCTCACGCGGCGACATGTATATCGAAATCTTCGTCGAGATTCCGCATAACCTCGATAAAAAACAAATCGATCTGATGAAGCAGTTGGACGATTCCCTGTCGCTCGAAAAATCCGGAAAAAAGCACATGCCGGAATCGGAAGGATTTTTGTCTAAAATGAAGGACCTTTGGAAGGATCTGAAGGAGTAATTACTTTACCCAGTCCCTGATCAATGGAGAAATCCTCGCTCCATGTTTTAGTAAGGCGATCATAGGAAAGCTTTAGAACGGACATATAAGAAAACTCGAGCCCGCTATCCTGTTTCTTAAGCTGACGTATTTCAGGCATAGTAACGCCCTTGGCGTTTGCAAGGGCTGCCATTTGTACGCCGCCATGACAGAAGACAATCACGTCGGTTATATGATCACCTAACTGCTCTACGGTACCGACAATGCTTAACGCGACCCGCTCTTGAAACATTGACAAAGATTCGCCGTTACGCGGAGCATTGTTCCAGGTATCCCCCGTATAAGCGATAACATGATCCTCATGTTTGATGTCCTTATGCAGCCTGTCTTTCATGTCACCGTATTGCTGTTCTGCAAAGCCGGACATAACCTTAAAATCATCAGAGGATTTTAAGACGCCGGAAGCGGTTTCCCGCGCACGAGGGTAAGGTGATGAAATAACAAGACATGTCTTTTGCGCATGAGGCAAAAATCCGGAAAGATAGTTGAAGCGATTTTTTACAGCTTCTGAATCCAGATCAATTTCAATCTCTTCGCCATACCAATATGCACCGGGCGTTATAACCGGAACATGTCTGATAAAATGAAAATCAATTTTACTCATTCAAATTCCCTTTAATAAAAAAGAGGCGGCCTCCCCCGAGTCCGCCTCTTCCCTTTTCTGGTTCCCCAAATCCTGTTCCAACTCGCGTTGTTTTTTATTCGTTGGCAAAAGACTGCCCGAAAATGGCAGCAACATGCAAGAAAAAGAATTTATCCTTGTTTTTCAGTGAGATAGACTTATAACAATATTATGATCAAAGTTGGAATCGCCGGATGCAATGGCCGCATGGGCCAGTTATTAGTTCAGGAAGTCGAAGCTTCTGAAAGCCTCTCCCTGTCCGGCGGCTGTGATCGCGACAGCGATTTAAGCGCCGAAAAACTTTTTGAAATTTCAGATATCGTAATCGATTTTTCTTCTCCCGAAGCCTCGCTTCATCACGCGCAACTCGCATCACAAAATAAAAAAGCTCTGCTGATCGGGACCACGGGGTTTTCGCCAGAGCAAATCGATCAACTTAAAAAATTTGGCGAGGCCGCTCCTATTCTGCTTTCCGCCAATACCAGCCTCGGCGTCAATCTGCTCGTGCAACTAACAAAAAAAGTGGCAGGCATTCTCGGCAATGATTACGCGATTGAAATTTTGGAAAGCCATCATAAACATAAAATAGATGCGCCGTCCGGCACTGCCCTCGCTCTAGGCAAAGCTGCGGCAGAAGGTCGCCAAATTGATTTTGAAAGCCACAAATCCATCGACCGCAACGGCGCGCGCAAAGCAGATGATATAGGTTTCTCTGTCATGCGCGGCGGCGACGTGGTCGGAGAACATACGGTTTATTTCTACGGCGAAGGCGAACGCCTTGAACTCACCCACCGCGCCACTGACCGTAAATTATTTGCAAAGGGTGCGATTACCACCGCAAAATGGCTGGCTACGCAAAAGCCGGGTTTTTATACGATGGATGATTTTCTTAAAATCTTTTAGCTTTGTTTCCCCCGCGAAAGCGGGGATCTCGAACGAGATGAACCAGACCCCCCGCTTTCGCGGGAGAAGCATTCAAAGCTTTGGATTCGCCATTTCCACCCCCAAAATCGCCTTCTTCCGCTCACTTCCCCATGCATAATTCTCGATAATTCCCGTCGATTGAATGACACGATGACAAGGAATGAGGAGTGAAATCGGGTTAGCTCCCACCGCAGTGCCGACGGCCCGATTGGCATCAGGCTTACCTAAAGACTGCGCAATCGCATTATAACTCACCGTCGAGCCTGAGGGGATTTTGAGCAAAGCTTGCCAGACCTGAATTTGAAAATTCGTGCCGAAAAGATGAAGCTTTGCTTTTTTATTCTTCTCAACTTTACCATTCCATATCGAAATTATATCGCCGGCGATTTCTTCAGCCGCCTCTTTGTCTTCGATCAGTTCTGCATTTTGCCAATGTTTATGAAGGCGTGCCAGGGATTTTTCCTGCGTGCCGCCCATTTGAAAACTCAGCCAGCAAATACCGCGCTCGGTTTGCGCGACAAATAATTCACCCAGCGGCGTTGCATGCGCCCCGTAGCGTACCTTTAATCCCTGCCCCTTGCTTTTAATCTCACCGGGCGACGCAGCTTCGCAAGTGACAAATAAATCATGCAAACGGCCATTGCCCGATAGCCCCGCTTCATAGGCGGCATCCAGCGTCGTACTGCCCTGAAGCAAAAAGTCCTTCGCGGTTTTCAGGCTCATATACTGGACGAATTTCTTCGGGCTTAAGCCCACGTGATCCTGAAATATTTTTTGGAAATAAGTCGGCTCATATCCGAATTTCTTTGCCACTGCATCAAGCTCCGGCTGCTCATGGTAATGAGCGACCAGATAGTCGATAGCAGCAGCGAGTTTTTGCATATGAGACATATATCAATTTACCATCGGCAGGCAGCGAAACAATCCGATTCTTGCTATTGCCTTGTTTTCCCCGCGAAAGCGGGGATCTTGATGAGCAGCGTCAGATCCCCGCTTTCGCGGGGAAAGCATATTTGTTAGATATAGTGCATGAAACAAGCCGATATCCATCAGTTCTTTAGCCGCCTTCGGGCGCAAAACCCCGAGCCGAAAGGCGAGCTGGAATACGTGAATCCTTTTACGCTGCTGGTCGCCGTTGTTCTCTCGGCACAGGCCACGGATGCAGGCGTCAACAAAGCGACACGCGGTCTATTTAAGAAAGCGGATACACCTGCCAAAATGGCCAAGCTCGGCGCGGATGGCATCAAGGAATATATTAAAACCGTCGGCTTGTTTAATACGAAAGCCGAAAACGTCTTTAAGCTTTCAAATATGCTTCTCGATAAATACGAAGGCGAAATCCCGAAAGACCGCGACCTGTTGACCGAACTTCCCGGCGTCGGGCGCAAGACCGCCAATGTTTTTTTGAATATCATTCACGGCGAGCCGACGATTGCGGTTGATACGCATGTCTTTCGCGTTTCCAACCGCACAGGTCTTGCGCCGGGTAACAATGTTTTGGAAGTAGAAAAAAAACTGGAGAAAGTTATCCCGCCTGAATTTATCCAACATTCCCATCACTGGCTTATCCTACACGGACGCTATGTCTGCAAAGCCCGCAATCCGGATTGTCCCAATTGCGTCGTGAATAATATCTGCCCTATTGGAAAAGCCTGGCTTAAAACTGGAAAAGTTATATTGCCTGAAAACGAAAAAAAGGCCGCTTAAGCGGCCTTTTTTGAATTGTTTTCGACTGAATTAACCAGCTGCGCGTTGAAGCATCGGTAATTCTTCTGTCTGATTGGCAGAAGCTTTACCGTTACGCGACTTTTTTTCGGAGGAGGCTCCTTTGCTGCCGCCGACTGGATTGATTTTACCGTCGATTATGGCACCGGCTTCGACAGCCAGCTCTTTATAGGTGATTGCGCCGATGACAGAGCCGCCTGCGCGGATCGTCAGACGACCGTTGACGGTGATGTCGCCTTCGAATTTACCAGCGATTGTCGCTTCGGAGATTTCAACTGTACCGTAGAACATACCTTCTTCGGCGATCTCGAGAATGTTTGCGCCTTTGAGAGCCGCTTCAACTGTTCCTTCGACGACCAAGTGGTCACAAGACTCTATTTCACCGGACATGGTGATGCCTTTGCCGATAACCAGACGACGGCCTGATGCAGCAGTTGCAGACGAGCCAACGGCTGTTGAACCGTAGGAAGGGTATGAACCAGGCGCCGCGCCGTAAGATGGGACAGCAGGACGGGATGGAGCTGAAGCAGGTGTTGTGCGCTAGAACGGATTGCCGGATGTCGGGATATCGACAGCGCTTGTTGCCGCTGCCGCTGTGTCAGAACTGGATTCTGGAGTTGTTGCTGTTGTCATGGATTCTTTTTCCGGTTGGGTTGGCGTTGCGTTATTGCTGGATGGATTTGGACGGTGAAACATATCTAGAGAACCCTCTTTGCTTTTTTATTTCAGGACGTGAAAATACAAAACTAACGCTTTGAATTTCCTGACAATTCCTTGTCTACCAAACTATGCCCTAAAAGGGCCGTGATCCTTGGATTTAGGGACCCTAGCATGGGTTTTAACTGCCCTGCAATAAGTTTTAATGGGTTTTCATTGTCTTTTTGAAACAACAGCTTACGAGGTCTGGTGAAAGAAAGAATATATCTTTTGCGCTACCGAGCGGGATATCCCGTCCACTCGCTCCAGATCAGGCAGCCCCGCCTCCTGCACCGCCTTGGGCGATCCGAAATGGTTCAGCAGCGCCCGCTTGCGATTGGCACCAATACCCGGAATTTCATCTAAAACCGACACACCGACCTGCCCGATCCGGCGCGTGCGGTGTGCGCCGATGGCAAAACGATGCGCTTCGTCGCGCAATCTTTGCAGGTAATGAAGGACTGGGTCATTGACCGGGAGCTGAAACATGTCCTTGCCGGGCATGAAGAATTTCTCGCGGCCCGCATTCCTGTCCGGACCCTTGGCTATACTCGCCACGCACACATCGTCTTCGATATTCAGCTCTTTTAAAATTTCCTGCACGGCGGAGAGCTGCCCCAACCCGCCATCGATTAAAATCAGATCCGGCCAGTCTTCACCCTGCTTGTCAACTTCGTCCGACAAGGCACGGGAAAAGCGGCGCGTAATAACTTCGCGCATCATGCCAAAATCATCGGATTTCGCAGCTGTCTTGATATTGAATTTTCGATAGGCGCTTTTTCTAAACCCTTCCGGCCCGGCAACGATCATCGCCCCG
>QFOT01000013.1 GCA_003241285.1 Micavibrio aeruginosavorus
GATTATGTGTTGGCTTGCCGTAAAGACTTCGAAGTGCAAAATCTGGCCGATATGCTATATGGCCAGATGTCTTTTGCGAATTTACCTATAGGAGATCCTGATGCCCAAATCAGCAAAATTACCTGAAATCGTATGGTCTTTTCCAGTCAGGGCGGAAGATGTTCCTCAATCGGGAAAGAAAATGGAAATATCGCCCGATGCCGAGAAGCGCAAAGCTCTTGCCAAGCAGCTTGAGATCATCGAACTGAAAGATTTAAAAGCGACGCTTAATTTAAGCCGAGAAAACGCGCATATCGTACATATCAAGGGGCAATTGGAAGCCAGGATTAAACAGGCCTGCGTGATGACGCTGGAGCCGGTTGAGACTTCTATACAGGATGAGTTTGAAGCCTGGTATGCCGATGAAAATCAGGCGATTTCATTCAAGAAAGCCCAGTACGAAGCGCAAAGTAAAAAAGAGCTGATGGATATCCCGATGCTCGATGAATCCGAAGATCCTGAGCCGATGATTAATGGCGCGGTGGATGTGGCTGATCTGGTAACGCAATATCTGTCACTGGCTATTCCACCTTATCCGACGAAAGAGGGTATTACTTACAGCGTTCAGGTAGAAGAGCCGAAAGAAGCCAAGAATCCGATGAAGCTCAATCCGTTTGCGGCGCTTAAGGATTGGCGCCCTAAGGATTAAAAAGGTGCAGGCGATTTTGAATCTAGATATACAGGAGCTTGGCATTGCCCGGGAACATCTTCACATGTAAGAACTTTTGAAGAAGCCTCAATATTATCTATTAAATCCTTTGCTTGAAAGCATCCTAAGCCTGCCCCGGAGAGAGCCATTCCAGCAAAACAAGCAACCGCTTTCTTTTTACCATCTTCTGCATTCCAAAATGCCATAACTGCGCAGCCACCTGCGCCCATGAAAGTAGAAGCTAAACTTATAACTTGCGATGTTGTACTCATTTTGAATCTCTCCTGTAAAATTTTATAAACAATAAATAAAACTAAGCATTATGTCAAACAATTAATTTACTAATATTCTTGCCTTTCAAAAGCGATTCCTATAGAAACTGCCCACAACTAAAGAATTAAAGGTGCCCTATGGCTGTTCCAAAGAAGAAAACATCGAAATCCAAGCGCGATATGCGCCGCGCTCACCACGCTCTGACCCCATATAACTGGTCGGAAGACAAGACAACTGGCGAACCATCCCGCCGTCACCATGTCGATCTGAAGACCGGCATGTACCGTGGCAAGCAAGTCATCGAAGTTAAAGACTAAATTTATCTCCCATAAAATCAGGGCTGTATTACTTGTGCAGCCCTATTTTTATTTTTTGACGCCAAGCCTATAATCGCGCCAAATTCCTTTCCGGTAAGAAGGCAGTCATCCCTTGAATAAATCAGTCACGATAGCTTTAGACGCCATGGGTGGCGATTTCGGTCCCGAAGTCGTCGTGCCGGGTGCCGCGCTCGCCCTGAAAGATCGCCCGATGGCGAGCTTTATCTTTTTTGGCGACCAGACAAAAATTCAACCATGCCTCGATAAATACCCGCAGCTTGCACGCGTATCCACAATTTCCCATACGGATAAAGCGGTCTCTGCCGATGAAAAACCTGGTCAGGCTTTAAGGTCGGGCAGGGATTCCAGCATGCGGCTTGCGATCAATGCTGTGTCCGAAGGCCGCGCCGATTGTATCGTCTCCGGCGGTAATACAGGTGCGCTGATGGCGATGGCGAAAATGGTTTTGCGCACGCTGCCTGGCATTCACCGTCCGGCGATTGCCAGCGTATTCCCGACGATTAAAGGCCAGACGGTCGTTCTCGATCTTGGTGCCAATCTCGAATGCGATTCTGAAATTCTCGTGCAATTCGCGGTCCTCGGTTCCGTCTATGCGCGCGTCGTTGAAAATATTCCAAACCCGACAGTCGGGCTTTTAAATGTCGGTTCTGAAGATATGAAAGGCCATGAAGAAATCCGCGCAGCGCAGGCCGTTCTTCAGCAGGTAAAATTCCCCGGTAAATATTACGGCTTCGTCGAAGGTAACGATATCACCGCGGGCACCGTCGATGTCGTCGTCACAGACGGCTTTACGGGCAATGTCGCGCTCAAAGTTGCCGAAGGCGTTGGCAAGCTCGCCAGCTTTATTCTGAAATCATCTTTAAAATCATCGCCGCTTTCTTTTGTCGGGGCTATTCTCGCCTCCGGTGCATTGAAAAAAGTCAAAAACCGTATGGATCCGCGCCTCTATAATGGAGGCATGTTTCTGGGTCTCAGCGGAATTTGTGTAAAGTCGCATGGCAGCATGGATGCGGTCGGGTTTGCCAATGCAATAAAGGTTGCCGCCGATCTCTCAACTAACGGATTTAACAAGCGCGTGGCGGAAGAAATTCAACAAGTCATGACTCAAGAGTCATTCATTGTACCGCCTTCTGAAGTGGCGAAAGTTTCTTAGAATGATCCGTTCCATTATCGTTGCCACAGGCTCTTATTTGCCTGATCGTATCGTCACCAATAAGGATTTGGAAAGTATCGTCGATACGACCGATGAATGGATTGTTCAGCGTTCCGGTATACGTGAACGCCGCGTTGCCGCCGAAGGTCAGGCAACCAGTGACCTAGCTATCCGCGCTGCAAAACGCGCTCTCGAGGCTTCTAATTTGCAAGCTTCCGATATTGATGCGGTGATCGTGGCAACAACTACGCCGGATCAGACATTCCCCTCCGTAGCAGTACGCGTACAGACGGGCATTGGCATGAATACGGGTGGTATCGCCTTTGACGTTCAGGCGGTCTGCACAGGCTTTGTCTATGCGATGGCTGTCGCTGACAACTTTATCCGTTTGGGCCAAGCGAGGCGTATCATGGTAATAGGCGCCGAAAAAATGTCGGCAATCCTCAACTGGTCCGACCGTACGACTTGTGTGCTATTCGGGGATGGAGCAGGGGCGGTTATTCTGGAAGCCTCCGAAGAAAAAGGTGGTAAGGACGATCGCGGCGTTTTATCGACGCATCTTCATGCGAACGGCACGCTGACTGATATTCTCTACACCGATGGCGGTCCGTCAACGACCGGGCAGGCTGGTAAGATCGTCATGCAGGGCAAGGAAGTTTTCAAAAACGCTGTCAATTTGATGGCTGAAGTTGTTAATGAAACGCTTGAACACAATAATATCACTTCAGAAGAAATCGATTGGCTGGTTCCGCATCAGGCCAATATACGTATTATCCAGTCCACGGCTGAGAAGTTAAACATGGATATAAGCAAAGTCGTATTAACTGTTGAAAAACATGGAAATACCTCTGCTGCCTCTATTCCCTTGGCTTTAGATGAAGCGGTCCGTGACGGGCGCATTAAAAAAGGCCAATTATTACTCATGGAAGCCCTCGGTGGTGGCCTGACTTGGGGCGCAGCTCTGGTACGTTTCTAGCCCAAATTGGGTGACATTAGCAAAACCTGTTAATACTTTGATTTGAATCGCTTTTTCGGTAATTGACGCCTCTTAAATGAATCGCTAGGCTCATTATATCTCAATTGAACAGGATAGGCGTATGAGCACAAAAACCATCACGCGGGCGGATTTAGCGGAGTCGATCTATCAACAGATCGGGCTTTCGCGCAATGAATCGGCGGCCCTAGTCGAAACCGTACTGGATGAAATCGCCAATGCGCTTATCAAAGGTAGCACGGTTAAGATTTCTTCTTTCGGAAGCTTCTCCCTCCGCCAAAAAGGCGAGCGCATCGGGCGCAATCCGAAAACAGGGATCGAAGTGCCTATTACGCCGCGTAAAGTTCTGGTCTTCCGTGCTTCCCATGTTCTCAAAGACCGCATGAACGGCATCACCCCGACAATTTCTGACGAAGACGAGTTTAAATAATGGCATCCGAAGATAAAAAAGCGCAAAACGCATTCCGTACCATCAGCGAAGTCGCCGACGATCTGGGCGTCCAGCAGCACGTGCTTCGTTTCTGGGAAACAAAATTCTCCAGCATTAAACCGATGAAGCGCGGCGGCGGGCGTCGTTACTATCGTCCGGAAGATGTCGCGCTTTTGAAAAAGATTCACCACTTGCTGTATTCTGACGGCTACACCATCAAGGGCGTTCAAAAACTCCTGAAAGGTGTCAGCAAGAATGCGGTTCTGGCCGAACAGCGAAGAGAACAGCCGACGCAAGTTCACGGAGTAACGGCGCAAGTTAAGGCGCCCAACCAGGAGCCTGCTAATCAGGCAGCTCCAAAAATCATGCTCAATGATGATCAGAAAGTCGTTCTGCAATCTCTGCTTGATGATCTCTTAGAGATGCGTGACTTGTTAAACGAAGATAAGAAAAACGCGGCTTAAATAATTTATTCTGGCCCTGCCCACTCAAGGTGACATATGTTTATTGCCACTTTGCTAAATATACCTTAAAACCACACCGAGCGGAATGTAGCGCAGCCTGGTAGCGCACTTGCCTGGGGGGCAAGGGGTCGCAGGTTCAAATCCTGTCATTCCGACCACATGCTTCGTCATAAAAAAAAGAGGCCTTCCGGCCTCTTTGATTTTTAAGCCACGCTATAAATTAATTGCCCGGGCAAACATAGGCTTTGCCGTTGGTAATCGTCGTATTTCCGTTCTCTATTGCCGGGTCTAAAACGATATCTGTTGCGCCGAGATTATAACCTGATTTTTTAGCATTTTTTATACGCTGCTCATTCGCCGTTTCATTGAAGAAGCCGTAATTTTGCGAGCTGCTGGAAATATTGCCGATATATTTACATCCGGCGACGATATTCGGCGTTGAAATTTTGGTTTTGTAGTATGGGTCGTCATTGCTGGCACAGGCGGCGAGGGTGACGGCGGCAATGGCAATAGATGCTAAAAAATATGGTTTCATGGCTGGTCCTTGAATGTTGTTTCAGGCATTATATAGCGCAATTACCATGCTGGGAAAAGTACTGCCGGTTATAAATTCAAAAGGAAGAAGCATGCATTTTGTAAAACCGGTATTCTTAGCGATTCTTGTTTCTTGTTTTACTGCCTGCGCCACGGCTCCACAAAACATAGGCGAGCTGAAAACACAGGTTACCCAGTATAAAGAGTCGGGAAAATATGAGCATGACTTCAATGTGGTGATCGGCAAGGCAGAGCGACATATCATCGCCCAATCTTCGAAAGTCAAAAATCCGGCAATCGTGCTTGATATTGACGAAACCTCGCTTTCTAACTGGCCCCAATTAAAAGCGAATGATTATGCTTTCTATTTGCCTGGGCCGTGTGAAAATCTTGAGAAAGGTCCGTGCGGGCTGGACGGCTGGAAGAGCTCGGGAAAAGCCAAAGCATTCTCTTCGACATTAAGGCTCTTTGAAACAGCAAAATCTCAAAACATATCTGTGTTCTTTATTACAGGCAGGATGGAGCGCGAGCGAGCTGTAACAGAGAGCAATTTGAAGGACGCGGGATATCACGGTTGGTCGGGACTTGTCTTGCGTGCATCTGGCACAAAAACGGCAACAGCCGATCTTTATAAAGCGCCGGAGCGGGCCAAAATCGAGGCGCGAGGTTTTACGATCATCGCAAATATCGGCGACCAGCCCAGCGACTTAAAGGGGGGCGGCGCGCATGAAAAGGATTTTCTACTGCCCAATCCTTTCTACCGCATAAAATAAAGGCGGCCTTGAAATTATAGAACAAAAATCTATTTCTCCGTCAATGTTAACGAAAGGATTTTAGATGCCGCTTTTAGTTTCACCGATAGACGGTTCGCCGATGAAACAGATCAATCGATACGGGATTGAGATCGATGTTTGCCCGACGACAGGGGGCATCTGGCTCGATAAGGGGGAACTGGAAAAGCTTATGGCCCATATTCAGGACGCTGTTGATGACAGCGATGACGATTTCAAGGAATTCAAACAGCAGAAAGCCCTAAAAAATCTTCCGGGCGATTATTATGAGGATGAGCCGCGTCACGCAATGCCGCCGACTTACAAGAGATCATATAAGAAATACGACGACGATGATTACGACGACTACCATAAGTATAAATACAAAAAGAAAAGTAAGCTAAAGTCTATACTTGATATGTTTGATTGATTAAAAGCCGCTTAAACAGCGGCTTTTTCTTTAAGGTTCTTCTGGATTCTCTCCATGACAGGAATGTCCGTGTCTTCAGCTTTAAATTCTCCGCCTGTCACGCGCTGATAAAGCTCAGCATATTTCCGGCTGAACATTTCGTTATCTGCATCGGTAATTTCTGGAAGAGGAGATGTGTAGGCGTCTTCCATTCGCTCGACCAGCCATTTACGGACGAATTCCTTATCAAGGCCTTCGGGTTCTGCGCCGTTATCGAAGCGTTCCTGATATGTAGCAGCGACCCAGTAGCGGCTGCTATCAGGCGTATGAATTTCATCGGCGAGATGCAGAACGCCGTTTTCATCCGTACCGAACTCATATTTCGTATCGACAAGGATCAGCCCTTGTTTTGCGGCGATTTCCTGCCCGCGTGCGAAAAGGGTGAGGGCGGCTTTTTCTGTCTGCGCCCATAGTTCTTTTGAAACGAGACCTGTTTTTACGATTTCCTCTCCGGAAATCGGGTCGTCGGTTTTACCTTTTGTTGTGGGGGTCAGAATAGTTTCAGGTAATTCCTGATTTTTGACCATGCCTTCGGGGAAGCTGTGCCCATACATTTCGCGCTCGCCGTTTCTATATTTGGTCCAGATCGACGTTCCGGTGGTGCCTGTCATATAGCGGCGGACGACGACTTCCACGGGGAGCATATTGAGCTTCTTCACGATCATCACATTCGGATCAGGAATGGAAATAACATGATTGGGCAGAATATGCTTGGTCTGGTCGAACCAGAATTGGGCGATGCCGTTCAAAATAGCCCCTTTATTAGGCACGGCGGTAATCGCGCGGTCAAACGCGCTCAGGCGGTCAGAAGTCACAAAAACCATACGCCCGTCGCCTAAATCGAACGTATCGCGGACTTTGCCTTTATAATGATTTGGCAGGAAAGAGGGGATTTCGGAAAGGGTTTTCATGCGCACACCTTACATAAAGTGCTTTTCCCGCGAAAGCGGGAATCTGGGCTCCGCCTGCGGGAGGGGTAAATACTGGTATAATAATACCATATATAAAAAGTCATTGTTTTTGTTGACTTAAGGTGATGTGTCAGGCATAACACCGCATCGAATTAACACTAAACAAGGAACATAAGGCGATGAAAACTTACTCCGCCAAGCCTTCAGAGATTGAGAAAAAATGGTTCGTCGTTGATGCTGAGGGCGTTGTCCTCGGCCGTCTTGCGACAGTCATTGCGATGCGTCTCCGTGGCAAGCACAAACCGATCTTCACTCCGCATATGGATACAGGTGACAACATCATCGTGATCAATGCAGAAAAAGTAAAAATCACAGGTAAAAAAGGCGATCAATCGATCTTCTACTGGCACACAGGATATGTCGGCGGGATTAAAGAGCGTACTCAGAACGAGATTCTGAACGGTCGCTTCCCGAACCGCGTTCTTGAAAACGCCGTTCGCCGTATGCTGCCTAAGAACACTATGGGCCGCGATATTTTGAAAAACTTGAAAGTATACGCAGGTTCCGAACATCCTCACGCTTCGCAAAATCCAACTGTTTTGGATGTTGCCGGTATGAACGCAAAGAATAAGAGGTAATCACCATGGCACCACGTAAACCAAAAACAGAGGCCGTTACTGATCTGAAAGATCTGGCACAAGCTTCACCTACAGCTTCTGCTCCAGCGGCTACGGCGGCTCCATCCGGTCAGACAAACGCGCAAGCGGCTGCTGACGGTACGCCACGTCAATCCAAGAAAGACGCTCAAGGCCGTTCTTACGCAACAGGTCGTCGTAAAGACGCAACTGCCCGCGTATGGATCAAGGCAGGTTCCGGTAAAGTTGTCGTCAACGGCAAAACACAGGAAGCTTATTTCGGTCGTCCGACACACTTGCTCGTTTTGAACCAGCCATTCTTCATCTCCGGTCAAGTAAACCGCTTTGATGTAATGTGCACGGTCAAAGGCGGCGGTCTGTCAGGCCAGGCCGGCGCGATCCGTCACGGTATCTCCCAAGCGCTGCAACTTTTCGATCCTGCTCTGCGCAGCCCGTTGAAAGCTGCCGGTATGCTGACACGTGATGCGCGTTCCGTTGAGCGTAAAAAAGTCGGTCTTCACAAAGCCCGTCGTGCAAAACAATGGGTCAAGCGTTAAGCTTACTTTTATATCGAATTCGAAAAAGGCTCCGTTTGGAGCCTTTTTTATTCGGTTCTATATGCCAAAATGGAAATGCTTGAAGGCCTCATGATTGGCATCGTAAGCATTCCCACATTGTTCAAAAGTCCTTGTGACAGTTTTTTGATCAGGCCATTGATGGATGAGAGTGGCCCGCTTGCTATGTACTGCATCTGTTAATGCGAGCGTAATGGAAACGGTATCTTCTATCGTTTGATAGATGCCGGGTATGTCTGTCTTATAAACATCATAAAATGGATCTACGACATCTAGTAAACCATAGTTCTCATTAGCGTATGAATATCCTTTTTCTGTAACAATCTCGCTAACGTTAACGCTCTTGAAGTTCTCGCCCTGACGTAGCAGGTCGTGAACGATATAAGCATCACAACTTACATGGAAACGTATCCTGTCTGGTTGATCATTGCTTATCAGGGGAATATCCAGATAGGCGCCGGATAAGGGCGATGTGTTATCTAGCTGGTGCACTTGCAGAAAGCTGATCGTTAAGGATTTTTGAGGGATAGCTCGGGTCATTTTTAGTCTCCTTTAAGCAATAAGATTGGGAGACATAAAAAATGCAGGCCCCAACCATAGTTATGGGTCTGCAGTTACGCAGTGCTTTAGCTTTATTAACGCGGTGCAAGCTACCCTTCAAATGCCGCGGAAAGTAAAACTTTCACTGTCATGGTAATGAGTTTTGGTTTTTAATGTCAATCGTCATGATTAAAAAATTTAAAAATATTCTTCCTGCTATGGATAAAACGACATTTATCGCCGAAAACGCCGTAATCATCGGCGATGTGGAAATCGGCGCGGAAAGCAGTGTCTGGTATAATTGCGTTTTGCGTGGCGACGTCAACGATATCAAAATAGGGGAGCGGACAAATATTCAGGACGGCTCGATCATTCATGTCTCATCGACAACCCAAGGGACCTATATCGGCGATGATGTAACGGTCGGCCATTGCGCTTTATTGCATGCCTGCACAATTGGTAATCGCGCATTTATCGGTATGCAGGCCTGTGTGATGGATGACGCGATTGTTGAAGACGAAGCGATGGTTGCGGCTGGTGCCCTTGTAACGCCGGGAAAACGAATTCCTTCACATCAGTTATGGGGCGGAAGTCCGGCGAAGTTTATGCGTAATCTTACTGAAGAAGAAATTAAATTCCTGAAATTTTCGGCAGAGCGATATGTTAGATTGAGTAGGGAGTATAAATGACACTCCTTCCAATAATGCTTTCCCCACGAAAGCGGGGATCTGGCTCTGTAATCATTGAGATCCCCGCTTTCGCGGGGAAAACAGGTAGTGGTTAGTTAGCTTTCATCCTGACATAACTTCCCGGCGCATCTTCAAGGGCGTTTTGTGGAGTTCTTGATTTTATTTTACTGCCGGAAAAGTCTTCGAGCCACTTTGCCCAATGCGGCCACCAGGAGCCGTCACTTAGCGAAGCTCTTTCCAGCCAGTCATCCGGCTTATCTTTATTATCGATATGGGATGTCCAGTATTGGTATTTCCCAGCCGCTGGCGGATTGACGACACCGGCGACATGGCCCGAAGCGGACAGCGTAAATGTTTTGTCGCCGCCAATATTGCGCATTCCCTCGAAAGTTGATTTCCAGGGGGCGATATGATCTTCCTTGGTAGAGAGGAAATAAGACGGCACGTTTACTTTGCGCAGATCGATCGGCGTATCGTTTAGCGTCATGGCATCCGGCTTGCAGAGAAGATTTTCACGATACATTTTTCGCAGGTAAAAACTATGCATGGCGGCTGGCATATTGGTAGAGTCGTCATTCCAGTAAAGAAGATCGAACTGGAATGGCTCTTTGCCGAGCATGTAATTATTGACGACATAAGACCAGATCAAATCATTGGCGCGGAGAAGGCTGAACGTATTTCGAAGCTCGCTACCTTCAAGATAGCCTTTTTCCGACATTTTTTTATCGAGAGCATCCAGTTGTTCATCATCGATAAAGACGGCAAGATCGCCTGCATCTGAAAAGTCAATGAGCGTTGTCAGGAACGTCGCCGAGGCGATGCGCTGCTGATTATCTTTTTTCGCCATATAGGCAAGCGCGGAAGCGAGTAACGTTCCGCCGATGCAATAGCCGACAACGTTGCTTTTTTTCTGATCTGTTATTTTTTCTATTTCACCCAGCGCAGAAAGAATGCCTTCCTCGATATAGGAATAGAATGTTTTTCCCGCGAGGTTTTGTCCCGGGTTCACCCATGAAATAACGAAGACAGTATGCCCTTGATCAACTGCCCATTTCACAAAGGAATTATCAGGGCGCATATCAAGAATATAATATTTATTGATCCATGGCGGAACGATCAGCAAGGGCGTTTCAAATACTTGCTCGGTGCTCGGCGTATACTGGATAAGCTGCATCAGATCGTTTTGATAAACAACTTTACCGGGCGTTACAGCCAAATTCTTGCCAATCTCAAACGCGTCATAATTGGTTTTCTTGATCTGTAATTCGCCGTTGCCGCGTTCCAGATCGTCAATCAGGTTCTCAAACCCCTTCACCAGATTCTGGCCTTTGGAATCCAAGGTTTCTCTCAGAACAACGGGATTGGTCAGGGCGAAGTTAGTCGGGGCCATGGAATCGACAAATTGCCGCGTGTAGAAATCAAGTTTTGCTTTTTCGCGCTTATTGAGACCTTCCGCGTTGTGAACATATTTCTTCAATACCTGCGATGTCAGCAAATAGGATTGTTTGATAAAATCAAATCCGGCATTTTCATTCCATAGGGGATCTTTAAATCTCTTGTCGCCGCTATCGGGCTTTATGATTTCTTCGCTCTCTTCACCAAGGAATTTTTTGCTGGTTTCCTGCCACAACTGATAAAGGCTCTGCATATATTCAAGTTGCAAATCGACCAGGCTTTGCGGGTTTTGCAAAGCACTCTCATATAATTTTTTTAAAGCGGGCTGCATATTAAGTGGGTCAGGAGTAGATTCTTGCTGCTGCTTTTCCTGATATTCTTTAACCAGAGGTCCCAACCTGTCGAAAAGCTCCGTCATCTGATGAGAGAACGTAACAGGGTCTAATTTGTAAGATTTGGCGCCGGTGGGCTTATCAGAAGGCTTTTTGGATGTCATCTGCTTTCATACCGTTAAATTCGCTCTCAACCTATCAAAAAATACGTGGCTTGATAAGCCTTGCCCCTTGCCAATAAAACATAGTTGCGCCACGATAGTGCCATTCTTAGACCATTCTTGGAGAAACTCCGTGAAACCGCTTTTTTCTTTACTTATTTTATTGGCGCTGACGGCATGTCAAACAGCCGAAACGACACAGCCAAAGCCTGCACCCGTAAAACAGGATTTTCTTACCACAGGGCGCGGTTTGTCAAACGGTGCAGTTGATCTTTACCAGCCGGGAACTGATTTTCTTCCAACCGCAGAATATCCGACAACCGGGCGCGCTTTGTCACCGATACCGGGCAATCCGAATGTCCTGGTAAACGATCCTAGCGTAACGATTTACAGTCTTGATACGATGGAAGTGAACGAAGTTCAGGCCGCGCCGCTGCCGCCTTTGCAACCTCCAACAAGTTTGCAGGGTGGTTTTCCATCGCCTTTCGACAGCAATGGTAATCCTGTTAAATGAGTAATCTAAAAGTCGCCATTGCCGGGCTGGGCACAGTTGGCGCAGGAGTCGTCAAGCTTTTAAAGGAAAACAAAGCGGAGATCGAAGCGCATACTGGCCACACCATCGAAGTTGTCGCGGTTTCAGCAAGAAATAAAAATAAAGATCGCGGAATTGAAATATCCGGCCTTCAATGGTTTGAAAATCCTTTAGATATCGCTAATGCCGAGGCCGATGTTATTGTAGAACTGATGGGCGGTGAAGGTGATCCGGCCTATTCGCTCGTTAAACGATCTCTTGAGAACGGCAAGGCCGTTATCACAGCCAATAAAGCACTTTTGGCCTGTTGCGGCTTGGAATTAGCTAAAATCAGTGAAGAGAATAAGGCGCCGCTTATGTTCGAGGCCGCCATTGCCGGCGGTATTCCGATTGTCAAGATGCTGCGCGAAGGCTTGGCTGCCAATAAAATCAAGAAGCTCTACGGTATCCTGAACGGCACCTGTAATTACATCCTCAGCACGATGGAGGATACGGGCCGGGATTTCGATGATGTTCTCAAAGAAGCGCAAGAAAAGGGTTACGCGGAAGCCGAGCCGTCACTGGATGTCGATGGCGGCGATACAGCCCATAAGCTTAGCCTTTTAACGGCGCTTGCTTTTGGCGTAGTGCCGGATATCCAGTCGGTAAGTATTTCAGGTATTCGAATGATTACTGCGCAGGACATCCAATCCGCTGATGAACTAGGTTATCGGATTAAATTACTCGGGCAGGCGGATATGGATTCCGAAGGCCGTATTATTCAGGTGGTCGAAGCTTGCCTTATTCCAAAGACCGCATCTCTTGCAAATGTGCATGGCGTTTTAAATGCCGTGTATACGGAAGGTAATTATGCGGGTTCCAGCTTTATCGAAGGGCGCGGAGCGGGCGCGGGGCCTACGGCTTCGGCGGTTGTTGCCGATTTGATCGATCTGGCAAGAAATAATACAACTGCACCATTCGGCAGGCCGGTGCAAGGTCTCAAAAAAGCGGAAATGATAAACCCCGAAGAGAAAACGGGTGAATATTATATCCGTCTGGATGTTCTCGATCAGCCGGGTGTCATCGCGGATGTCGCGGCTATTTTGCGGGATTATAATATTTCAATTGAAAGCCTTATCCAGCGGGGCCGCGATCCGGGGCAGAAAGTCAGTGTCGTTCTTACAACCCATGAAGCCAAGCGCCGTAATCTGAATGAGGCGGCAAAAATGATCGAAGCCTTAGCAAGCGTTTCTAGTGCGCCTGTTATATTGCAAAGAATATTGCTCTAATATGTGAATAGCCTTCTATTTAAGTTGAGAAACCTTGGGCTTGTTTCTATGATGTTCTCATGATTCCAAACATGAAAGACCATCTCTCCAAACCTTCATATTCTGAAACCATGGATCGCAACCTTGCGCTTGAAGCTATTCGGGTAACGGAAGCCGCAGCTTTGGCGGCTTCGATGCTCGTCGGCCGCGGCGATGAAAAGGCGGCGGATGCCGCTGCTGTTGATGCAATGCGCTTAACACTCAATTCACTTTCTATTTCCGGACGTGTTGTTATCGGAGAAGGAGAGCGTGATGAAGCGCCGATGCTTTATATCGGCGAAGAAGTCGGTAACCGTCAAGGACCGCATGTTGATATTGCGCTTGATCCGTTGGAAGGTACGACGATTTGCGCCTGCGGCGGTCAGAATGCGCTCGCTGTTTTAGCTTTAGCAGATGAAGGAGGATTTCTAAATGCACCGGATGTATATATGCAGAAGCTTGCGGCTGGACCGGGGATTGACCTGGAGCCGGATGATCTGGATGCGCCGCCACAGCAAGTTCTCAGAAAGATCGCAAAGTTAAAAGGCGCTGCCGTTGAGGAATTACTGGTTTGTATTCTTGATCGTCCACGCCATGCTGAGCTGATCAAAGCCGTTCGCGAAGCGGGTTCCCGCATTATGCTGATACAAGACGGTGATGTGTCCGGTGTTATCGCGACGACAGATCCGGATAAGGGGATCGATGTCTATATGGGCACAGGCGGAGCACCGGAAGGCGTTTTGGCGGCAGCGGCCCTTCAATGTGTCGGCGGGTCGATTTTAGGTCGCCTTATATTCCGCAATGACGGCGAGAAAGAGCGCGCGCGTAAAGTCGGCATTACCGATTTCAACCGCATTTATACGACTAACGATCTGGCTAAGCCGGATAATGTCATGTTTGCGGCCACGGGTGTAACAGATGGTACGATGCTCAAAGGGGTGCGCCGTTTTCCCGGAGGGGCGACGACGCAGTCCATCGTCATGCGCTCAAAGTCAGGTACAGTCCGGTATATAGACAGCACACATAATTTTAATAGAAAATCATGAGTAATCCTAGAATTCATCAGTCGATCATGCAATCGCGATGGATATTCCCCGCGTCGAATGACGAGAAAATTCAGCGTATGATGAGTGATTATAAGCTCCCCGAAATTGTTGCGCGACTGTTAGTTTCGCGCAATGTCGAGCATGAAAAAGTAGATACTTATCTTAATCCCAAACTGGCGCGCGACTTCCCCGATCCATTTTGCCTGAAAGGCATGAAAGAATTTGCCGATTGCGTATCGGATGAAATTATCAATGGTACGAAAATCGCCGCTTTTTGTGATTTCGACGTCGACGGCTCCACCTCCGCTGCAATTTTAAAAAAATTCTTTCGCCATATCGGGCAAGATTTGACGATTTATATCCCGTGCCGAATGAGTGAAGGCTATGGCCCTAATATCAAGGCGCTCTATGATTTGAAAACGCAGGGCCATGATATGGTTTTAATGGCCGATTGTGGAACGACGTCTTTTGATGTAATCGAACAGGCGAATAATGCAGGTCTTAAAGTTTGTATTCTCGATCACCATGAGCCGGGCGAGACAATGGCGCCGGCGCTGCATTTGATAAATCCTAAACGCGCCGATTGCGATAGTGGTCTTGATATGCTGGCCGCCTGCGGCGTGACGTTTCTGGCGTGCGTTGCGATTAACATCAAGCTACGCGAAAAGGGATTTTATAAAGATAAGAACATAGCGGAACCGCCGCTGAAAAACTGGCTCGACCTTGTCGCGCTTGGCACGGTTTGCGATATGGTTCCGCTGACAGGCCCAAACCGTTTATTTGTCAAAGTCGGTTTCGAACAGATGGCCCTGCATAATAATGTTGGGCTTAAAGCTCTTTGTGAAGTCGGAAATATTAAAAAAACGCCAACGCCTACTGATGCCGGATTTATTTTAGGGCCGCGCATCAACGCCGGAAGCCGTGTTCACAAATCAGATCTCGGCGCTCAGCTTTTATCTTCCGAAGATCCAGAAGAAGCAAAAAATCTGGCTTGGCTGCTGAATGACTGCAACACTAAGCGCCGCGACATTCAAAAAGAGATGATGCGCGAAGCGGTTAACATGGTCGAAAAAAACGGATTAAAAGACGATCCGATTATTCTCGTTCATAACGAAGGATGGCATGTCGGTCTAAACGGTCTTGTCGCAGGACAGATCAAAGAACGCTTTGGCAAGCCTGCCTGCGCCATCGCTTTCGCGCCGGGAATGGATGGACGATTAGAAGGCCGGGGTTCCGGACGTTCAGTTCCGGGGTTCAATATGGCGGCTTTATTTATGGCAGCAAAAGAAGCGGGACTCGTCACAAAAGGCGGCGGTCATGCCATGGCAGCAGGTTTTACGGTCTATCCAGAAAACATAGATGCTCTTCGTGAATTCTTTCGCGAGCATGCGTTGAAAATTCTGGAAGGCAAAGAAACGTTAGTATCGGAAGAAACTGTCGATGGCATCGCTAGTATCAGGGGGCTGCGTCCTGATTTTGTTAGATTACTCGAAAATAATGTCGGCCCATTTGGGCAGGCAAACCCTGAACCGCGCTTTGTTTTATCCCATGTAAAGATCGTCAATGTCGATATCGTAGGAACCGATCACGTCAGGCTACAATTATCCGATCTTGAGGGTGGAACCAGAATGAAGGCTATGGCGTTTAAATCTGCAGATACACCGCTCGGTGAGGCGTTATTAAAAGGTAAGGGGCAAAGCATTCATTTAATGGGCCAATTCAAGATCAATGAATGGAACGGAACCGAATCCGTCGAATTTCATGTTTCGGACGCGGCTCATACTCTGGAAGCAGCTGAATGAGTATATATTATGTGGAAACAAAAATTATCTAAATTTATTGATCTCTATAACAACATCAATGAAGACTATCTCGGGCTTTTAGCTGCCGGGGTGGCGTTCTATTTTTTGATGGCATCTTTTCCGGCATTGGCAGCGGCAATATCTCTCTATGGTATTTTTTCCGATCCGCATTTTATTGAAGATCAAATCACTATTTTGTCACGCTTTTTGCCACCTGAAGCGCTATCCATTTTTACAAAACAAATTACAATTCTGCTTCAAGCCAGCGGAAGTGCTTTGGGCTTAAGCTTTCTTATCAGCACTTTGTTTGCAATTTACAGTGCCACGAAAGGAGTCGGCGCTCTTATAAAAGGTCTGAACATCGCCTATAACCGCAAAGAAACGCGTGGTGTTGTTAAACTTACATTGACGGGTTTTATCCTGACACTCGGGCTGATGGTTTTTCTTTTAATGGCGCTGTCGGTTATTGCGGTTCTTCCGGCTTTTTTCAATATCGTGGAGATCCCGGGTTTAACGCCTGACATTTATCTTAAACTCAGATGGCCACTCCTGTTTTTCACCGCTTTATTAGGCCTTGAAGTTTTATATTCCTTCGCGCCATGCCACCCGAAATTTAAGTGGAGATGGATAAGCAGAGGTTCTTTCTATGCCACATTGATCTGGGTGACGGCTTCAAGCCTTTTTTCTTTATTTGTTACCAATTTCGGCAGCTACAACGAAACTTACGGTTCAATAAGCGCGATTATCATTTTGCTGCTGTGGTTCTGGATGAGCGCTATGATTATACTGCTCGGGGCGGAAATAAATCACGTTTTCAAAAAATCGCAACAAAGTGACAGCAACGTCAAAGTTACTCTTGAGGCCGGTTCTGAATCCGTTGATGAGGCCCAGAAGATCTAAATGCTTTTCAGGATTTCGTCTTTGCTAACCGGCTTTTGGACGACGACGCCGTACCAGCCAAGCCCGTCATATTCTTCATAGCCAAGCGTCTTGGCGTAAGCGACTGTGTTGCCTTGCTCATCCAAATAGGCCCGTTTGCTTCCTTCAACAGCTAAGGGAAAAGTCTTGTAAATGTCAATATTATCCGACGCAGCAATGATCCTGAAGTTTTTGTCGAGAAGCATAACGCGCGTTCTTTTCCATTCTTCGGCGCTTAGTGTCGGTTCTTTTGAAACTATAGATTCAGCCTGCGGGCCCCAATCGAAAAACACACCGAGTACGCCGAGCGTTTCTCCGTCGAGATCTCCCCCGCGTCTAACCGTCGCGCCATACACCGCGACAGGATTATGATTGTGGATAGAGGAATTATGAATGTCGTCAACGACATATTGATCGCCGCGGGTTGTCATCATGCCATCGCGGAACCATTTTTCATTGGCCACACTCATACCTGTAATATTTGGATAGGCTGCCGTATTTGATATGGCGATAATTTTTCCATTCTTATCGGCCAGGATAAGATTCATATAAACCGTATAAAACAGGTTGATCATGTTCAGGCGTTTTGCTGCCCATGCCGCATTTTCTTCCGTAGGATTTTCCAGACATTTATAGAAGGCGTCATCTGTCGCCCACCAGCGGCAGTCAGCGGTGCGTTCGAAAAGGTTGCGCACAATAATTTGAACCAGCGTTTGGGACATATCCATAAGTCGCGTGCCTTCGACTTCGCCGACCAGCTTATCGGCCATGCCTAGACCATTGGAAATTCGTCCCAAAATAGTATTGCGAAACGCATCTGAATTCTCCTTCGCCTGCTTGGCTAAAGACTTAACCTCGTGAGCGACCACAGTGAAACCTTTGCCTGCATCACCAGAACGCGCGGCTTCAATTGTCGCATTCATGGCGAGAAAATTAGTCTGGGAGGCTATGCTTTCGTTATGTTTCGAAAATTTAATGACTTCCTGCTGGACTATTTCCATCAGGGCTTTTAGACGGCGGGGCATTCTCTAAGGTCCTCGGTATGATTTCTTTTCCACATTTACATGGGCATGTGATTATTGCAATATAGCCACCGATTTAGGTCATACCAATATCATAGTCAATAATTCTCAATTTGCATTCTAGGGAGAAAAAGAATGAATAAATTAAAAGTCCTGAGCAGTCTGCTTACGGTACTTTTTGCTCTTATGCCTGTTGCGGCATTTGCGCAAGATACAGGCCCTGCACTCGATTCAGGGGATACCGCTTGGATGCTCACATCGTCATTGCTGGTTTTGATGATGAGCGTTCCGGGGCTGGCTCTGTTTTATGGCGGCCTTGTCAAAAGAAACAATGTTTTGGCTACCCTTATGCAAACGGTTGCTGTTTGTGCAGTCGTTTCTCTTTTATGGCCTGTTATTGGTTATTCCTTGGTGTTTACTGACGGCGCAAATCTTTTTGTTGGTGGATTTGATAAACTTCTTCTTGAGGGCGTGACTCCTTTATCCACATATAAATTTGCTGCAACAATTCCTGAGTCAGTTTTTATAATGTTCCAGATGACGTTCGCAATTATTACAGCGGCTCTTTTGCTGGGATCCGTTGCTGACCGAATCAAGTTTTCCTCCGTTTTGGTTTTCGTCCCGCTATGGATGCTGGCTGTGTATGCACCGGTAGCTCACTGGGTATGGGGTCCCGGCGGTTTTATCGGTGGTGTGGATGCGCCAGACACAGCAGGTATGCTAGGCTTCGGGTTCGCACTTGACTTTGCGGGCGGTACTGTCGTTCACATCGCATCTGGAGTGGCTGGACTGGTCGCCGCTTTGGTCCTTGGAAGATCGTATGATTTCCATGATCGTACGCCATCTCCTGCAAATATTGTAATGTCATTAATTGGTACAGGACTTTTGTGGGTGGGTTGGTTTGGTTTTAATGCCGGTTCTGCTCTAACTGCAGGTACTGGCGCAGGTATGGCAATGCTGGTCACAAATACATCAGCTGCGGTTGCCTGTCTTGCTTGGATTTTTGCCGAGTGGGTCCATCGCGGTAAGCCAAGCGTTGTCGGCGCCCTATCCGGTGTGGTTTCAGGTCTTGTTGCGATTACGCCAGCTGCTGGTTTTGTGGGTTTTGGCACATCTATCGTGATTGGCTTTGCCGCCGGCGTGGTCTGCTTCCTGGCTTGCACCTACCTGAAGAAATGGCTGAAATACGATGATTCTCTCGATGTTTTCGGTATCCATGGTATAGGCGGCATTGTCGGCTGTATTCTGACAGGTGTATTTGCTACCAAAGCAATTGGTCCTGCTGCAGGACTTATCGAAGGAAATGCAAATCAGTTAATCGCGCAATTGATCTCGATCGTTATCGTGGTTGCTTATGTAACAGTGATCACATTTATCTTGATCAAAGTCGTTCAGAAAGTAATGGGTCTTCGCGTTCCGCAGATTGCAGAAGAAGAAGGGCTTGATATGTTCCTGCACGGCGAAACGTATAAATGATATTCTAATTATTTGAAAAGCCGCTCCCCGGTTATTGATGACGGGTGGGCGGCTTTTTATTAACAAATAAAACTTAAAATCTTGTTAAAAGTTCCCATAAAAATAAGAGGCGATGCCATGCAAAATCTCTATGACTCCTGCAGGCAAATCTATGTGACCATTAAGTATAAGAATTTAAAAATACAGGAAAAGAGGAATATAAGATGACAGCTCAAACACTCAATGAAATGAACCACATTGATTTCGTCTGGCAGATCAAGCGCTTGCAGAAAGATGCGCGTTTGAAAAATGTAATTCGCTCTGTCGTGAACCAAAGATCTTGTCACTAAATATCAATTTCTCCTTAACGTTTTAAAGCCGGACTTGCGTCCGGCTTTTTTTATACTTTGATCAACTGCCGGAGATTTTCAATGGTATCGGCTTCCTCGGCTGGCTTATCCCAGCGGATACGGTTAATTCTTGGGAACCGCATAGCGACCCCTGATTTATGCCGTGCGCTTTCGTGTATGGAGTCAAAAGCTACTTCAAAAACCAATTCTTTATCAACTTCACGGACAGGTCCAAAACGCTCAGTCGTGTGGCTGCGTACCCATTTGTCGATTTGCACCAGTTCCAAATCCGTAAAACCGAAATAGGCTTTGCCGACGGGGACAATAAGATCCTTATCCCAAACCCCGAATGTATAATCCGAATAAAATGAAGAGCGTTTACCATGGCCGCGCTGTGCGTACATCAAAACGGCATCGATCAGGCATGGATTGCGTTTCCATTTATACCATTCACCTTTCGGGCGTCCGGCGACGTAAGGGCTGTCCTTGCGCTTGATCATGATGCCTTCATGGTCGAGATCCACTGCGCCTTTTACACGTACTTCTCCCAATTCATCCCATGACGAAAATTCAATGATTGTAGAGATATCCAGCTTGGCGTTCTTATTTTTATCAACCCATTGCTCAAGCCGAGTGCGCCGTTCCGATAAGGGCAGTGCGCGGACATCTTCTGTTCCATCAAATAATATATCGTAAACCCGAATGAAGGCAGGGTAATCCTGCATCATTTTCATGCTGACGGTTTTACGGTTCAGGCGTTGCTGTAGAGTGTTAAAAGACGCTGCCGAAAAATCGCTGCCGACCAGAAGCTCCCCATCGAGCACGCCTTGACCCTTTAGGCTTTCTGTCAGATCGGGGAATGATTTTGAAATATCATCGCCGGTGCGCGAATAGAGTTTTTTAGAGTCGCCGTCGATGGCTATTTGAATACGGATACCATCCCATTTCCATTCCGCCTGAAAATCATTCGTCTCCATTTTTGCAAAGTCTTTTTCCTCGTCGATAGGGTTGGATAACATCATCGGATGGAAGGTCTGAAAGCTTTCAATTTTGGGTATCTCCGTTTTGCCGTCAAGCCAGGCAAACATGTCCAGATAAGGCGTTGAAAGCCCATGCCAGATATGTTCGATCTCGTCGATATCCTTACCACCGAGTTCTGCCAAGGCTGTCTTCGCCAAACGAGCCGAAACGCCGACACGCAAGTTTCCGGTCACCATTTTGATTAAGGCCCAGCGCTGCGTCGCCGTGCCCGAGGACAGATAATCCATGACCTTCTTTTGAATTTCGGTAGGTTTAAGCGTATCCATCTCTTGCACGATATGGGACAGGGAAGGCAGATCGTCATTATTTTTTTCTGGCCAGAGTAACGCTATGGTTTCCGCTAGATCGCCGACATAGTCATAGGACATGTTGAATAAAACTGGATCTACTTTCTCCAGGACAATTTTTTTCAGGAAGGCAGGCTTTACCTGATTGAAGGAAAGCTCGCCGGTCAGGATAGATAAGGCATAGCCGCGATCAGGATCGGGCGTTTCTTTGAAATACTGTGTCATCAGCGCTAGTTTCTGATTACGCGACGGTGTCAGCAGAATGCTTTCGAGAAGGGCGGCGAAAGCTTTCATTCTTCTTCATCCTCGCGGCCTTGCAGATGAAGCGGGGCGGCTTTCAGCCCTTGGCTCTCGCACCAATAGACAAGCGCGTCTTCACGTCCATGCGTGACCCAAATCTCGCCTGCACCTGTATCTTTTATCGTATCCTGCAATTCATTCCAGTCGGCGTGATCGGAAATGACCAGCGGCATTTCAACACCCCGTTGGCGTACGCGCTGTTTGACCATCATCCAGCCGGAGGCCATCCCGATAATAGGATCGGCTAGCCGTCTTGCCCAAGGTTCTTGCAACGCTGAAGGCGGTGCAAGAACTATGGCACCTTTGAAGATATCTCTGGGAACGCCAGTCGCCTTTCTTAAATCACCGAGATCAACTCCATGTTCCTGATAATAGTCTGAGCAGCCGAACAACGCACCATGCATGTAAATCGGCGCATCATATCCAGCTTCCCTTAAAAGATTGATAAGGCGCTGTGTCTTGCCAAGCGCGTAACAGCCAAGAACATGGCTGCGCTCCGGAAAGCTTTTGACGCTATGCAGAAGTTTTTCAATTTCCGTCTGAGGCGGCGGATGTTGAAAAACAGGTAGGCCGAATGTAGCTTCTGTCACAAAGATGTCGCATTGAACAGGCTCGAATGGTGTGCAGGTTCCGTCGGCATATCTTTTATAATCGCCGGAAACGACAATCCGGCAGCCTTTCCATTCCAAAAGGACCTGTGCACTGCCCAGAATATGCCCTGCGGGATAGAGCGTAATGCAGACATCTCCCATCACTATCGTTTCACCATATCCGACAGGCTGGAAACTTTCGGCGCAGTCCTCGCCATAGCGTTGTTTCATGATGCCGATCGTATCCGGTGTCGCCAGAACATGTTTATGTCCCCACCGGGCATGGTCGGCATGACCGTGAGTGATAATCGCGCGATCAACGGGGAAAGGGGGGTCGATAAATGCCTTTACGGGCTCTATATAAAGATCATGGCGCAGCAGTCTCATAAGAATAAAAATGGACGTGAGTTAGTAAAAGACAAGGCTTTAGAAGCGCATCCCTTGACGCTTTGGCTTAAAAGCCGAGGCTGGGATTGGTTCCCTCATCAACTTGATGTTTTGGAAACGGCGCATGAAGGAAAAGACCTTATCTTATCAGCACCAACAGGTTCGGGTAAAACACTGGCAGGATTTTTACCGTCTTTAATCGATCTTACCTCGGGAACTAAAATCAAGGGTCTGCATACGATTTATATTTCGCCCCTGAAAGCTCTGGCGACCGATGTTCATCGCAATGTCGGGCGGCCTATCAAAGAAGCAGATTTGAAAATCACCTATGAAACCAGAACCGGCGATACAAAAGCAGGGGCACGCACGCGCCAGAAAACCAAACCGCCGAATATCTTGATGACAACGCCGGAATCTCTGGCACTTTTACTGTCTTATACAAATGCCGCTGAATATTTCAAAGATCTTCGCTATATTATCATCGATGAGCTTCATGCCCTGATGTCATCTAAACGCGGCGATTTATTATCTCTAGGTATTGCCCGACTGTCATCTCTCGCGCCAAATATGCAGAAAATCGGCTTATCCGCCACGCTGGCCAATCCGGATATTGCCAAAGAATGGCTTTGTGGGCCGCAGGGTGAGATTGTTTTGTCTCCTGCTAAAACATTGCCCGATATCAAAATCCTGAAATCTGAATCGCGTATTCCTTGGGCGGGACATATGGCGACATATGCGATGCCTGAGATTTATGAGGAAATATCGAAGGCTCGGATGAGCGTCGTTTTTGTTAACACGCGGGCGCAGGCAGAGCTTATTTTTCAAAACCTTTGGAAGATCAACGACAAGAATTTGAAAATCGGCCTGCATCATGGTTCACTGGAAAGGACGATCCGCCAGAAAGTCGAAGCGGGCATGGCGCAAGGTTTGCTCAATTGCGTTGTCGCGACATCGTCTCTCGATCTAGGGCTGGACTGGGCCGAAGTTGATCTGGTGTTGCAAATCGGTGCTCCCAAAGGGATCAGCCGCTTGCTGCAAAGAATTGGCCGTTCCAATCACCGCCTAAACGAACCCAGTAAGGCGGTATTGGTTCCGACCAACCGCTTCGAATGGCTTGAATGTATCGCCGCCAAGGATGCTATTTTGCACAAGGAAATGGACGGGCAGGAAGCGCGCAAAGGCGGACTGGACGTATTGGCACAGCATATTTTCGGCACAGCCTGCGCCGGACCTTTCTGTGCCGATAAAATTTTTGCTGAAGTCAAAACGGCCTGGCCGTATCAGGAATTAACCAGATCAGAATTTGATCGCGTTTTGGAATTCGTTACCGATGGCGGCTATGCGCTAAAAACCTATGACCGTTTTAAAAAAATTCAGGTGAATGAGCAAGGTTTGCATGAGCTGACCTCCAAGCGCTTTGCGCAATTATACCGGATGAATATCGGCACGATTGTCGAGTCACCACTTTTAAAAGTCAAAATGGGTCGCAAATATCTCGGCACTATCGAGGAATATTTTATCAATAATTTGAGTGCCGGAGATACGTTCTATTTTGCTGGTCATTTGGTCGAATACAAGGGAATGCATGAAACAGATGTCATGGTCGCTCGCGGGAAAGGCGATGATGCAAAAATCCCAAGTTATGATGGTGGCAAGCTACCATTAAGCACCCATTTGTCGTTACGCGTTCGGGAACTGATCGAAAGGCCTGAGAACTGGAAGCTTTTGCCTGATACCGTGTGCGATTGGCTGCAATTGCAGTCCGATAAATCAGAAGTGCCGGGGACAGAGCATTTGCTGGTAGAGGTGTTTCCGCGAAGTGGAAGATTTTACATGGTCGCCTATCCCTTTGCCGGATATTCGGCGCATAAGACGCTCGGCTTTCTTCTTTTAAGGCGCATGGCAAGATTGGGTTATAAACCTCTTGGTTTTGTTCAGACGGATTATGCCGTTTGTGTCTGGTCCTTGCGGGAGCCAAAAGGGATAGAAGATTTATTTTCTGTCGACCTTTTAGGCGAAGAACTTCATGAATGGCTGTTGGAAACACCACTTCTTAAAAGAACGTTTCGCGAAGCCGCCGTTATTGCCGGTTTAATCGAGCGTCGGCATCCGGGCCAGCAAAAAACCGGTAAGCAGATGACGTTTAGCTCCGATCTGATTTATGACGTCCTGCAAAAATATGAACCGGACCATATTCTTTTGCGTGCAGCTCGTGAAGATGCAACCAGCGGCTTGATAGACACAGGACGTTTATCCGATATGCTAATCAATGTGCAGGGAAAAATAAGAGTAAAACATCTCGATCAGGTATCACCTTTAGCCGTGCCGATGATGTTAGAGCTTGCGCGCGAGGGAGTGCCGCGAAAAGAGCAAGGCGAGTATTTCATTCAGGACTTAGAAGAAAGCCTGATGATCGAGTCGGGGCTGAATTCATGAAAATAGATTTTGCCGGACAGGAATTCCTGCTTCATTCAAGCGGTGCCTTGTTCTGGCCTGCAACAGGCACATTGATCATTGCCGACGCCCATCTTGAAAAAGGGTCGTCTTTCGCAAAGCGTGGGTATCATCTTCCTCCTTATGACAGCCATATAGCGCTAAAGAGCTTGATGAACGTCTGCGAAAAATTATCCGTTCAACGCCTGATGATATTAGGGGATTTCTTTCACGATAATGCGGCGCATCTCCGTTTAAGCCCCGAGAGCCTTCTTTTATTTAACGCACTTAGGAAATTTCCTATTATCTGGGTTAAGGGTAATCATGATGTCGGCTATAAACCGGAAGGCATTGAAGTCTATGATGACTATCTTGAGGATGGAATCTGGTTCCGGCATGAAGCCTCAAATGAAAAGCATTGTGAAATCAGCGGGCATTTTCATCCCAAAAGTGAATTCTCCTATAAAGGGAAATTATTCAGGGAGCGCTGTTTTATAGAAGATGGATGCAAATTAATGCTGCCTGCCTTCGGCGCGTATACCGGCGGTTTGTCTGTCAATCATGAAGCCATCCGAAATCATTTTAGAAAAACATTACGCCAATATGTGATCATTAACGACCACGTCATACGTGTTCCTTAATCTTCTTTAGCGTAAGGCTTTTTCTCAATTACCAGAACCTCACCTTCTCTTTTCCGTGGCAGGGAGCTCCATTCCAGTACAAGGTTATAGGCAACCGCCAGTAATGTAGGGCCAACAAACAGGCCGATAAATCCAAAGGCTAAAATACCCC
>QFOT01000014.1 GCA_003241285.1 Micavibrio aeruginosavorus
TCGAGTTGCAAATTCTGTAGAGTAAAGCTTATTTTCTCGGCACCGGCAGGCGCATCCTGAATTTTGATTTCCTTGACTTCTATTCGCGGGGAAAGATTGGCGGAGTCATTCGGTGTGACGATCTGCTGTTGCTCGACGCGGCCAGCCGAAGCGCTTCCCAGTGCGGCATCGGGCACTTGCGCATAGGCGTTCCCGATCCAGCCGCTTGTGACAGCGCAGACGGTCAGCGCGGTGCTGCGCATTAGAAATTTATTTCTCATAAGAGAATCCCCTGATTATGCAAATTTATGATTGGGTCGAAGGTTATACACCATCATTTTTAATGGAAAAACGGACGTTTGGAAAGCGGCAATAGCGAAACACCCGAATAAAAATAAATACGAATACATTAGAATAATTAAATATTATCAGTAGTTTATCATGATTTAACGTCTATATTAAAATCTGGATTTCAGAGTAACTCCATGTTTCTATGTTAAAAACCATTTAAGCCGTAAATCATGTCGCCGGAAAAAACATATTTTACTATCGATAACCGGGTCTTGCATCTGGGCGGGACATGGACGCTGGACAGGTCGGAAACTATTGTGGCGCAGGCCGCCATGAAGCTCGGCGAGGCCGAATTTTCACGAATAGATTCCAGCCGCATTGAAAAAATGGATAGCTGGGGAGCTTATTTCCTTAAAAAAATTATTAATAATTCTGGCGCTTATGCAGATGTAACGCCTGAACAAAGGAAGCTTCTCGAGTTTATTCCTGAAACGAAGCAGGCTCAGACAGTTGTAAAAAACACTTCAATGATCCATGACGCTATGGAAGCTGCAGGCCAGAAAACTTTGTCGGCATTTGGCGAAATTTTTGCTGTCTTAAGTTTTATCGGCCAGACAAGCATTCGGTTTTTGAAAAATTTTGGTAATCCCCGGTCTTTCAGGTTTCATTCCATCATTCGTCATATCGATGAAACAGGGTTGAAGGCCGTGCCGATTATCGCGCTGCTCGCGATATTGACGACAATGGTTATTTCCTATCAGGCGGCCACCCAGTTGCAGAAATTCGGCGCTAATATTTTTACCGTTGATCTCACTGTCATTTCATTACTGCGTGAAATGGGGGTGTTAATAACGGCAATCATGGTCGCTGGACGGTCAGGCAGCGCCTTTGCCGCCGAGATTGGTGTTATGAAGCTGCGCGAAGAGGTTGATGCCCTGCGAACGATCGGCATGGATCCTTTTGAAGTCCTTGTACTGCCGCGTGTTCTGGCCTTGATGATTTCACTGCCTATCCTGACCTTCATTGCGGATATGGTAGGTATTGCGGGCGGCAGCATTATTTCAATGGCGCTGCTCGATATACCGCTCGACCAGTATATCGACCGGGTACAATCGGTCGCCAAGCCGACGATGTTTTTTGTCGGCATGGTAAAAGCGCCAGTTTTTGCATTTATCATCGCGATTGTCGGCACTTATCAGGGCATGAATATTACGGGTTCTGCGGAAAGCGTCGGGAAGTTGACCACGGTTTCGGTGGTACAATCCATCTTCCTCGTCATCATGGCCGACGCTCTTTTTTCCATCCTTTTCGCACAGATGGATATATAAGATGACATCTGTGATTGAAGTTAAAAATCTTGTTACGCAATTCGGCAAGCAGGTGGTGCATGACCATCTGAACATGGAATTGACCAAAGGGGAGATCCTGGGGCTTGTCGGAGGATCAGGCTCGGGAAAATCGGTTTTACTCCGCAGTATGATCGGGCTTATCCGGCCCAAAGAAGGCAGCATTAAAGTTGACGGCATTGAAATCGATGGTGAACAAAAAGACGAACTCACCAAAAGCTGGGGTGTTTTATTTCAGAACGGGGCTTTGTTTTCCGGCATGAATATCATCGATAATATCGCCCTGCCGATCCGCGAACACTATGACTTACCCGAAGAGATGATCATGGAGCTGGCGGCGTCTAAATTGCAGATGGTCGGGTTGAAACCAGAGGATGGACTTAAGATGCCGTCACAGATTTCCGGCGGCATGTCGCGCCGGGCGGGTCTTGCCAGGGCGTTGGCGCTCGACCCCTCGGTTTTATTTCTGGATGAGCCAACGGCGGGGCTGGACCCTATCGCGGCGGCTTCCTTTGATAAGCTGATTCTTTCTCTGCGTGATATTCTGGGCCTTGCGGTTTTGATTATCACGCACGATCTTGATACTCTGGTGTCGATCTGCGACCGTATCGCCATGCTGGTCGACAAAAAAATCACAACCGGGACGTATGAGGAACTTAAAGCCCTCGAGCACCCTTGGATACACGAATATTTCAATGGCCCGCGTATGCGCGCCGCAGCAATGGATAAAACAGAAAAAATGGCGGCCGTTTAAATGGAAAAAAATTCACATTATTTTATTGTCGGACTTTTTGTCAGCATTGCCTTTTTTGCCCTCATTATTTTTGTGATCTGGCTGACAGGCACGCATGACAGCAAGAATTACAATCGTTACACGGTCTATTTTCACGATGCTGTCAGCGGATTACAAAACGGCGCGGCTGTCCAGTACAGGGGCATTGCCGTGGGGCGGGTTCGCGATGTTCGCTTGTCGCCTGATCAGTCGGAATTGATCAAGGTTGATATCGAGGTCAGTGAAGACACGCCGATCACAGCTAGCACGGATGCATCGCTTGCGACGCTGGGCGTAACGGGTCTGGCCTTCATTAATTTAACGACACCGAATGGAGATACTGCGCCGCCAAAAAAGATACAGGGCGAAAAATATCCGGTTATTGAAGGTAAAGGAACTCAGCTGAGTAAGTTATTTCAGGATGTGCCGCAGATCAGCAAGCAGATCCTTGAAATGACGGAAAAAATGAACGGCATATTGAATGACCAGAATGTAGAAAACCTGAACAAAACATTCGCCAATATTGAAAAACTAAGCCGGGATATGAACGGCTTGCTGACGGATCAGAACGTCGCCAATGTCACAACTTCGCTGAATAATATTTCAGCTGCCAGCGAGGACGTCGATGAGATCGTGGCGAAATTCAAGCATACCGCCGATCAGCTTGATGCTACGATCAGCAATGTCAACGATGTAGTCACGCGCAATAAGGGAAATATTGACCGCTTCGCCGGGGATGGTTTGGGGCAGATTACAGAGATGACAAGGGAAACCAAGGATATGGCGCGGGCTATGCGCCGTCTTGCCGACAAGCTGGAACAAAATCCGTCCCAGATAATTTATAAGCCGACCTATGGCGGCGTGGAGATTGCGAAATGAAGAAACTTATTCCGGCGATATTTGGCGTTTTACTGTTAAGTGGCTGCGCTTCTACTTTTTTGCAATCGAATGAAGCGCCGGTGGCGATTTATTCGTTGCGCCCAATGAATGAAGTGCAAACGCTGGATGCAGGAAAACAGGGCGTGGCAAAAGTGCTTGAGGTGCAGCGCCCCGCGCTGCCGCCGGGCTTCGATACGGCGCGCATAGGCATGTATCTCGAAAATGGGCGCAGGCTTGACTATTACGCCAGCGCCAAATGGCCGACTTCGCTTGATGAAACACTGCAGGAATTTACTGCGCAAAATGCTCGCAAGACATTTCCCGGCCTGATCGTCATTACACCGGGCAGCGGCGTCGACGCTCAATATTTATTGCAGACCAAAGTAAATGATTTCCAGCCGGTTTATGCGATGGGCCCGCAGGCGGCTCCACTTCTTGTCGCCAGTATAAGCTTTACGCTGCTTTCCCTGCCGGAGGAAAACATCGTCACAAGTTTTACGGTTGAGCAGCAGGTGCAGGCGCAGGCAAATAATCTCGGCGTGATAACAGCTGGTCTGGAAACATTACTTCAATCCGTCGAACGTAAGGCGTTTGAAACTATTGCGCCGAAGATAAAGTAATTATGCCCAGCCCTTCAATTCATTGCCGATAATCTCTTTGAAGATATCGATTCCGGCCTCGCTGGCATTCAGGCAAGGAATATAGGTGAAATTCTCGCCGCCATTTTCCATGAAAGTTTCGCGCAGGCGTATATTCAGTTCTTCCAAAGTTTCGATGCAGTCGGATACAAAACCCGGAGAAACGACGGCGATATTTTTAACGCCGCTTTTGGCCAGTTGTTCGACCGTTTCATCCGTATAAGGCTTGAGCCATTCCGCCGCGCCAAAGCGGGACTGAAAAGTCGTGTGGAATTGTTCTTTTGGAAGCCCGAGTTTTTCGCGGATCAGCCGGCCTGATTTGGCGCAGAAGCAATGATAGGGATCGCCTTCCATTAAATAGCGCTTCGGCAGGCCGTGGAAAGAAGCGATAACGGCGTCAGGTTTCCAGTCAAGCGAAGCAATATGAGCATTAATGGAATTTGCAATAGAATCGATATAGAGGGGATGGTCGTGATAGGTCGGCACGGTGCGGATAGCGGGCTGGCGCTTCAGCGTTTTAAGGTAATCGAAAGCTTTATCGAAGGCGGTTGCATTGGTCGCGGCGCTATATTGAGGGTAGAGCGCGAAGAGAAGGATTTTATCGCAGCCTAGGCCTAGCAGTTTTTCAATCTTGCTGGCGATCGACGGATTGCCGTAGCGCATCGCCCAGTCGCATACGACATCGGGTTTTTCCTGCGCAAGCCAGGTTGATAGCCTGTCATTCTGTTCCCGCGTCATGGTGGTGAGCGGCGATTCATTCTTCTCGTTGTTCCAGATCATCTTATAGGCATGGCCGCTGGCAAACGGGCGACGCGGCAGGATAAAAAGCTGGAGAATGATTTGCCACGGAAGTCTGGGCAAATCGATAACGCGCGGGTCTGACAAGAATTCCTGCAGGTAACGGCGTACCGACCAGTAATCGGTGGCATCGGGCGTGCCGAGATTGATCAGAAGAACGCCAACTTTCTGTTTTTTGACAGGGGGGTGATCGGCGGGAATTTGAATATCGGACATAGGCTTTTTTACCCTATTCTCGGCCAAGCGCAAGAGAAGTCTGGCACATTCCGCGGATCGATACTTCGCCTGTATAGTTGCCGAATAGCATACGGCCCTCCTGCGAGCACCAGCCCTTTTCCAAGTTTTCCAGGGTTTCCCGCAGATGCGGGGAGTAAAGCGGTATGGCGTTTGGCCATCTGGTGATGACAGTTTCTAGCTCAGTGCCTGTGAAGTTCAGAACACGATTAAGTTCTTCCTTTATAACAACTTTGATTTCATCGTCCGCTTTTTGCAGGATATGGGGATTGGAAGTGCCGCCCAGCATGACGCTCAGAGATGCGTAATTTTCGCGGGCGCGGTGGTCAAAAGTGGACGAATTAAAAAGAACACCGAGAATTCTTTTGTCTTCACCCCGGGCGTTTAAAAATCCGATACCCTCAAGCTTATTGAGATCTTCCGTTTTCACGAAGACGGTGGCAGTGATCATCGGCGCATATTTAATATTTGATAATATGTTCGAGCCGATCAGTTTCCCTGCGGCAGGTGCCGGTACTGTAACAATCAGATTGGAAACATCCGGTAAGGTTTCAATCGCGCTATTAAAAATAACTCTGCCGTTTGGATGGTTTTGGACGGCTTGCGTTAAAGCATTGATAAGTGCGCCCATACCCTTCGCAGGTGCCATGACAAAAGATTTCCCCGGGGATTTCTTTGGCTGGGTTTTATCTTTAAAAACCTTGTCCACCAAAGTCTGTCCCATTGGAATGCTCATGCGGGGAAAGGCAAGCTGCTGATCAAGCTCCTCCGGTTCAGCGGCATAAATGCCATGGGCGAGGGGCGTGATGGCATTATCGAGGGCTCCCTCACCGATATGTGCCTTGGCCCAGTCAGCCAGTGAAGGATATATGCCGTCTGATTTTTTGAAAGCAGCGTAGCTTCCGGCGGTAAACATTTCCCACAATGTCAGGGGATTACCTTTAAGTTTTCCATCGCGCAGGATAAATTTCTTCTTCGTTTTTGCCGCCACGTAATCCAGTTTCAGATCGTCAAACAAACGCAAGATTTCACTGGAACTGCGGATAGAGTGCGCGGCAGCTTCCGCCGGGCCATGGTCAGTTTGTCTTGTCGAAATAAGCCCACCGGCGCGGCCTGATTTTTCATGGATTGTAACGGCATAGCCGAGATTTAAAAGGCGATAGGCGCTTAACAATCCCGCATAGCCGGCACCGATAATCGTCACTTCTTTGACGTCAGTATTTAAACGCCCGAGCATTCAGATCGTCCGGCTGTAGATGCGCGATCCGGGCTTTTGCCGTTGCAGCCGGGCATCGAACGCCATACAGATATTGCGGATAAAGGGCTTGCCATCATCAGTCAGGCGCACGATGCCGTTCTCCATTTCGATGAGGTTATCGTTTACGGCTTCTTCGAGGCGGGATTTCAATCCTGACAGGAACGGGCTTTCCGTGTCCCATGCCGTTTCAAATTGCGTCATCATCTCGAGAATATGTTTACGGATATATAAATCCTCTTCGGTCAGGATATGACCTTTGGCGATCGGCAGGCGGCCTTTACCGACAATGTCCTGATAAATCTTTATATCTTTTTCGTTCTGGATGAACGCCGTCCATGAATCGGAAATCGACGAGCAGCCGAGGCTGATCAGCGGCGATACATGGCCCGGCACATAGCCCATAAAATTGCGGAATAATTTTTTATCCCTTGCCGCAGTAAAAAGATTGTCATGGGGTAAGGCAAAATGATCCATGCCGATCTCGATATAGCCGGCGTCTTCCAGCATGCGGCGGCCCAGCTCATAGAGCGCGCGTTTCTCATCGCCCGATGGCAAATCGGCTTCGGTAAAGCCGCGCTGGCCAGTATTTTCGATCCATGGCACATGGGCATAGGCATAAAACGCGATACGGTCCGGCTTCTGCGCGATTACATGCTTAAAGGTATCTTCAATGCTCGACAGCTTTTGTTTCGGCAGGCCGTAGACCATATCGAAATTGATGCTGGTGTAGCCGATGGCGCGCGATGTTTCCATCAACTTGGCGACCATTTCTACCGATTGCTCGCGGTGAATAGCTTTTTGCACAGCGGGATCGTAATCCTGAATACCAAGGCTCAGGCGTTTGAATCCTAGATCGTAAAAGGTTTGAAGATGCTCGTCACTCGTGACCCGGGGATCGGCTTCGAAAGATAATTCTGCATTCGGCAGAAGTTCGATATCGAACAGGAGCGGTTCGAGGAGAAGCTTTAATTCATCCGGCGACATAAAAGTCGGCGTGCCGCCGCCGATATGGATTTCCGATACCGGCATGCTCTTGCGCTTTAGCTTCGTTTTGTAAATCTCCCATTCATTATGAATTGCATTGATATAAGGCATGGACCGCTCATGTTTGCGGGTGATGATGCGGTTACAGGCACAAAAAGTACAAAGAGCCTCGCAAAACGGGATATGAAGATACAGCGCCGCGCCGTGGCCGTTCGTAATGCTTTTGGTCAGCTCCGCACTGAGATGCGAAATCCACTGGTCTTCTGTCGGCGTGGTATCCCAGCAAGGTACAGTCGGATAGCTTGTATACCGTGGGCCCTGCACATCATATTTTTTTAAGAGATCTTTCAGCATTTTTACCAGTCCCGTTTCCGCAGCTCGGAAATAAAATTCCGTACATTCTGTTCTTTAGCCTGAGGCGTAACGCCATGGCCCAGCCCGGCGATCCAGCCCTTGCGGATGTCTTTCGGTAGCGAGTGGATGGCGTCAAAATAATTCTGAATTTTTGTCAGGCATTCATCTTCTGGCAAGGTTAAATATTCCGGATCGAAATTTCCCTGAAGGGCAAACTCATCCGAAAATTCATTCATGGCTGATGTTAGATTCTGGCGATGATCGACGCCGAGAACCGTGATCGGCAAGACATCAAGCAGTCCCCAGTATTCCGCGCCTATATTCTGGCCGTAATAAATCACCGGCATGTCCGGGCAGGCGGATTTGAAGTCTGTCAGAAGTTTTGCAAGATACGGCAGATAGGTGTTTTTATAGTCGTCGACGGATATATCCCCGGCGCAGGAATCAAAGATTGCCATTACGTCGGGCTTGGCCTTCGCCTGCGAAATCATATTGGCGGTAAGGACGGGGAGCAGGCGATCCATAAACCCGGCGAAGCGACCGTCTTTTAGTCCATTGCGGGCATCGGTCAGATCGGTCTTGTGCGTGCCGTGAACGGCAAACACATATAGCGTTAAAGGAGAGCCGACAAAACCGATCAAGCTTTTATTCTGCGGAAGAGCCTCGCGTGTTAGTGTCAAAGCTTCGGCCTGAAAATCAAGCTTTGAAATATCCGCCTTTATATAGCGGTTAAGATCATTCAGCGTTTTCAAATGGAAGCCAAGTTTCGGCCCCGGCGCAAATTCAAGCGGCGTGCCCATAATCTCGAGCGGGAATAGTATATCCGAAAACAAAATCGCCGCATCGAAATCGAAATCGCGGATCGGCCCCATCGCCACTTCCGCCGCCAGCTTGGGGTCTTTGCAAAGCTCTTCAAATGTATGGCTTTGCTTCATGCCCTGATAATGGGAATGGTAGCGTCCGGCTTGGCGCATCATCCATACGGGAGGGGTGGCGTCATTCTCGCGCTTTAAAGCTTTGATAAAATTATTGGTCATTCAGTTTTTCAGCAACTTCCAGTGCGGCATAGGTCAGGATTCCATCGGCGCCGGCGCGGCGGAAACACATCATCATCTCCATAACGGCTTTATCGTAGTCAAGCGCGCCGGCCTGTGCGGCATATTTCAGCATCGCGTATTCGCCACTGACATTATAAGCGAATGTCGGCAAGGCAAACTCACGTTTCACGCGGGAAACAATATCCAAATAGGGCAGGCCCGGCTTGACCATGACCATGTCGGCGCCTTCTTGAATATCAAGCGCGACTTCGCGCATGGCTTCATCGGAATTGGCCGGGTCCATCTGGTAAGTCTTGCGGTCGCCTTTTTGCAGCGAACAGCCGGCGGCCTGACGGAATGGCCCGTAAAATACTGAGGCGTATTTCGCAGCATAGGCGAGAATAGCGGCATGTTCATGGCCTGAATTATCGAGGGCTTGGCGGATAGCTCCGACCTGTCCGTCCATCATGCCGGACGGAGCCAGAATCTCCGCGCCTGCGTCGGCGGCGATAATGGCTTGCCGGGCGATATTCTCGATTGTCGCGTCGTTATCGACATGGCCGTGATCGTCTATCGGACCGCAATGGCCGTGATCCGTATATTCGCAAAAACAAAGATCGGCCATGATCAGAAGTTCGGGTGAAGTATCTTTCGCGCGTTTGATCATGCGGTCCAGTAGTCCGCCTTTTTTCATCGAGTCGCTGCCTGTATTGTCTTTATTTCGTGATACGCCGAACAGCATAACGGAGCCAATGCTGAGTTTTTCAGACTGGCGAATAATCGCTTCCATGGATTTTTCGGTTTCGCGGAAAACGCCGGGCATGCTTGATACGGGCGTTCGCTCATCCAGCCCTTCCTCGACAAAAATCGGCAGGGTCAGGTGCTCGGGCGCGAGCTGCGTTTCGCGCACTAGGCGGCGCATATTTTCCGACGTGCGCAAGCGGCGCATTCTGTTAGGAAGAATAAAATCCGCTTTAGCTTTTTCGTCTATTGGAAGGGTGTGAATTTTGTTTTGTGCCGTCATCGATCCACCTGTACATCGCGTCTATGTTTGGGAAAACATATAACGGCTCGACACCCTGTGCGACAAGTATTTCTGCAGTTTTACCCGGACCGCAGGCATGGGTCTGTGGGTAAGCTGCAGGCAGTACATGGCTAAGTGCTTCATACTGACTGGCGCTTGCCCACCAGATAATATCAGCATTTTGCAGGGTTTTAACGAGTTTCGGAGACAGCTCCTTGCCTTGATGCGAATAAGTCGCAATGAAATTACCTTCATGCCACGTATCTTCGGCATGCTTATGCGACAATATGTCCCAAGATTTCAGGGGCGGTAATTGAAGCACGGGAGAGGTCAGTGTCGGCACGATAAATTCAAATCCGAAACTGTCGGCGCAACCTTCTATCCAATAGCCTTTAGAGGCCAGCTTGAACCAGCTTTTGACGCCGCTGACCCAGATATTCTTATCGCGGGAAACGCCCTTGGGAAAGGCCCGCGTATGCGCAACAAAAACGGCAGACGATTTGACGGGTTCATGCTTGATATCCTCATGGATAAAAATACCGTCAGCAAAATCATGCCCGTTCCAGATATCTTTTTGATCTTTATATTCTGGCGGATTCCATTGCAGGCCGGATATATCCTTACCGTCTTTGTTCTTGCCTTTGATCAAAAGAATATTGCTATCGATATTCGGCAGTTTTAACGAAACAACACCGAAACGCTGGTGACAGCCGCCACCATTCATCGTCAGGATTTCATATTCATCGTCAACGGCTGATTGAGTTGCTGTGTGATTAATCGGTTTGAAAATATCTTTAATGTCGGCGCGGCTTGAAAGCGTTTCAATACAGACCGTGCCCTGGCCCGGTGCAGGCGGGCAAACTGTTATCGGTATGACCATTCGTTTCAGATCTTTCAGCAGGCGCGTGATTTCTTCATGCGCTTCGTCGTCATTATATAAGCGCTCAAGTCCCGCCAGCGCCAATACGATTCCGTCAAGATTTTGGTCGGGATTAAGCAGTTTAGAAATGCGCGTGTTTGCATTGCCGCGAATGGGAACCAGTTCGATTTCAGGTAATGGGCCAAGTTGGGGCAGGGCTTTTTGTAAAAACGATGGAAGGAGTTCGGCGCGGCGCGGCGCGGATGTGCCGATGATAATTTTTTGTCCTGCCTTTAATCGTGTTTCGATATCAGGATGGAAAAGAACGATATCGTGGATATCGTCGCGCGGTAAAAGAGCGGCACGCTGGATACCATCCGGTCGCTGCGTACCAAGGTCTTTCAGCGAGTGAACCGCGCAATCGATCTGGCCTGACAGCAAATGATCGTCGATTTCCTTGCTGAAAATGCCGATCACATTCATCTGTGGCAAAGGCGTTGTTTTATCCTTGTCGCCAATCGGCACGATGCCGACTAATTCGGTTTCGATGTCCGGATATTGTTTTTTTAAAAGTCTGGCGACGGTTTTGGCCTGAGCCATGGCCATCAGGGAGGTGCGGGTGACGATACGTATTTTCATGAAGTCTTTAAGCGCTTGCTGCCAGTTGCGGGGCAGGAGTGAGTTGCAGGGAATGAGGAGATAGGGTTTCAAAAACATTGATCAGGGCGCGGACCAGTTCGTCCATGTCGTGATCTGTGTGATAAGGTGAAGGTGTCAGGCGCATGCGCTCTGTGCCCCAATCGACAGTCGGGTAATTCAGCGGCTGCACGTAAATATTATGTGTATAGAGAAGCATTTCCGTCATCTGGCGGCAAAGATTGGCCTCGCCGACCATGACGGGCACGATATGGGTCGGGGTATCGAGGATGGGAATACCGGCGGTCTTTAGTTTTGTTTTCAATCGGGCGGCGCGGTGCTGGTGCAGGCTCCGGATATCCTGATCGTCTTTCAGGATACGAATGCTTGTTTTGGCGGCGGCACATATGGCAGGCGGGATTGACGTCGTGAAAATAAAACCGGAGCCGTAGCTGCGAATGCAATCGATAATATCATTTGAGCCGGCGATATAACCGCCGACTACGCCAAAGGCTTTGCCCAGCGTGCCGTTGATAATGCTGATGCGATGGCTCAAATCGTCTCGTTCCGCAACCCCGCCGCCGCGCTTTCCGTACATGCCGACCGCATGCACTTCATCGAGATAGGTGAGGCAGCCGAATTCCTCTGCCAGATCGCAAATCTCCCTGATCGGGCTGATATCGCCATCCATGGAATAAACGGATTCAAAAACGATGATCTTTGGTTTCGACGGATCGGCATCGATCAGAAGAGATTTTAGATGGGCGACATTGTTATGTTTGAAAATTTTCTTCTCGCAACCTGATTGGCGAATGCCCTGAATGATGGATGCATGATTTTTCTCGTCCGAGAAAAAAACGGCATCTGGCAATAATTGACCGAGCGTTGCCAGCGATGTCTGATTGGCGACATAACCCGAGGAAAAAACAAGAGCGGCTTCCTTGCCATGCAGATCGGCGATCTCTTTCTCCAGTAATATATGCTCGTGCGTTGTACCGGAAATATTGCGTGTGCCGCCTGCGCCTGCGCCGTAAGTTCTTGCGGCTTCGCGCATGGCTTCAATAACCTCAGGATGGTGACCCATGCCCAGATAATCGTTGCTGCACCAGATCGTGACATTACTTTCGGCATAATCGCACGGACGATGAACCGCTTTCGGGTAACTGCCGACCACGCGCTCGAGATCGGCGAATTTGCGGTAATTGCCTTTGTCTTTAAGCGCTTGAATCTTATCCTGAAAATGATCTTCGTAGGGCTGTTTCATCACCACCGGAATACTCCTTTTTACGCCCGGATAACAAGCGACACTTTGACGCGCTTTTATCTTGAAAGAAGACGAAAACAGTCCCATAATTTTTTCGTTAGGCTTGATCCTGAAAAGCCACGCCGTTTTTCGGCCATCCCTAACGCAAACGGCGGAACCTATGTCAGTTGTAGGAAACTTCTGCTTATTTGCATAATTTGGTTTTGATTTCCTTTAGCAAATGCCTTAAGAAGCCACATCGGTAAAGGAATTCAACTTGGCTTCAGATCTACTCCTCAGTGTGCAGGACGCAAAAATATCTTTCGGCAATCATTTATTGTTTGAAAACCTGACATTTAATGTTCATCGCGGGCAGAAAATCGCGCTGGTCGGGCGTAATGGCTGCGGCAAAACCACATTGATGAATATCGTGACGGGTACACGTGAGCTTGATGAGGGCAAGCGCATACAGATGCAGGGCGTGACGGTTGGCTACCTGCAGCAGCAAATTCATCCGAAAGTCGGACAAACGGTTTATGCCTATGTATTCGAACAGCTCTCCGAGGAAGACAAGCATATGCTCGAATACAAGGTCGAGCTTGTATTGGAACCGCTGGATCTCGATCCGAAAGCGTTGATGACGACATTATCCGGCGGCCAGCTTCGCCGTGCGGCGATTGCGCGGGCGTTGGTTGAAGATCCTGATATTTTGCTTCTTGATGAACCGACCAACCACCTTGATCTTGAAATCATTGAGTGGCTTGAAAATTATCTAAAAGGTTTTCGTGGAGCCATTGTCTGTGTCAGTCACGATCGTGCGTTCTTAGCGAATGTTACAGACAAGATCTTCTGGCTGGATCGCGGTGCTTTGCGTGTTTGTTCTCGCGGCTTTAAGTTCTTTGACGAATGGTCGTCAGGCTTGCTGGAGCAGGAAGCCCGTGAATTGCAAAACCGCAAGAATATCGTCAATATAGAAGTGGATTGGGCCAGTCGCGGCGTACCGGCGCGCCGTAAACGCAATGTCCGCCGTCTGCAATTGATGAAAGAGGCGCGGGATAAACTGCTCCGCGACCAGCATTCTTATAATAAAGTCGTTTCCAAGATTAAAGTCGGTGAAATGAAAGTCGAGGAGTTTTCCTCAAAGATTATTGCCGAGTTCATTAAAGCGGGGAAATATTTCACATCAGAAGAAGGTAAGCAGAAAACCGTCCTTGAAGGATTTAGCATGCGTTTCCAGCGCGGCGACCGTATAGGCCTTCTGGGTAAAAATGGGTCGGGTAAGACAACTTTCCTGAAGTTGCTGATGAAAGAATTAAAGCCTGACGCAGGAACGGTAAAGCTTGCGCATGAAATTGAAGTTTCCTATTTTGACCAGCAGCGCCGCGGTTTGAAAGAAGAAGACTCGCTATGGCGCACACTGGTTCCGAGCGGCGGCGACTATGTCGATGTCATGGGCAAACAGCGTCATGTCTATGGTTACCTGAAGGATTTTATGTTCGATCCTCAGCTGGCAACCAACCCGGTTAAAAATCTATCCGGAGGCCAGAAAAACCGTCTGATGCTGGCAAAAGTCCTCGCCAATCCAGGAGGCTTGCTGATCCTAGATGAGCCGACCAATGATCTTGATATGGACACGCTCGATATGATCGAGGAAATTCTGGAAAGCTATACGGGAACCTTGTTCATCGTATCCCATGACCGTGATTTCCTCGACCAGACCGTAAGCCAGATCATTGCTTTTGAAGGCGATGGCAAGGTACAAAAATATATTGGTGGTTATTCCGATTATCTAGAGGCGCGAAAGGAACTAGAAGAAAAACCAAAGAAAAAAGAAAAGCTTCCTGAGCCTTCAAAAATAATAACTCAGGCGCCTGCGCCTGTTAAAACAATGAAGAAGCTTTCTTATAAACTGGAATATGAATTAAAGCAGTTGCCGGAAAAGATTACCGCTCTTGAAGAGGAGATTGCCGCGCTTTCAGCGAGGCTTGCAGATGTAGACTTTTATAAGAATAGCCCGGATGAATTTATGGATGCGACCAAACGCTATGCCGATGCCAAGGTCGAGCTGGAGCGGCGTGAAATGCGCTGGCTTGAACTTGAAGAAATGCAAAACGCGTTATAAAAGCCCAAGCTTTTCCTGTTTGCTCATGGATTTAATAGCCGCTTCGCGCTTTGACGCTTGGCTGCGGTTTTCAAATCTTTCGCTGTAAACAACGCTAAACGGCCCCCGGCCTTTGGTGTATTTGGCACCAGTGCCATTTCCATGTTTTAAAAGCCGAGCCTCCATATCATTGGTAATGCCCGTATAGAAGGTATTGTCGGCGCAACGCAGGATATAGACAAGCCAGTCCAATCAGCCCGCCTGAAGCTCGAGCCATAAATCTTCCTGCGCGGCCAGGTCTTTTATGACCTGATCATAGGTTTTTTGGATCGCGGAAACATTATGCGTGCCATTATAAAATTCAGGATCGGCCATTAAATCTTCTAATCGCTCTTTCTCTTTGGTCAGGCGATTTACTTCGTGTTCTACAGTTTCGGCTTTCGATGCATTTTTCGGAAGCTTCTTCGGCTTATTATCTTGTTCGGCAATTTCTGTTTTAGCCTTGTTCTTCTTGTCTTCCTTACGTTCCTCGCGTTTGGACTGGATCGTAAATTTTCGGTAATCTTCTAGATCGCCTTCAAACGGTGTCACGGCTTTGTCTTTGACGACCCACAGGCGGTCGGCGACACGCTCGACCATTGTTGGGTCGTGGCTGACGATTACGATCGCGCCTTCATAGGCATTGAGCGCGTTGACCAAAGCTTCGCGGGCGTCGATATCCAGGTGGTTTGTCGGTTCATCAAGAACCAGTAAATGGGGCGCATCGAAACTCATATAAGCAAAGAGAAGGCGGGCTTTCTCGCCCCCTGATAATTGCTTGATCTTGTTATCGGCAAGCTCGCGCCCGAAACCGAAAGCGCCAAGCTTTGCACGAACGACGGATTCTTTGACATCGTTGTTCTGTTTGCGCATCATCGTGTAGAGCTCCTGATAAGGAGTCGATTCTACATCCAGCTCTTCCGTCTGGTGCTGGGAGAAATAACCGATACGGAGCTTGTTGGCGCGGAACATCTCGCCTTTCATCAGGTCCAGCTTTCCGGCGATCAATTTGATAAGTGTAGACTTACCGTTCCCGTTCGCGCCTAAGAGCGCGATGCGGTCATCGGCATCGATACGCTCGTAAATGTCCTTGATAATAGGTATTCCTTCGACATAACCGATATCGGCATGATCGACTGTGATCATTGGGGAAGGAATTTTCTCAGGGTTCGGGAATTTGAATTGAATGCCGCGCGACGAGATTACGGCATCGACGATGTCCATTTTCTCAAGCGCTTTCATCCGGCTTTGCGCCTGACGGGCTTTACTGGCTTTTGCCTTGAAACGATCGACGAAGGCTTGCATATGCGCGCGCTCCGCAGATTGTTTTTCATGCATTTTTTGTTGCAGGCCAAGGCGGAGCGCTTTCTCGCGTTCGAACGTATCGTAATTACCCGTGAAGAGCGTCAACTGGCCTTTTTCAACATGCACAACATGGTCGATACATTTGTTCAAAAGCTCGCGGTCGTGAGAAATCACAAGCAATGTATGCGGGTAAGAGGCGAGGTAAGTTTCAAGCCACATAATGGCCTCGAGATCCAAGTGGTTTGTCGGTTCGTCAAGAAGCAAAACTTCGGGTTCGACAAAGAGAGCGGCGGCCAAAGCCACCCGCATGCGCCAGCCACCGGAAAAAGAAGAGAAGGGCTCTGTGAGCTGATGTTCCTTAAAGCCAAGGCCGGTGAGAAGTGTCGCGGCTTTTGATGGCGCGGAATAGGCATCCAGATCGCCGAGGCGTTGATAAATGTCGCCGATTTTATCAGGGTCGGTTTCAGTTTCCGCTTGTTTCCAGAGATCAGCCATTTCTTCATGAGCGGCAAGGACGATATCGATCAGCGCGTCATCGGTGGCTTCGATATCCTGTCGCACCATGCCCATGCGCTGCTTGATGTTCATGCTGATCGTGCCGCCATCGGGCTTTAAATCGCCTGCGATCAGTTTGAACAGCGTGGATTTCCCGGCCCCGTTTAAGCCGATAACGCCGACTTTCCAGCCATCCTGGATATTCAGGCTGCAATTGTCGATCAGCGTTCGACCGCCGATACGATAGGAAAGATTGGAAATAGTCAGCATATTAAGGCACCGTTAGTAAATATTCCGGTGCTTATGACATGAAACGGGCGGGAATCAAAGCTTTCTGGCAGAATCTCTCAAGGCTTTTGCATGTTTGAAGCCATGCATGCCCGTATGCCATTGAAGTGCCGTGATGGCGCCTTTGATCGGTTGCAGTAGCAAAAGAGAAAGCGTGACGGTCAGGGGTAGCCAGATCGCCAGATGTACCCAATAAGATGGATGATATTTGAATTCGACCGACAAGGCGGCGGTGACGATAATATGGCCGACGATCAAAATAACGTAATAGGCCGGAAGATCGTCTGCCCGGTGATGATGAAGCTCTTCTCCACAATGCGTACAGCTATGGCGTACCTTTAAAAAAGACTCGAATATCCTGCCTTCGCCACAGGATGGGCAGTTGCCTTTAAAGCCGCGTGAGAGAGGTTCTGATAAAGAAGGGGGCTGATCTGGTGACATAAAGGTTATTATATACCCATCTCGCTCTTGATTTCAGCTAGTATTTCAAAAGAGCGCAGCCGTGCTTTATGATCGTAGATTGCGCCGGTTGCCATTATTTCATCCGGTGAGGTTTTTTCAATAAATTCGGTTAATTGTTTTGTAACCGTAGCTTTGGAGCCCACCAATGAGCAGGAGAGGGCGTGATCGACGCTGGCCTTTTCCATGGGCGATAGAATGTCGTCTATCTTATTGACGGGTTTTGGCAGCTTTCCGGGGTTACCTTTTCTTAACTTGGCGAATTGCTGCTGGATAGTCGTAAAATGATATTGTGCTTCTTCATCGCTTTCGGCGGCAAATACATTCGCGGCCAGCATAATATAGGGTTTATCCAGTTGCTTGGAGGGCCGGAACTGGCTGCGATAAAGGTGAATGGCTTGCATTAAGGCATCGGGCGCAAAATGCGAGGCAAAGGCGTAAGGCAGACCCATAGCGGCGGCGAATTGAGCGCCAAAAAGGCTCGATCCTAAAATCCATAAAGGAATATGAGATCCGCCGCCGGGAACGGCCTGAATAATCTGGCCGTCATATACGTCATCCAGATAAATCTGTAATTCAGCAACATCTTGCGGGAAGCTGTCTGCCTCTGTCGGCGACCGCCGCAAAGCGCGCAAGGTTCGCTGGTCTGTTCCCGGTGCGCGGCCCAGGCCTAAATCAATGCGGCCCGGATATAGAGCGTCAAGCGTGCCGAATTGCTCTGCAATGACCAGGGGCGAGTGATTAGGCAGCATGATGCCGCCGGATCCGACGCGAATAGTTTTTGTGCCGCCCGCGATGTGCCCAATCACCACAGAGGTTGCGGCGCTGGCGATGCCGACCATGTTATGGTGCTCGGCAAGCCAGAACCTGTTATAGCCCCATTTTTCAGCATGTTGCGCTAAATCCAGTGAATGTCTAAAAGCATCCGCAGGCGTGGAGTCTTCGAAAATCGGTGCGAGATCAAGAATAGAAAAAGGAATCATTACTTAAGCTGCTTTTCAATTAGAGGAGATGTTTTTTCAACCATCAGGGCAACGCCTTCTTTTGTCGGGTGCACGCCGTCATCGAGATTGAGTTTGGAATTCATGGCAATGCCTTCCAGAAAGAACGGGTAAAGAGGTACGTCAAATTCTTCAGACAAGGTCGGATATATATCGTTAAAAGATTTGCGGTAGGCGGGCGGCATATTGATAGGCGCTTTCATGCCATATAAAACCGCCGGTATGTCTTTGTCCTTGAGATTTTTTAGGATAGAGCGCAGGTTGCTTTCTGTTGTCGAGGGATCGATGGCTCTCAACATATCGTTTGCTCCGAGGGCCACGATGACTAAGGCCGGTTTCGGCTCTCCGGCTGTAACCCATTCAAGGCGTGACAGCCCGCCGGCAGTCGTATCTCCTGAGACGCCAGCGTTGTCGATCTTTACGTCAAGCCCCTTAGAAATAAGCGCCTGCTGCAATTGATTTGCGTAATCTTCTCCGGCCTGAAGTCCATATCCAGCGGTTAGGCTATCGCCGAGAGCCACAATACGTAACTTTTCTGCCAATGCAGCCGAACTAGACGAAACTATAAGAAATAAAGAGAGAATGATTGCTCTTATCGACATTTACTATACCTTTTGAATGAGTGACTATTTTAATATAAGGATCATAATGGAAAAATCACCCCTGCTGGCGCTCCATTCTATAAATGTAACGCTTCCGACCGATGATCAGCCCCTTCACATCCTGAAAAATATCGATCTGTTGTTCAATGCCGGGGAGAGTGTGGCAATTGTAGGTCCGTCGGGCTCGGGTAAAACGACATTGATGATGGTATGTGCCGGGCTACAAAACCCTTCTTCTGGTAATCTTGTTTTTGAAAGCCGTCCTCTGGTTTCAAAAGATGAAAATGCCCTGACATTATGGCGGCAAAAAAACGTTGGTATTGTCTTTCAGAATTTTCATCTTTTGCCGACAAGTTCCGCACTGGAGAATGTTATGCTGCCGCTTGAATTAGCGGGTGATCCCGATGTGCGGGGAAAATCAGGGGAATTGCTAAAATCGGTGGGCCTCGGTCATCGCATCCATCATTTGCCCGGGCAATTATCAGGCGGGGAACAGCAGCGTGTCGCCTTGGCAAGGGCTATTGCCCGAAAACCTGCATTGCTGCTGGCAGATGAGCCAACCGGAAATCTCGATCAGGTGACAGGGCAAGCCGTTATGGATCTTCTTTTTACGCAGGCCAAAGATTTTAATACGACGCTCATTCTCATTACGCATGACGAGAAAATAGCTGCGCGCTGCGACCGCATTATCAGCTTGAGCGATGGTCAGATCATATCCGACATTCAGAAAGTAACAGCATAATGAGCATGTTCTTCAATACATTGCGCTGGGCGTGGCGCGATATGCGTGGGAACTGGCGGCATTTTCGCCTGGTTATTCTATGTCTTTTCTTAAGCCTGATGTCGGTGACGGCGGTTCAGGTAACGGGCGCAAGCGTATTAAAAAGCATTGACGAGCAGGCAAATGTCATTCTGGGAGGCGACTGGGTTTTGCGCCAGCTTTATGCGCCAGTTGGAGAAGAGGCGCGTACTTGGCTGAAAAGCCGTGGCGCCGATTTAGCCGATACTACCGAAATGCGGGTCATGCTGATCAATCCGCAAACTAAAGACGCGTCCCTTGTTGAATTAAAGGGGGTTGATCAGAAATATCCGCTTTATGGCGAAATGAAAATAGAGTCTTCGGGTCAAGATTTTCAAAGTAATTTAGAAAAAGGTATTATTATCGAGCGTTCGCTTGGAGAGCGTCTGGGCGTTGATATCGGTAATATGCTGCAACTGGGTGACGCTCAGTTCAAACTGGTTGCGTGGATAGGAAAAGAGCCGGACAGGGCGGGCGGCGGCAGGTTTGGATTGGCGCCACGGGCTTTTATTTCGAATGAAAATTTAAAAACAACGATGCTCGAACAACCCGGCAGCATGGTTTATTACGATCTGCGTTTGCGCTGGCAAAAGAATAAAGACCTCTCCGTGCTAAAAAAAGATTTTCTGGAAGCGTTTCCTGAAAGTGACTGGCGGTTCACGGATACGGAAAAAGCCTCGCCGCAAATCCAGCGGCAGGTCAATAATATTGTACAGTTCCTGACGCTGATCGGCCTTTCGGCATTATTGATTGGCGGCATAGGCATCGCCAATGGCATGCGCGCCTACTTCCAGACAAGACTTGTCACTATTGCTATTTTTAAATCGATTGGAATGAAAACGAATGTCATTCGCGGTATTTATCTATGGCAGATATTGGCGATAGGCATATTGGGCACGTTATTGGGAGTATTGATAGGATGTGGTTTGCCGATGATCGTTGCGCCACAGATCCAATCTTTTCTGCCGTTTCCGGTATCTGTATATGTCGCGCCATCGGCTATTGCCGTGCCGCTGTCTTTTGGCTTGTTGACTACGTTAATTTTCTCTCTATGGCCGTTGGGAGAGGCAGAGCGCGTTTCGCCTTTATTGTTGTTGCGAAATATGGGTATTCACAATGCCAATCCACACTGGAAGGTGGTGGCAGCTATTATTCCGCTGACGATCATTTTAAGCGCTCTCATAATTCTGTCTTCGGAAAGCCAGCTGTTTTCCCTGTTCTTTATCGGCGGCGCGATCGCCTGTTTCGGATTGTTTTATCTGAGCGGAAAAATAATCGCGTGCATCGCCTGGAAGATATCGGGCAAAGCTGGATTTTCCAATCGTCTCGCACTCCAGAATCTTGGACGCAAAGGTAATACTACGGCCCAGACACTGGTCAGCCTTGGCATCGGTTTGACAGTTTTGATTTCAATTGCCCTGATCGAGCGGAACTTAAGTGCAACGCTTAGTGAAAATTTGCCAAAAGACGCGCCGGCCTTTTTCTTTCTTGATATTCAACCGGATCAAAAGCCGGAATTCGAAAGACTGGTTTCCGCTTTTCCGACAGCCAGTAAATTAATCGTAATGCCTAATTTAAGGGGTCGCATCGCAAGCGTGAACGGTGTGGATGCCAAAGACGCTTTGATCGACAAAAGAGAATCCTGGCTTTTAAGCAACGAACGCGGCTTTACCTATACAGACGCGCTTCCAGCACATAGTGAAATTATGTCTGGTAACTGGTGGCCGAAGGATTACAAAGGTCCGCCATTGATATCAGTCGTCGATGATGTGGAGCGTGGCTTCGGGGTCAAGCCAGGCGACAAAATGAAGTTTCTTATTTTGGGGCGGGAGATCGAGGCAACGATCGCCAATGTGCGTGAGGTTAACTGGACAACGTTTACGGTGAATTTTGCCATTACTTTTGCTCCCGGCGCGCTGGAGGGTGCCCCGCATAGCTGGCTGGCGACGGTTGTAGCTGATCCTAACCAGGAAACGGCTTTGCAGCGGGCCGTAACGGAAAAATTTCCCAATATCTCGATGATCCGGTTATCTGACACGATTGAAACGGTCAGTAATCTGATTGGCCAGATGAATCTCGCTGTGCGGATTATGGCGCTTCTGGCTCTTGGGACAGGTTTGATCGTACTGATCGAGGCTCTAATCGCAAGCCGTTCCCAGCGAAGCTACGACACGGTTATCCTGAAAGTAGTGGGAGTACCACAAAATATCCTGAAACACATTATGCTGGCTGAATTTGCTTTATTAAGCGGTGTGGCTACGCTGACTGCGGCGATGATAGGCACGGTGGTAAGTTGGGGAGTGCTCGATTTATGGATGGATTTACAATGGAATTTTTATCCGCTGCTCATCTTGCAGACAGTGGTCATCAGTATGGTATTCATCATCCTGACCAGCTGGCTGGTCCTTAAAAACATGCTGAAGTCACCAGCAATAAAATATTTGCGGAATGAATGATCAAAGCTTTTTAAAAAACATGTCGATCAATTCCGGCCCATTTTTTGTTAAAGAAACAATAGTGGGATGTCGTAGGGATTCTGTCGAGATGCCGCACATATAGCAAAAGAAAGACACAGCCAATAATTCGGTTGTTCTGTCTTTTTCTATCTGGCCTTTTTTCTGGGCAAGGGCAAAGAACTTTTCGAGTTGCTTCATGCTTTCCATTTTTTTCAGGCGCTGCTCGTCAAGGAATTCCGCCATCTCGCCTGAATAATCACATTTTAAAGAAAACAGGCTCAGTATTTTCTTGTGGCGTTCATCTTCCTGTAAAAGCTTTAGGAAATTGCCGCTGAATTCCTTTAAATCATGAACGGGATCGATAGAATTATCGGCTTGTGTAATAAAGCCTTCCATCACTGAGGTGTGAAACTCATCGTGAATAGCTGAAAAAATTGCGGCCTTATTCTTGAAATGCCAGTAAACCGCTCCACGTGTTACCCCGGCGGCTTCGGCGATTTCTTCCAGACTGCCTTTTGAAACGCCGTGTTCGTAAAAAACATCAATAGCTGCGTTTATTATGGCTTCCCGGGTTTCCTTAGCCTCTTCTTTTGTCTTTCTTGCCACTTGGAACATCACCTCTTGACCACAAACATACATTCGTGTATGTTTGTATACTAATATATTTTTCCTGGGCTGTAAAGCTTTGTCGCGATGGCGTATAAATCTGGGGATCATTAAGAGGTTTCAAATGAGAATTAAGCTATTGGCATTTTTGCTTGTGGGCACAGCGGCAGCAGGTGCATTTTTAGGTTGGGCAACATCAGGTCCGGCGTCCGCGCAGCAGGAAGGCGCCGCACCGCCGCCGACGGAAGTCGTCATCCAGGTAATTGAGCCGAAGGCTGTCAGTTTCTCGAAAGATTTACCGGGCCGCACAGTGCCGTTCCGCATCGCAGAAATTCGCCCGCAGGTAAATGGAATTATTACCAAGCGTTTATTCGAAGAAGGCAGCGATGTCAAAGAAGGCCAGCAGCTTTATCAGATTGATCCATCTGTTTATCAGGCGGCTTATGACAGCGCGCAGGCCGATTTAATGAAAGCGGAGGCTAACGCGAAATCTGTTATTGCGCGAGGTGAGCGCTATAAGGAGCTTGTCGATATCGGTGGAATCAGTAAGCAGGAATATGATGACGCGGAGGCGAGTGTTGCACAGGCGAGAGCGGATATCGCTATTGCCAAAGCCAATGTTGCCAGCGCGAAGATTAACCTCGATTTTACAAAAATGTTTTCCCCTATTTCAGGCCGTATCGGGAGATCGCTGCTAACTGAAGGGGCCTTGGCTACGCAAAACCAGGCTGCACCGCTGGCAACCGTGCAGCAGCTTGATCCGATATATGTCGATGTGACCCAATCGAGCGCGGAGCTGCTAAAGCTGCGCCGTGATCTGGCCGCAAAGGGCAGCGCTCCATTGAAATTGCCGGTTGAGCTGTTTGTCGAAGGCGATACTCAGCCTTTGGAGCAAAAGGGAGAATTGCAATTCTCCGATGTGAGCGTCGATGAAACGACCGGATCAGTGCAATTGCGCGTTCTTTTCAAAAATCCCAATAATGAATTACTGCCGGGTATGTTTGTCCGCGCAAGAATAAGCCAGTCGCAAGACGATGCTGCCGTTCTTGTATCTCAAAAGGCCGTGACCAGAAATCCTGACGGCAGCGCTGTTGTAATGCTGGTCGGCGAGGGCAACAAAGTCCAGCCGCAACCGATCACAGCTACCGAAGCTGTTGGCGATGAGTGGCTGGTCACGGAGGGTCTGAAGCAAGGCGATCGCGTCATTGTAGAGGGAACGATGAAAGTTCAACCCGGGGCCGTTGTAAAACCTGTCGAAGCTAAAAAAGGTGAGGAGGCCAGCAAGGCTTCTCCACACCCAGAACCTGCAAAAGAATAACGGAAGAAATTATGGCCAAGTTCTTTATCGACCGCCCTGTCTTTGCATGGGTCATCGCGATTGTAATCATGCTGGCTGGCGTGCTGTCGATTATGCAGCTTCCAGTTGAGCAATATCCGAAAATCGCGCCGCCGTCTGTGACGATCGGGGCAAGTTATCCGGGTGCCTCTGCTGAAACACTGGAAAACAGCGTAACGCAGGTTATCGAGCAGCGCCTGACGGGTATCGATTATTTGCGCTATTTCAGCTCCTCCAGCGACTCAACGGGTAATCTGGCAATCACTCTCACTTTCGAGCCGGAGGCCGATCCTGATATCGCTCAGGTTCAGGTGCAAAATAAATTACAGTCCGCCCTGCCGCTCTTGCCGCAGGAAGTGCAACAACAAGGCGTTACGGTTAAAAAGACAGCCAAAGGGTTTTTAATGGTTGCCGCTTTCTATGCAACCGATGGCAAAACCACACAGGACGATATTGGGGATTACCTGAACTCTAAAATGGTCGACACGATCAGCCGTATTCAGGGTGTTGGTGAACTGACTGTGTTTGGTCAGCCCCATGCGATGCGTATCTGGCTCGATCCTAATAAGATGAATAGCTATAACATGGTTACAACGGATGTTGAAGCGGCAATCCGCGCTCAGAACGCCGATGTTTCCGCTGGACAATTAGGAGGAATGCCGGCGGTCGAAGGCCAGCAGTTGAATGCGACCATTATGGCGCAGTCACGTCTGGAAACTGTTGAGGATTTTGAAAAAATTATCCTGCGTGTCAATCAGGATGGCTCCCAAGTGCGTTTAAAAGATGTAGCCAGGGTTGAACTCGGTGCGCAAAACTATGAAACCATTGCGCGCTTTGACGGCAAACCCGCGTCTGGCATGGCCGTAAGCCTTGCCACGGGTGCTAATGCGCTGGATACGGCAGACCGCGTAAAAGCTAAAATTGAAGAGATGAAAGAATTTATGCCGCCGGGTATAGATGTCGCTTATCCATATGATACGACTCCATTCGTTAAAGTATCTATTGAGGGGGTTATTCATACCCTGATCGAGGCGATCGTACTGGTCTTCTTAGTTATGTATCTCTTCTTGCAGAATTTCCGGGCTACGCTAATTCCTACAATTGCCGTTCCAGTCGTTCTATTGGGTACTTTTGCAATTCTTGCGGCTTTCGGGTTTACCATTAATACATTGACCATGTTCGCTATGGTTCTGGCCATTGGCCTTCTTGTCGATGATGCGATTGTGGTTGTCGAGAACGTTGAGAGGGTCATGGCCGAGGAAGGCCTGCCGCCGAAAGAGGCCACCGAAAAATCAATGGAGCAGATTACAGGCGCTTTGGTCGGTATTGCGATGGTTTTGTCAGCTGTGTTTATTCCAATGGCTTTTTTCGCAGGATCTACAGGTGCTATTTACCGCCAGTTCTCCCTGACTATCGTGTCGGCTATGGGTCTGTCGGTCCTTGTTGCTCTGGTTTTGACGCCTGCGCTTTGCGCGACGATGTTGAAGCCGATTCCCAAAGGGCACCATGAAAAGAAAACCGGCTTCTT
>QFOT01000193.1 GCA_003241285.1 Micavibrio aeruginosavorus
CGGCTTTCAGAAGGACGATCTGCCTTTTCAATCCAGGCGCATCTTCCTTGCCTAGAAAAGCGACGGCTTTATCAAGAACAGATATCGCTTTATCAGATTGATTATCCTGAACATAGATCGAGGCCAGACGAACAGCTGTCGTCGCCCCCTCAATGCCAGTAACTTTTCCTGAATCTATTTGTGTTTGCAGAAGATTAGCCGCACGCGGCAGCAGATCGGCATCGACCAAGCGGTCTGCAAGCTGTCGGACAATCCGCTCTGTCGGCGGCCCCGGCGGGGCGAGAGAAGAAAATTCATTGTACAGGCTGATGGCATCGACAGGATTGATGTCTTTAATCCGGTTCGGTTCGAACAGATTACTGAACGTCGATATCATTTCCGCATCTATTCTCTGGCTTTGATCTTTAGTCAGCGCGAGAGAAGATGCCTGGCGCATCAAGGCCAGACCCTTAAGCGGATCGTTATTTGCAATGTATAATTGACCCAGTTTGTAATTAATGGATGTTTCAAGCTCATCACCGCGCCATGCGTATCGCAAACCTTCAAGGCGATTGATGCCCTCTTCCGGCTTTAATTCTTTCTTCTCGAGTTGCAGGCTTGTCAAGGCAAGTCCGGCTTTCGCCCGGTAAAGATCGTCCTTGCCTTTGCTCAACTCTTTCCAGATAGCTTCGGCATCTTTGCTTTTGCCCTGCTGGCGCAATGCTTCACCCTTCATGTAACTAAGGGCCGCCTTGTACGGCAGAATTGGCTTTTCACCTTCCGCAAGCTTCATCAACTTTTCCGCCTTGGGCAAGTTTCCGTCACGCAGCGCGACCTCGCTTAACCTGATTGCCAGTGGTATGCGCACTTCATCCGGATACCCTGCGAGCAAATCGAAATTGGCCGGCAGAATTTCAGCCGCCTGTTTCCAGTCTTCCAGACCGGCAAGAGTATAGGATTTCCACAGCAGCGTTTCAGGGAAGACCTTAAGATTCTCAGCCGAAAAATTTTTGAGGGCCTGCTCGTCATGACCTGACATGGCTTCAGCCGCACCCTGCAATGCCATAAACTCAGGCGTTCCTTTTAAATCCGGAACGAATTGCTCCGCCAGGTCCAGATATCCAGAGGCTTCAGGGCCGTAGGCATGCGAAAGCTCCATCTTGGCAAGCTTGATCAAATCCTGCGCTTTCGCCTGCTCATCTTTCTTGGATAATCCGAACTTCAGTAATCTGCTGTTTTCCTCCATGGTTTTTTTGTCGCCGAGTTTCCAGTCACCGAACTTGAAAATCCGGGCGCCCGGCTTAAGAGGTTCCGGCTTCTCGGCAGGCTTCGCATTATCCGGCGACGGAACAGGCACCTCTGCTTTTGGTTTTTGATTGAACGCGGTTTCAGATTCAGGAGAAACGGACAAGCCGTCCGGCGCGTCTATCTCTATGCCTTCTTTTGCTTTCCTGACATTCAGGTCGTCAATCTTACTTTCGATGGCAAGTCCTGCATAAGATTCCAAAGAATTAAATTCCGCAAACCGGTGAATGCCGCCGCTATAAAAACGCGCGGCATCGACGGTTGCCACTTTTAAAATATCGCCGGCAAGCGGATCTTCTATCTCGATCACGCGCCGCGCCGTTGGCACAGGCCATAGCAAGGTGGCCTTGTTACCGTCCTGTAATCTTCTAAATTCTGTCGCCGCCGCCAACGATGCTTGACTGTTCGCCGTGATCTTCCAGACAAGGCCGCTGCCTTCGACATGGAAGTCCTTGTCTTCCGGTAAGGCCAGCCTGAAAGCCGTGGCTTCTTTCAATGGAAGACGTTCGAACGTACCCAGTTTTTTTGTACTGTTGCCGGATAGTTGAGGCTCGAGCGGATAATCGGCGACGTCGATAACAATCCAGAGATTGCCAAATCTTTTAAAGACCGCCAGCCCCATGGCTTCGGTAGACGTGACCTGGATTTGAAAGGAAGATGCAGGCTCTATTTTGTCTACTTTCACAGCAGGCGCAGCCGCTATCTTAGGTGCATCGGTTTTTGTAATGGGTTTGACGGTTTCAACAGCTTTGACCACCGCTTCTTCCGCACTTTCTTCAGGCCCTTCTTCAACCGCAGGGGGCGTTGCTGCACTGGCTGCAGAATTTGCAGGCCCGCGAATATCGACGATAATGCGGTTACCGATCTCGAAATGGCGAACTTCCTGACCGCCCGTAAAACCGATAACCGCTGTCTTACCATCAGGCGTTGAATAGGACGTTACACGCGGCAGGCCGCCAGGCGCTGCGCCTTCTATTTTGAAGCTGGCCGCAGTCTGAAATTTCAATGTTAGCGCAGAAGATGTCTTATCGGTGACATAGGATGGCGGCTTGGGCCATTCAAAAACGATCCGCGTGTAATCGTCTTTCGCGCTCGCGCGCACGCTGACCGTATCATTAGCATGGGCTAAAGATGTGGACGCTAGAAGCGCAAAAAACAAAGCAGGAAAACGGATTCGGACCATGGCATGAATTTGCCATAGGGCAGACACTCAAACAACTGCAATTCTATGCAAAGAGAGTTTAAACCACAACGCACACAGCGATCACAGCGTAGAAAAGATTTCTGTTTTCCCCGCGAAAGCGGGGACCTATTCTTTGCGCTTGTGTCAGATCCCCGCTTTCGCGGGGAAAGCAATGTATTGATATCTACTCCCTTGCGCCCTTTCCGTATTCTTGTATAATTATTCACGCGATATAAAAG
>QFOT01000194.1 GCA_003241285.1 Micavibrio aeruginosavorus
CAGCGGGTGGTTGATCAGCATCATTTCCATGACGCCGTTACGGCCCTTTTTCACCTTGGCGGAACCCGTGTGCACAACCATGTTGTCGCCGCAGGCCATCGCGCAGGATGCCACCGGTTTCGGCGCGCCTTCCAGTTCGACAAGACACATACGGCAGTTCGCAGGAACGCTCAGACGATCGTGATAACAAAAACGCGGCACTTCATAGCCGAGTATTTCTGCGGCTTGCAGGACGGAAGTTCCGGGCGCGACTTCGATTTCAGTGTCGTTGATCTTTAATTTTGGCATGGACTCAAGATTCCTGAGAATTAGGCCTATTACCTAACATAATGAATTTAGTTAAGAAAGCCGCATTTCTTCCTAACTAACTGATTTGAGCTGAGCTGCATAATCTGGTTTGCTTTGCCAGAGGCATAATATGAGGCTGTATTCGGATCCATCTGCTCACTTGCCTGCGCACCGCGCGTATACATTACATAATCAGATAATTCCGTTGCCGGTATTACAGATATGATTTCATTAGTCAGGCATTTGCAACTCACCTGAATATCAGCCCACATTTTCCGGCGATCCAGGTTCTGCTCGGTAAAGGAAACCAATGAATCGCGATATTCCTGAGAACATACACTTGTATAAAGATGGGCTGCATAAGCATTAGTAAGCTTTAGCGCATCGTTGCTTTTATTCATCGTATTATCGGGCTGTATGACCAAAGGACCCTGCCGGTTCGGTTGAATGATCGCGCCTTTTTTAACGATCGTCGTATCATTATTGTTATTATTCAGACGCTGTATGGGCGCATTCCGTTTTTGTTTCTTTTCATTTTCTTCAGCTTGCTTGTCTCGCTGACGCTTTGGCAAAAGTATACCTGTTCCCGGCTCATAGATTTGGGCCTGTACCGGGGAGCTCAGGCAAAGAAGAAATAAAATAATAAAACCGAGTGGATATTTGAAACCCATTACTCCGCCGCGACTGGAAGACCTTTAGGAGCTCTTGCTCTGAATTCCATTATACGCGCTTCTACTTCTGGACGGAAGTGCCTGAAAAGCCCCTGAATCGGCCAGGCCGAGGCATCGCCATGGGCGCAAATGGTGTGGCCTTCAATTTCCTTGGACACATCTAGCAATTGATCAATCTCTTCAATCGTCGCGTTGCCAACGACCATACGTTGCATCATGCGCCACATCCATCCGGTGCCTTCGCGGCACGGCGTACATTGGCCGCAGGATTCATGCATGTAGAAATGAGCAAGGCGGGCAATTGCCTGAATGATATCGGTCGATTTGTCCATGACGATCACGCCGGCAGTCCCCAGACCGGACTGAACCGCGCGAAGCGAATCGAAATCCATGATCGCCGTATCGCAAACTTCTTTCGGCAAAAGCGGAGTCGATGACCCGCCAGGGATAATAGCTTTTAAATTATCCCATCCGCCGCGTACGCCGCCTGCATGTTTTTCGATAAGTTCCTTGAGTGGAATACCCATCGCTTCTTCAACGTTGCACGGATTGTTGACATGACCGGAAATGCAGAAAAGCTTCGTGCCTGTATTTTTTTCATCGCGTCCGATACCCGCAAACCATGCGCCGCCGCGTCGTAAAATAGTTGGTGCGTTGGCAATCGTTTCGACGTTATTGACCGTGGTCGGGCATGAATACAAACCCGCGCCTGCCGGGAATGGCGGCTTGTTTCGCGGTTGGCCTTTTTTGCCTTCGATGGATTCAATGAGCGCAGTTTCTTCACCGCAAATATAAGCCCCTGCTCCGCGGTGTAGATAGATGTCAAAATCCCAACCTGAACCGCAAGCGTTTTTACCAACCAGACCGGCGGCATATGCTTCCTTAATCGCGTTGACGATCGTTGACCCTTCATTAAAGAATTCACCGCGCACATAGATGTAGCAAGCATTCGCGCCCATGGCGAAAGCTGCGATCAATGCGCCTTCGATCAATTTATGCGGCTCGTTGCGCAGGATATCGCGATCCTTACATGTGCCCGGCTCTGATTCATCAGCATTGATGACAAGATAATGAGGACGACCGTCGGACACTTTCGGCATGAAAGACCATTTCATACCAGTCGGGAAGCCTGCGCCGCCGCGACCGCGAAGACCGGACGCTTTCATTTCATTGATGATCCAGTCGCGGCCTTTGGCGATGATATCTTTCGTATTATCCCAGTCGCCGCGCTTTTTCGCATATTCCAGCGAGAACGGCTCGAAGCCATATATATTCGTATAAATTCTGTCTGAATCTGCGAGCATATTACTTTACTCCCGCTTTCTTAGCTTGTTCTTCCAAAGATGTTGGACCAGTGATCGCCATCGAGCATTTGCGGCCCTTCATAGAGCCCACCGTAGGTGGTCTATCTTGTGCCAAAGCTAACAATAATTCTTTCGTATTTTCCGGCGTTAAATCTTCATAGAAATCATCATTGACCTGCATCATCGGCGCATTAACGCAGGCGCCAAGGCATTCGACTTCCATCATCGTGAATTTGCCGTCCTTGCTTGTCTCACCCATATGGATGCCCAGGAATTCTTCGCACGCATCGACGATTTTACCGGATCCGCACAAAGCACAAGGCGTCGTTGTGCAGACTTGAAGCAAATATTTTCCAACCGGGGCAAGATTGTACATCGAATAAAAAGTCGCGACTTCATACACCTTGATCGGCGGTAGATCTAAAATACGGGCGATCT
>QFOT01000015.1 GCA_003241285.1 Micavibrio aeruginosavorus
ACGACGACGAGACGCGCCGTTTCACCTGCGTCGAGGCGGTAAAACGCGTACTGGGCCTTCATTCATGGAAAGTCATGACGCCTTGGCAGCTCTATAAACATCTGACGAATTAAAATCACCTACATTAGGAGTCTATAAAAATGGGCAGTCTTTCCGGGAGCTCAAAAGCCCCGTCACGACCTGTGGAGCAGGTTATCTATGTACCAACGCCAAGTTATGAAACGCCGTCTTCTTCATCGGGAGAACCTTCCGAAGAAGAAAAATTACAGGAGCGGGCGGAGAGTGTTTTGAAGCGCAGCCGTTCCCGTCTTGGCACAATCCTGACAGGGTTTCGCGGCGTGCTGTCACAAAATGACCTGATCGCGCCGCGCAAGACTTTGCTGGGAGAATAAATAACATGATCGATGATATTATTGATCGCCATGCGAGAGCAAAGGCGAAACGCAGCGCATGGGAAAATCTCTGGCAGGATTGTTATGATTATGCCCTACCGCTCCGCAGCGATAAGGGAAATTTAAGCCCTAATCGAAAATCCGAAAGATTATACGATGCGACAGCGCTGGATGCGGTCGACCAGCTGGCGGCAAGCCTGCTGGGAAATCTTACGCCGATTTGGACGCAATGGTTTGGGCTTAGGCCGGGACCTCAATTAAGTGAAAAGGAAGCGCAAAGCCTTGCACCGATTCTGGAGAAGGCGGGCAAAATCGTACAGGCGCATTTCGACAGGTCTAATTTTACCATGGAAATCCATCAGGCTTTTCTTGATCTTGTGGTCGCCGGTACGGCAAGTATCGCTTTTGAAGAAGCCGAGCCGGGGCATTATTCGGCGTATCGATTTTCATCCATACCCTTAACCGATATCGTTCTGGAAGAGGGCAATAACGGATTTCTCGACGGCACGTTCCGGACGCTTTGCCTGACATTGGCACAAATGCAATCGCGCTATCCTCAGGCTGAACTGCCGGAGCATATAATCCATATCGGCATCAAAGACGCACAAACCCAATTCAAAGTATTGGAAGCGATTATTCCCGACGGCAATGTCTATTTATATACGGCACGTCTTGTCGAAGAAGCAGGACAGGAAGATGTCATTCTTGCCGAACAGAAATTATCCCAATCGCCTATCATCAATTTCCGCTGGATGAAATCGCCGGGGGATATTTACGGCCGCTCGCCGGTCATGAAAATTCTGCCAGATATCAAAACGGCAAATAAGGTTGTCGAGCTGATATTAAAAAACGCCTCTATAGCGGTAACAGGAATATGGCAGGCGGATGATGATGGGGTTTTAAACCCGGCAAATATCGAATTGGTGCCGGGCGCGATAATTCCAAAAGCCTTTGGATCAAAAGGCCTGACGCCGCTGGAAATGCCGGGACGGTTCGATGTTTCGCAAATTATCATAGATGATCTGCGTGCCAATATCCGCCATGCGCTTTTGATAGACCGACTGCCGCAACTAAACGGCAAGCGCATGACCGCAACCGAAGTATTGGAGCGTTCCAATGAAATGGCTCTTTTACTGGGCGCTACTTACGGGCGTTTGCAGAGTGAACTTTTAGACCCGTTGATCCAGAGAGCTTATGCAATTTTGAGGCGGCGCGGTGAAGTGCCCGATCTTGCGCTGGACGGGCGCATCGTTGAAATCGAATATCGTTCGCCATTGGCAAAATCCATGTCACAGCGCCATGTGCAGACAACGCTAAATTGGCTGCAAGGCGTGCAAAGCCTGGGTCCGGAAGCTGTTGCCTCGGTCGATATGATCAGGGCCGCCAGATATCTGGGTGAAGCGCTCGGCGTTTCCTCTGATCTGATACGTAATCCAGAAACACAAATTGAAACCATAGGAGAAATAAATGTCTGATGAAAACCTGCTGACCGCCGATGTCGAAACACAGAAAATCGATTCTAAAAAGCCTGCGCATGTGCCCGATAAATTCTGGAATGCCAAAAAGGAAGAAATTCGCCTGGAGGCTTTATTATCTTCTTATCTGGCGCTGGAGAAAAAACTTTCGACCATGGTTGCGGCAGAAGATACGAAACGCATGCAAAAGGTCCTGGGCGTTCCCGATAGCGCCAAGGATTATAATATTTCAGTTCCGAATGATCTTTTCGACATCGACGAAGAATTGAATGAACGCCTGCTGCAGAAAGGCTTTACCCAAGAGCAGGTTCAGGAAGTGTATGATTTGGCAGCAGAAAAACTGGTGCCGCTCATCGTGGAAATGGCAGCGGAGTTTCAGGCGGATAGGGAGGTTGAACGGCTTGTCGATAAATTCGGCGGCGCCGATCAGTGGAAAGAAATTTCCCGCCAGCTCCTTGCCTTTGGAAAGAAAAATCTTCCCGTCGACGTGCTGAACGGATTGTCCTGTTCCTATGAAGGGGTAATGGCGCTTCACCGCATGATGAAAGCAGAGCAGCCAAATATAAAGAATTCCGACACAGCGCAGCCTAGCGGCGAAAAGGACTTATACCAAATGATGAAAAACCCGAAATACTGGCGCGATAAGGACCCGTCTTTCATCGCCAAGGTAACGGAAGGCTTTGAAAAACTGTATTCAACAAAAAGATAAAATTTTATCTTAATTTGATTTTAATACTTACCGCTTCATCATTAATAATAGGGTTGCGGTAAGTATTGAGAAGCTAATATAAAGCCTCCAAAACAATAATCAGGGTGTGTAAAAAATGACGACAATTTCCGGCACGAACGGCTATGCCTCTTCCAATGGCTGGGTGGCTCTAACAAATCCGTGGGGTTCGAGTTCTTTGCAATACGGCAAGGACTATGCGGTCAGCGCTAATTATAATCCGGACAATCTTTCCAGCGGTCTGACTTTTAATTGGTCATACCCAAAAAACAACCTGCCATGGACGGCGATTAAAGCCTATCCCGACGTGGGTTTTGGCGCATCCCCTTGGGGCCGGGGCCAATCGGATCCGGCACATGTATTCCCGATACAGGTACAGAACCTAAAAGACCTTGATATGGCGTATGACGTTACCTATGGCGGCGATAAGAACGGCTATAACGTTTCCTATGATATCTGGTTTACCAGCGAGCCAAATGGCGGCACGTCTACTATTACTACAGAACTCATGATCTGGCTGCATAAAGGCGGCGTAAACGCTCATGGCAAGTTAATGGGTACATATTCCGATGGATACATCACGGGAAAAATTTATAGCGTCGATAACTATATTGCGTTGATTTCGGACACAGAGTTGACAAAAGGCGAAATAGATTTGACGGCCATCGTCAACAAACTGGTCGGTATGGGGCTGATGTCTTCAAGCGAGTATCTGGCCAGTATCCAATTCGGAGCCGAGGTTGTTGAAGGTACCGGGTCACTTACTATCAATAACCTTGAATACGATGTGACAAGTATCAATGCCGAGGGACATGAAATCCATCAAGTCGTCACCGGGCTGGGTGTCGAAGGCGTTAACGAAATAACCGGAACATCCGGAAATGATTACCTGCCGGGTGACAGCCTCGATAACGTGGTCCACGCCGGAGCCGGAAATGATGATATCCAGCCGGGCAAAGGCAACGACACAGTCTATGCCGGAGCCGGAAATGATAAAATATTTGCCGGTGAAGGCAATGACATTGTCTACGGTGATGACGGCGATGATACGATGAGCGGCGACGCCGGGAATGACGAGCTTCATGGCGGTGCCGGAAGCGACATTTTTCTTGATGTCCTCGGATCAAATACAATGTCCGGCGATGACGGAAACGATTCTTTCTACCTTTCGGGCGCAAAAGAAGCCCAAAGAATAGATGGCGGTAACGGAGCTGACAGGATCTACACCGGGGCTGGGCACGACATCCTGCATGGCGGGGCAGGCGATGACCTGATCCAGGCGGCATCGGGTGACGATATCATCTGGGGAGATGATGGCGCGGACTCTCTGTATGGCGGCGACGGTAAAGACGTAATATGGGGCGGCAGTGGCAATGACAAAGTTGAGGGCGGTGCCGGGAATGACGTGCTGTTCGGTGAAGCCGGAATTGATGTCATGCTCGGGGGTGACGGCGACGATGAGATTTATGGCGGCAATGAAAACGATACGATGAGCGGGAATGCCGGCAATGATTTAATGCATGGCGGCTCTGGCAACGATAATCTCGATGGTAACGAGGGCGATGATATCGTAATCGGCGGTGACGGTGATGATATCGTGCGCGGCGGCAGCGGCAATGATGAAGTCTATGGCGATGCCGGAAATGACACGCTCTACGGCGACGCCGGGAACGATAAAATTTTCGCTCACGCTGGTAACGATAAATTATATGGCGGCGATGGGAACGATATCATGGGCGGCGGCGAGGGAGCCGATATCCTCTACGGTGATGCGGGTAACGATATGTTCTTTTTATCAGAGGGAAGCGACACGATTTATGGCGGCCTTGGCAAGGACCAGTATAAATTTACCAAGGAAGGCCTGAATGGCGTCGATAAAATTTACTTCAATGTGAAGGAAGGCGATTGGCTTGATTTTACCATGATTATCGACCAGAAAACCGATGTCACGACAAAAAATATCAATGAGTTTTTAAAAGCCACGCAAGTCGGCAATGATACTGTCGTTTCGGTCGATGTCGATGGCAGCGCTAATGGCAGTAAATTCACCGATGCCGCCGTGCTAGTGGGAGAACATAATGTCGATCTGACAGCATGGATGAAATCAGGAAATATAGTGGCCTGATAAAAGGAATTCGTGACCACCAAAAAACCCGGCAATCGCCGGGTTTTTTGTATTCTAAGGTCCAGGGATTAGTGTGCCTGTGACGTTGCGAATTCTTCAGCGTTGAAGCTGTCGATGATTTGCTGGAACGTGTTTTTGATTTCGTTCGTGAGCGGCGCGAATTTTACGGCAAAGAAATCGGACGATTTGCGGACTACCTTGGCGCGGTGATTGACGTCGATCATCTCGTTATTGAGATGGAATTTCAACATGACATTCATTTCATCGCCAATGCTGACGGTGCGGCTGTCGCCGAGAACGCGGAGGCCGCCTTGCGACCAGTCGAGGATCGGCAGGGCCTGCCCGTTGACGAGGCCGATGCATTTATCGGCAGCGCGGCGAGGGTGTTCGCGGCGGGACATATCCAGCGCGTCATTCGTTACATCGTCGATATCGTCGGAACTGAATACGGTCATAAGTTTTGCTATCATTTTTCGTGTGCTCCACGCCTGACGGCGCAAGGTTAGTATTAACGGGCACACACACTCTAGGTTTTACTAATTATTTTTATTATTTGTCGTAACAGTATATTTACTCTTTTTACGGCGAATGGCAAGGGCTTTTTGCTCTTTTAAGCAAATTAGAATTGACACAAAAAAGTCACATTCTCCTTTTGGGACAACGGCTTACACAGCTGCCCCAGCAAATTCTCTCAGGCGGAAAAGGGCCCGTATAGCGGGGAACCCATACCGTCATTTCAACCAACATCATACCCCCTGAAAGGTTCGATAAAATGTCGACAAGCATAAACACGGCTTTCGTTAAGCAATTCGAGAGAGAAGTGCATGAAAGCTATCAGCGCCTCGGTTCCAAACTGCGCGGCGCGGTTCGCTCTATCCCTAATGTCAAAGGCTCTTCCACCGTCTTCCAGAAAGTCGGCAAAGGCACGGCCTCCACCAAATCAAATGCCGGTATGGTGCCGGTGATGAACCTGTCGCACACGACGGTTGAATGCGCGCTCACCGATTATTATGCGGGTGACTGGGTTGACCGCCTCGATGAGTTGAAGGTCAATCACGACGAACGCCAGGTGATCGCCAATGCCGGGGCTTATGCGCTCGGGCGCAAGACGGATGATCTGATCATCGCCGCGCTTGCCACCGCCAGCACATTGACGATTGCCGATTCCAATATCGGCATGACGCGCGACAAGGTTTTAAAAGCCTTTGAGCTTCTCGGTGAAAACGACGTGCCGGATGACGGGCAGCGTTTCGCCATCGTCGGCTGGCAGCAATGGTCCGAGCTTTTGAAGATCACGGAATTCTCCAGTTCCGAATTCGTCGGGCCGGACGATCTTCCGTATAAAGGCACGCAGGCCAAGAAATGGCTGGGCACGACATGGATTCCCCATTCCGGCCTGCCGATCGACGGCTCTGACATCAGAAAAACATTCTGGTTCCACAAAAACGCCATCGGCCATGCGTCGGGCAGCGATGTCCAGACGGATATTACGTGGCACGGCGATCGCGCGGCGCATTTCGTCAACAACATGATGAGCCAGGGCGCGGCATTGATCGACGGCGCGGGCGTCGTTGTGGTGAGCTGCGACGAAACACCGGATTAATTCTAAAAATTCAAAGGAGATATAAATGGCTTACCTATCCAAAGACCTGAGCGTGCTGGCTTATGCGAACAGTTTTACGCTGTGGCATTACACCACGTTCGACAGTGCCGTGACAGGCGCTGGTTATTTCAATTCCGCCGCTTCGATGCTCAAGGTCAATGACCTTATCATCGCCAATATTGACACGGATGGCACCCCGTCGACTGTATTTTACATCGTCACGGGAAATACCGGTAGCGTTGTTACCGTCGCCGCTTTCGTCGCCTAACGCCAGTTAGCAAAAAAGCGAGGCCGTTTCCGTCCATCCTGTGCAGGGATGGATTTTTTCATGCCAAAAGATGAAACGGCTTGCCAGTCCCTGTCAAAACCGGGGGGCGGGTTCATAAGAAATTATGGACCCGCTTCTTTTTTTTAACCACGGAGTTCACGGAGAACACGGGGTTAGAATTATTGTCATGTTGGTGAAGCGAAACATCTCATCTTCTTTATCAAGATAAGAGATCCTTCACTGCGTTCAGGATGACAATGGCTAATTCCCCGTGTTCTCCGTGAACTCCGTGGTAAAATTAAAAGGATTTTATAAATATGCTCAACGATATCGGATTATGCAGCCGCGCTTTGATCAAAATAGGCGCAAGGCCCATTACTTCTTTCATGGACGGTTCGGCGGAAAGCGAGATCGCCAATTTACTCTATGGCCCGTCACGGGATGCGGTGCTTTCCAGCTATGCCTGGAGTTTCGCCACGAAACAGATGGTGCTTACAAGATTGGAAGCGCCGCCGGTGGCGGATTATAATTTTGCCTATCAACTGCCGAATGATTTTTTAAGATCGTTGTCGGCAGGCAGCGGCGGGCGCGGGCGCGGTCTGAATTTCAGGATTTACCGCGACACGCTGCAAACCAATGCGGAAGAAGTAATTTTGACCTATATCTACCGCGCGGCGGAAGAAACCTGTCCGCCGTATTTCGACACGGCGGTGATTGCGCGGCTTTCGGCGGAGTTTTGCATCCCGCTCACCGAAAATACATCGAGAGCCGATGTGATCATCAAACTGGCCGAACAGGAATTTGCACGGGCAAGGCAGATCGACGCCCAGCAGGATACGCCCAATAAGCTGGAGAATTTTTCGCTGGTCGATGTGAGAGGGTAAAATGAGAGAAAGACTTATCAAAACGACATTCACCGCGGGTGAATTGTCGAGCGACCTTCTGGGGCGCGGGGATATTCGTTCCTATGATAACGGCGCGGCGAAACTGCGCAACGTGTTTATCCATCCAACCGGCGGGGTAAGCCGCAGATCGGGATTGCGCTATATCGACAGCGCGGCAGGCGACGGACGGCTGATTTCCTTCGAGTTCAATACGGACCAGACTTATCTGATCGTCCTGACCAATTTGCGCATGGATATTTATGCCGATGGCGCGCTGGTGACGACGCTTATAGCGCCATGGAATGCGGGTCAGGTGAAACAGGTGGTGTGGACGCAGAGCGCCGATACGCTGCTGTTGACCCATCCGGATTTGCCGCCGAAAAAACTGACGCGGGGCAGTGGCGGTATCTGGGCGCTGTCCGACTGGATATTCTATGCCAAGGATAATATCGTCTATCAGCCTTATTATAAATTCGCCGATGTGGCGGTGACGGTGACGCCCTCGAATACGAGCGGAACCATTACGTTGACGGCGAGCGCGGCTGTCTTTGGCGGCGAACATGTAAATACAAGGCTGCGCGTCACGGGCAAGGAAGTTTTGATCACCACCGTCAATTCGCCGACCGTTGTGACGGTGACCGTTATTCAGACTTTGCCCAATACCAACGCGACGATTGACTGGGAAGAACAAAGCTTTTCGCCGGTGCGCGGATATCCGGTATCGGTGGCTTTCCATCAGGATCGACTCGTGATCGGCGGCAGCCGGGATTTGCCCAACCGTTTGTGGTTTTCCTGTTCCGGCGATTTGTTCAATTTCGATCTGGGCGGCGGCGAAGACGACCGCGCCATCGAGTTCGGGATATTATCCGATCAGGTGAACGCCATTCGCGGCGTCTTTTCCGGCCGTCATTTGCAAATCTTTACAAGCGGCGCGGAATGGATGGCGACCGGCGATCCGCTGACACCCACCAATGTCCAGATCAAGCGGCAGACACGGGTCGGGTCTTATGTGTCGCGCTATATTCCGCCGGTGGATGTGGACGGCGCGACGTTATTCGCCGCCCGTAACGGGCAGGAAATCCGCCAGTTTATGTATACGGATCTGGAAGATGCCTATAGCGCGACGGATGTTTCGTTGCTTTCGCGTCATGTCATAGGGACGCCGGCTGATCAGGATTTCGACCAGAAGCGAAGGCTTTTATTCGTCGTGCGCGAGGATGGAAAATTCGCCACGCTTACCATGTACCGCGCAGAGGCGGTGTCGGCATGGACGCTGCACGAAACTAACGGGGCGGTAAAATCCGTCACGGTGGCGGGAGAGATCGTATATATGCTGATCGAGCGCGGCGGCGATTTCCTGATCGAGCAGATCGATGACGCTCTCTATCTCGATTGTGCTTTGGCGGGCGAAGCTTCGGCGCCGACCGATACATGGTCGGGTCTGGATCACCTGGAAGGACACGCTGTATCAATTGCCGCTGACGGGCGGGTAGAGGCATCACGCGACGTGAGCGGCGGTCAGGTCATTCTGGATGAAGCCGCGAGCATCGTGCAGATCGGTTTGCCCTATACGCATATTATCGAGCCGCTTCCGGTCAGTATCATTTTAAATGCCGGGCAGATGCGCGCCGTTCGGCTGATAGAGGCGGCGTTCCGCCTGAAAAATACATCTGCGCTTAAACTCGATGTCGGGCGGGGATTAAGGGATATTCCCTTAAGACAATTCAATGAAGATGAAATTCTGGATGCAGCCATGCCGCAAGTATCCGGCGATATCAAGGTCCGGGCTTTCGGCTGGGAGCGCGACCAGACAAAATCGCTCTGGCGGATCGAGCAGGATTTACCGCTGCCGTTTTCGCTACTCGCGGTCAACATGGAAATAGCGACGAATGATTAGTCTTTAATTTACCACGGAGTACACGGAGTGCACGGAGAGATAAGCCCCGTGTTCCCCGTGGTAAAATTTTTTTAAAAAAAGGAGAAATAAAATGGGCAGTTTAACATCGGCGCTGGCACCGATTATTCAGGTTGGGTCGGCTTTGGGCACGGTGGCGAATGCCGCGGCCCCGTTTTACAAGGACTCGGTCGACCGCAAGGCGCAGAAAGCCAGTAACGAATTGGCGGTCAGGCAGGCGCAGGCAAGCGCGGCGTTGCAAAAAGAGCAAAACCGCCTGAGCGCCTTGCAGCAGGAGCAGGATCGCAAACGAGCTTTGCGGAATGCGGTGGCGCGGCAGCGGGCAGAGTTCGGCGGCTCCGGTATCGGCTCGGCTGACGGCAGTTCGGAAGCGGTGCTTTTAGGGTTGTTCAATGAATCCGATGACGAACGGGCTATGCGCCAGCAAATCACGAATTTGCGCAATAACGCGCTCGACCTGACACCGGCGCAGATACAGCAGCGCAATCTATTGCAGCAGACGCAAAGCCGCGAGCAGGACGCAATCAACCGGATTACGGATTTCTTTTAAGGGTATTTTCATGACAGAGCATATAAAAATGCCGGACGTGCCGCCATTGGTGCGGGCGCTGGGCAACGGCGTGCAAACGCAATTCGAATTTCCTTTCCCGGTTTTCGCCAGCGAAGATGTCGTCGTTTATCTGAACGGCGCACGGCAAATATCAGGATTCGATATCGATAGCGGTAAGGTGATATTTGACGCGGCTCCGGCAAGCGGCACGATTGTCACCATCGAGCGGCGCATGAAATTCGAGCGCTTGACTGATTTTATCGAGGGCGGCGATTTTTCCGCTGCCGCTATCAATACCGAGCTGGATTATTTGGTGGCGGGGTTACAGCAAGTGGCACGTGATCAATCCGGCATGATCAAATATTCGGATGGCGAGAATCCGTCGGATACGGTTTTGCCATCGCGTTCAACCCGGGCCAATAAGGCGCTCGGTTTTGACGGCAATGGCAATCCGGTGGCGGTGACATTGGAAGGATCGATGGCTGCGCCGGATTTCACCGCCATAGGGTTCGGCGCGGTGACGCGCACATCCCACGATAAATTTTCAGATTATGTTTCGGTGAAAGATTTCGGGGCGGTCGGTGACGGGCTGAACGATGATACGCATGCCTTTCAAAAAGCGTTTGCGGCGCATAATGCGGTTTTCGTGCCGGAGGGTGAATATATAATAAATTCGACGATTGAAATCAAAGAAGGGCAAAGTTTAAGCGGCGCAGGTGATGCTTCGGTTTTGAAAACTTCGTCGGATATTGTGCTGATCGAGATGACTCAAAGCTATGCAACGCTGAGAAACCTAAAACTCTTTGGCGGGGCAGTGGGATTGAAACTCTATGGCAAGGCTTCTCCGTGCGTCAATAATTCGATTACCGATCTGACCATATGGCAGGCGCAGACGGGGATTTTGCTCGATGGTTATACTTCGCCGGATAATCCCTGTTACTGGAATAATTTCGACCGCGTGCTGGTGGCGCAGCCTTTCGTCAATGGGATTCTCCTGACTAAAACGGGCGGCGGCGATACGCCCAACGCCAATCGCTTTCATGGATGCCGCGTTTATTCGCTGGGCGCGGCGACATCCGGGCATGGATTATATGTCGAGCACGGGCAGTTCAATAATTCTTTTATCGATTTCGAAGCGAACATGTCGAATACGGTACAGGCCTGCGTGCGGTGTGGCGCGCAATCGAATAAAACCCTGTTCGTGAATTTGTATACGGAGTCGAGTAACAGCGTGCCCAATGTCCGGCTGGACGCAGGCTCGGTGGAAACGGCGATTTATAATCTGCTGTCGATGTCGGACGGCGCGGCGATATGGGATTTTTCCGGCGGGCAGTATACAGCCTATAATGCAGGCTTTCCGTACAAGAATAGGCTGCAACGCACGACGGTCACAGATTTGAACACGACGCTGCAGCGATATGATACGCGCTATACCGATACAAGCGGCGTTATAGATCTCGTTGCGGACCGCTCGATGCAGTTATTGTCTAGTTACAGCGGCGCGATCACGGCGAGGCTTCCGAATGCGGCAGACGCAACCGGCGTCATGATGATGATCAAGAAAATAGATTCATCGAAAAACGTTATCACGATCCTTGAGAATGGCGGGGAGGGGCCGGACCGGACGAATTATTATTTAGGCAGCGCCAATGACTACGTGCAGATGATGTCGAATGGCGCGGAATGGTTTGTTATTTCGAGTAACAGAAGTCCCGGCAATACACGGTATTTCGACGGCTCCGGCATCTACGACATCGATATGGCGGTCGATGTGTATCTTCTCTCCAGTTTCGGCGGGGCTTTAAACGCGAGATTGCCGCCTGCCGATGCGCCGGAAGCGGTGGGCCGCATGGTGACGCTGAAGAAAACGGATGTCTCGGGAAATGCGGTCACGATTTCTGAAGCCGGCGGCGCGGGACCGGACGGGTATTCGCAAACGCTATCTGCGCAGTATCAGGCGATCACCTTGGTATCCGATGGCGGGCAGTGGCATATCGTTTCGCGGTTTTAGCTGTCAGTAAATAGTAATCAGTAATCAGTAATCAGTAATCAGTAATCAGTAAGCGGGGACGGGGTAATTTACTCCGTCCCCTTCTTTTGAAATTAAAGAAAGAAGAAATAATGAATGGAAAAACAGAGTTTTTCAGACTTCCTGACCGAGTGGAACAGGATGCAAAATCTAACCACGCCCGAAATTCACTTAAAGCTCGCTTCATGGCTCGAGCAGAAATGGATAACCAAGGATGCACGGCTTCTGGTCATGGCGTTCCGGGGGTTCGGGAAATCGAGCATCGTCGGGATTTTCTGCGCATGGGTTTTGTGGCGCAATCCGGATTTGCGTATCCTTGTCTTAGCTGCGGATCTGGCGCTCGCGCGCAAGATGGTGCGACAGGTGAAACGCATTATCGAGAAACATCCGCAACTTAAGGATATGAAGCCCGCAAAGGCCGAAGAATGGGGCGGGGACAGGTTTACCATTGCCAGAAATTCCGAGCTGCGCGATCCGTCCATGCTGGCCAAGGGCATCGATACCAATCTGACCGGCTCGAGAGCCGAGCTGATTATCTGCGACGACGTCGAAGTCCCGCGCACATCGGATACGGCGTATAAACGAAAAGATTTGCGCGAGCGGCTTTTGGAGCTGGAATATATACTGACGCCCGATGGTGCGCTGGTCTATGTCGGCACGCCGCATCATTACGAAACGATTTATACCGACAAGCCGGACGCGGAAACCGACGAGATTTTCATGAGCGGGTATGAGCGGCATGTTACGCCTGTCATGGATAAGGACGGCAAGAGCGCATGGCCGGAGCGGTTTACAAAAGATAAGATCGACAGGATTGCGCTCAAAACCGGGCCGGCCAATTTTTCCAGCCAGATGATGTGCGTTCCGGCGATGATAAGCGACGGGAAATTCAAGGAAGAGGATTTAATCCGCTATACGGATGATGTCGTTTATAACGAGGCCGGCGGCGAGGCGGTTTTGACGATCGGCGACACAAAAATGGTATCGGCCTGCGCATGGTGGGACCCGGCTTTCGGCAACAAAGGCGGCGATAAAAGCGTTCTGGCGATCGTCTATACCGATATTCAGGGACATTACTGGCTGCATCATTTGCAGGCGATATTGATCAAGCCGGGCAGCGTGCATTCCGAAGCGGTTCAGCAATGCATGATAGTCGCGGAATTGCTGGAGCAATATTTCGTCCCGCAAATCGCGATTGAAGTAAACGGAATCGGTGCTTTCCTGCCCGGAATTCTGGAACGCGAGCTCGGGCAGCGGAATTATAAATGCCCGGTCATACAGGTTCATTCGCGAAAGCCGAAAAATATCCGTATCAACGAGGCATTCGATGCCGTGCTGGCGGCTAACCACCTGCATGTGCATAAAACGGCGCTGCATAATTCGTTTCAGGATGAGCTGCGCGACTGGAACCCGCTCAAGAAAAACCAGAAAGACGATACGCTCGATGCAGTGGCGGGAGCGATGAGCATGCAGAATGTAAAGATCCAGCGCGTGCGCGGCTCGAAGCAGGCGATATGGCAGCGCGGCGGAAAAGTGCGGATCGCTAAAACCGTCCTCGATTAATCAAAGGGAGCTCCCTGCTTCGGGAGGGATGACAATCAACATGAACGAAAATATTTTCTGGTGGCTGTCGGCCATCGAGATACCGGTGCTGTCCGGGCTTTTCTGGATGATCTGGAAGGTAAAAAGCGAGCTGAGCGATTACAAGATCGAGGTCGCCAATTTCTATGCGCGAAGTTCCGACGTCATGCAGGTGGAAACAAGGCTGACCAGCCATTTACTGCGTATCGAGGCCAAGCTGGATGTCACGGCGCTAAAGACCGAGTCATTGAAGGCGAAACAGTAATTTTAAACCACAGCGGACACAGCGTTTTTTAATATTTCGTCATTCCCGCGCAGGCGGGAATCCCCCTTTTCTTTTTCAAGGGAGATCCCTGCTTTCGCAGGGATGACAGAATTATTTTTCTACGCTGTGTCCGCTGTGGTTTTTTAGAAAGGAAGATCATATGAAAGACACGATAAAACCGGGGCCGAAATTATTTCCGCTTCCGAACGCGGCGGATGAAAACGCATCGAAATTATATTCTGAGCTTGAGATCGATGTATTGGCGCGCACCATATGGGGCGAGGCGCGGGGCGAAGGCCTGTCCGGTATGAATGCCGTAGCCTGCGTTATTTTAAACCGCGTGGAAGCGGCACGAAAGCTTGGCGGGTATTGGTGGGGTAATACTATCCTGCAGGTGTGCCAGAAACCGTACCAGTTTTCCTGTTGGAACAAGAACGACGCCAATTATCAAAAGCTTGTTTCCGTCGACGAAGAGGATATGCATTTCGTGACCGCCAAGCGCACAGCGCGCCGCGCCATGCTGGGTTTTCTGAAAGACGAGACGAAAGGGGCCACGCATTACCATGCGCGAAATATCCTGCCCGACTGGGCCAAAGATAGAAAACTGTCGGCGATGATCGGGCGGCATGTGTTTTATAAATTGATCGAGGTTTAAAAGGAGCTCCCTGCCTTCGCAGGGATGACAAAAAGAAATGAAAGAAAAATTTGAAATATTTTCGAAACTGATGCGGCCTGTATTTGGCTATGTCGTCGTGTTTTCATGGGGAGCGCAGATGTTATCCGTCGCTTTCGTGATCCTGTTCAAAACCAACGAGGCGGCAAGCGTGATCAATGCGATGGAATCCTTAAGCACGACATGGGCGGTCGGATTATCGGTTCTGGGGATTTACGTGTACCGGAAGGATTTTTTCAGGAAAGGACAAACATATGAGTAATTTTTTATCTCTCATCAAATACTGGAAATCTGGCGGCGTCATTATTTTGATCGCCGCTTTTTTAATGTCGTTCCATCTGGCGAGAAGCCGCGGCGAGAAACTGGAAAAGACAACGCATGTTTTGGAAACAGAGCGGCAGAAATTCAAAACCCAGCTCATTCAAATAGAAAAGGCACGGCAGGATGAAAAAGAAAGAAATGATTTCAGGAAATCGCAGAATAAAAAACTCAAATTGGCTGCAACCGGGATTCCCGCTTTCCCCCTTCGCCAAGGCTTCGGCGGACAGGTCCCGGGGAAAGCAGATCGCAGCATTGATCATCTGCGCGATGTGTATGAGCTCTTGCGCCAGCGTCAGGGAAATACCGGGCCCGAGTAGTTTCTACGTGTGCCCGGTGCCGGAGGATTACCCGGAAAACCCCACTCTGGCGGATTTAATCTATGCGCTGAACGACACGTATCTGGCATGGGAAGCGTGTCATGCCGCCCTTATGCAGAATAAAACTTGACCGGAATTTGATTGTTTGCCATAAATATTTCCGGAGACGGTCTTGAAGAAAGCCAGTGAAATATTTTTAGCCGCCGCCCGCGGCCTGTCAGTTTCAGAGTTTCAGCATGAGCTGGACTCAGCCATAAGCGTGGCGGATGATTTCTTTTATGCGGAAACGTCGCTGGAAGAAACTGCGGCGGGGAAACTCATTCTCTGCCATCATGATAATAGCGAAGTTCAAGGGCTTTTCCTGCAGACTATTCAGGATGCAAGAGAGCTTGGCAGAAGCGAAACCGCATTCCAGCTGTCGACGTTGCCGCTGATGCTGATCGATAAACTCAATTCAAATTTTCGCGAAAAACTGGTCGGGCATCTGGCCGAGATCGGTGCGGAAGGTAACAAGGATTTTTACTGGCCCGTGAAATATCTCTCGCTGATGGACGATGTGGAATATATCAATATCGATCAGGCAGTGATGCTGCTCAATATCTGCGCTGAAAAAGATATGTCACAGGCGGTGGAGCTGGCTATCGAAACCAATCTTTACAAGGATCCGTGCATTAACTCGGATATTACCGCTTTATCGGCTGCCAAAATTAAACAAGACCGCGATAGTTGCTTTATGATGGAATTCCTGACCTATCAGCGCATCGAAAATGGCAGCAAGAGAATGTCCATCGAGCATGACAAGGGATGCGGTCTGCGGGTCCAGTTTATCTAGTTTTTTGAGTAGCAACAGAATGTCCCTTTTTCAGCGTATATTCGGCTCAAGAGCGGCCCCTTCCAGTCTTGACGACGAGCTTTCCGAATTCAACCGGCTGCTACTCGATTTATGTACGCGCTCCGGCGATGAAAAAACCGAAAGCGCTTTCACCGATGAAGTAAAAAACCTGTCGCGCCGATACGGGCTGAGCGGTTTATTCGAGTCGAAAGCAATGCAAACCCTGTATATGGCGGAAATAATATCGCCGGAGGCGGCGCATCTGGCGGTGGCCTCTTTTCTCGATGAGGAGAAATTCCTGAAATGGTCTTTTGCGGAAAAGCTGGCCTTTCTAAAACTGCATTTAGATAATAAAAATTTGAAAGAATCTTTCAAAAATGACTTGAATATCAGCCATGCATTATCAAGACCAAAGATATAATTGATTTTTAATTCCAAATCATGATTATATAAGTTAAATCAATTATAAGAGGGTTTCTTAATGAGTATCTTACCTGGTTACGCTGATCGCGTCGGTCCAAAATTGGCATTTGATAAAGTTGCAGAGCTGGTCGGTGCGCCAAGTTCCCCCGAAAACGACAAGGATCTTAAAATCGTCGTTCAGGGATTATGCGCTTCATATCCCGGCTTCGATGAAACGGCAAAGGCTGTTGACGAAGTTAAAGCAAAACGCCCAGATATCGCGGCGCAGGTCCTCCAACCGGCGCAGGCTCCTTCCTAAGTTTTTTATCAGCGCAGAATTTATAAAAGGGATGGAGTTTTGTGCTCCGTCCCTTTTTCGCATCTATGAAGAGTTGAAGGAGAGATCCCTGCCTTCGCAGGGATGACAAAGAGGGGGGCAGGGATGGCAAGAGAGGCAGGGATGACATTCCGGGTCATATGCCGTATAAAAATATATGATCCATTTCCTGCACAGTTCCCGCCTCAAAGAATTTTTCAAGCTTGAAGCCGCCGGCGGGCTGGTGCTGTTTGCCGCCACGATCGCCGCTTTATGCGTCGCCAATTCCCCCCTTTACGATTTTTACAATTATTTCCTGATCGACAAGCATGCCGCACATTGGATCAATGACGGCCTGATGGCAATTTTCTTCTTTGTCGTCGGTCTGGAAATCAAGCGCGAATTCAAAGAAGGGGAATTATCAAGCGTCAAATCGGCCTCCGTGCCCTTCGTCGCGGCGATTTTCGGCATTATCGTGCCGGGGCTTATTTTTTACCTGATCAATATGAACGATGCCGATAATCTGCGCGGCATTGCTATCCCGACCGCGACCGATATCGCGTTCTCGCTCGGCGTTCTGGCGCTTCTCGGCAGCCGCGCCCCGTTTTCCCTCAAGGTTCTCCTCACCGCTATCGCCATTATCGACGATCTCGCCGCCATTCTCATTATCGCCATTTTCTACACCGGCGACATAAATTTTTATATGCTCGGCGGCGCTTCTTGCGCGCTCGCCATGATGATGATGTTCAATAAATTCAATATCAAAGGATTGTGGCCGTATCTGGCGCTGGGTTTCGTCATGTGGATCGCGCTGCTCAATTCCGGATTGCACCCGACGATGGCGGGCGTCGCCACCGCCTTCTGTATTCCGGTTTTCAGGAAATTTGGCCAGCAGGAAAGCTGGATCGATCACCTTATTCACAAGCTCCATCCCTATACCGCATTTTTTATCCTTCCCGTTTTTGCCTTCGCCAATGCAGGCGTCAATTTCACCGGCATGAACATGTCCGATTTCACGTCGCCGCTTACGCTTGGCATCGTTGCAGGACTTGTGGCCGGCAAAACCATCGGCATCACGGGAGCTTTGGCAATATTGCGTCCGGGCGGTGTAAATTTCCTGCAAATGATCGGGCTCGGCTTTTTATGCGGGATTGGATTTACCATGTCGCTGTTTATCGGCGAGCTGGCTTTCACGACCAATGAGTTACAAAACCAGATCCGCCTCGGGGTCATGAGCGCGTCTTTGATCTCGGCACTCTGCGCGTTTGGAATATTGCGTTTCGCCAGCAAATAAAGTTGATTTTTAAAAGTAAAATCAGGCATAGTCCGCCTTATTCCAAGGACACTATAATGCGTAAATTTCTGACTTCTCTTTTCAATGTCGATTCCGACCGGGCCAGCCTTATCAAGCGCTACCAGCATTCCATCCTCTATGGCAGCGGCGAGAATATCCAGATCGACGCTCACCGGCTGATCCATTATTTTCCCCGTGACAAGGCCGCCATGCATGCTTATTTCGACGGGGTTTTCGCGCTGGAGAATATGATCGGCGAGCAGGATTGCCGGAAACTGGCGATGAAGCTGGCGGCAATGCCGCTCGAGCCGTCTCTCAGAGCAGCGCCTGAGTTCAAGGCCGCGTCGATCCGCGCCCTTACCGATATCTGTCCGCGCTATGCGGCGCAGCACCCGTTTAATACTGTCAGGGCGCTGATGTATCTCGATCTCGCTGCGCGCCGTTACAGCGAATTTCCGGCGCTGGCGGATCATGCCCTGAACGCGTCTTTCGACCTGATCAACCACATGGGGCAGCATGATCCTTTTGAAGCGGCTTTTCTTGCGAACGGATTATTTCCGCAGGAGCCGTATATGTTCAGCGACGAGATCGCCACCAAGATGAGAATAATGCGCGAAACGCCGATGTTCCTGATGCCTGTTTTCTAAAAAAGTTTTCTAAAAAAATTTCTAAAAAGTTTTCTAGAAAGGAGAAGGCGCGCGGCGCGGCTCGCGCCAGTTGCCCAGTTTCGGGCGCTGTGCTTCGGCGCTCCAGAGATCGGACAGGATTTCAATGCCCTCGCGCACGGTATCTTTGTTATCAAACGCAAAACCGCGCAGCTCAAACTCCGCCAGTATCTTCTCCCGCCTGCGGATGGAATGAAGAATGCTGCTGCCCGCATTTGTCTTCAGTTTTATTTCCTCGAAGGTCAGGCGGCGCGATTTATCCTGCTCCGGGTGGATGATGAATTTCAATCCCGAGGCGCAGAGAAGAAACGTCGCGCTAAGCTCGCCGCAAGGGCGGGGCAAATGGAGAAATGTCCTGCCGGCCAGAAAATGCGTCGCGGCATATTGCACTGTATTCGAAAGGGTTTCCCTGTCCTGCTCCGGATGCCAGGGCAGGATGTCATCGACTTTCAGCGTCGAAACAAGATTCGCATATCCCGCTATTCCGGTCATTTTATTTACTCCGGCTTGGGAAAAGAAGAGGACTGGCTGGCGGCGCGCAATATATCGGAACGGCGCATTACTTCCGGGCGATTGGCTTCGATATTGATCGTCTGCGACAAGATGCCGAGCGCAAGGCGGGCGGGTTCTTCTTCTTCGAAAGTAAAACCGCGTTCTTTGAAGGCTTCGAATGTCTGAACCGCAGAAAGGACAAGGCTGTCGTCATCTTCCGGGTCAAAGGGCGCGATATCGATCGGCTTTATAAGCTCGCGCCGCTGTGCCGTGTTTGCATGATAGGCCTGCAGCTTAACGCCTTCCCTGGTCATGACCAGCAGCAGGTCCAGCGCTCCTTTATAGTATTCGCTGGCCAGACTCATCTGGGAATCGATGAGAAGGGTTTGGATATTTTCGCAAATCTCGAGCAGGTCGTCGCGGCCTTGCATGCTGGGCCAGGGCAGGACCTCACCAACAGAAATGTCAAAGACGGGATCGTAGACGGCAGGCGTGTCGAGGATAAGAGGCGGCTCTGAGGAAGACTCCGGGGCGGGCTCGGTTGCGACAGGTTTTGCCCAGAACATGAAAGCCGCCGAGAGAAAATTTTTGACGCCTTTGAACATGGGCATACTCCAACGCAAGAAACCGTGAAACCTTATTATTATTGAGGTGGAGCGTAGAGAAAAAAGGCCGGAGATGTCAAATATTTAAGACAGTGCCGGGACTTTTATTCCCTGTTCGACAACATCGATAATCTTTGCGGCCAACCTTTTGGAAATGCCGGGACCGACGGATTCGAATTTTCCGGCCAAAGCCACAGGGTTTTCCGCTACCATATTGTATAAATCCCTGAGAGATATGTCGCCTTCGCCGCCTTTCGGTTCGGACAGGAATGCTGCGTAATCGATTACCTCGTTGTCATTCTGTGCGAAGTAACCATTATTTATCGCAGTTTGAAGAGTCATGTCAGCTAACGGATCCTGCGGATGAGTATCGACAAGCCGCGCGACATGCCCGGCGATTTCCGCCGACACGACAGGGCCGACGCCGTAGAAAAGTTTTTTCAATCCTTGCGGGTTGTCTTTCGTCAGCTCGAAAATTTCACGCAAGGTTTTTGGTGCGGCAGGGGATACGGGGTGTGACAGTAATCCACAGATGTCAAAATCTTCTTCGCTTTGCAAAAGGCCCGAAGCGATGGCTGCATCGATTGAAATATCAAGCTTGTCGTTGTCGGTGATATTCTCAGGCTCCGGCGTTTCTTCAATAGTTTCTTCTGTTTCGCTTCCATTTTGGGAATCAATTACAGCCGATTCAGGTGCTGGCAGTTTTTCCAGCCATGAGTTGAAATCGACATAAGCTATTGCACCGGGTTTTTCGGTCAAGTCCGGCAGCATTTCTTGTTCGACCGGAGCAGCTTCTTCCATTTCAGGCGCAGAATTTTCAACAGGCTCTTCTATACTTACAGGCTGAATTTCAACTATGGTTTCTTCGATTTCCGGTGCGTCTATTGGCTGTTCTGCCGCTGGGGGAAGCGCTTGCCTGAACGATGCGAAATAAAGAGCGCTTAATCTTTTTGTCACTTTCGCCGCTTCAACTTCGTCTTCAAAATCCAGTTTGTGCCAGATTGTTCCATGAGCGCAATCGCTTAAGACATCTTCCAGATAACGATATCCTGCTTTTAACAGGACTTTCAGCGCGCCGCTGGTGTTTGCCCGATGAAGACTCGTGAAATTAGGCCGATTATAGTCCGAATAAACAAAATCTTCATCCAGTGCCATTTCCTTTTTAAGATCGTCTCTTTTTTGAAGGCGATCAAATTCTCCGCCCTCTTTGAATGCAGCATCCGGTAATGACCGTGTCAGTGTTTCATAGTGGTTGGAAAGTTTAAAACTTCCTGCGCCATGAAACTTGTCATCAGCTTTCATATAATCCACTAATAACTGCTTGGCCACGTTGACGGGAATGCGGTGCAAATCCATCAAAGCCTGTACGCGGATTCGGGTTGCCTCCAAATGGCTTAAGAAATCGGCGACCGCCATATTCGGCGTACCGCGGTTTTTGAGAAGGACATCCCAGACGCTGTTGGGCTTGATGGTGATATTTTCAGGTTCGGCTGTGCCGAGAAATTGCGCGAAAGCCTTATGCATGATTTCTTCAGGTCTTTGCATCAATTTATTGATCAAAAGCTGGATGCGGCCATATTCATCTTCGTTTGTTTTGCCTTCGACTTGCGTGACATATCCCGCATCGACCATATTGTCCTGATCGAAACAAAAAGCGTTTTGAAAATCCAGATAGGCCAGTCCGGCTCTTGGCTCTTCTCTAAAGCCGTAATCGTCGGGCTGGGGTTGCATGCGCGTCTTGACGATGGATTCCTGCAACGAGGCATAGGAGGTTCCGTTTTCAAAACCTTCCGCCAGTTCGGCCATATTCTTGACAGGTATGGCGAGGCCGATATGGCTGCTAAGGGAGGTGTGTTTGCGGACGAGAATGAAAGATGGTGTTCGTGATCCATTCAGGCCAAGGCTGAGAATGTCGAGTGATTGCCTGTAATTGGCAGAGGGCACAGAGCTTTTGGTAGTTTCAATCATTTTACGCAGTCCTTTAATGAGCGCGAAATTAAAGGATGAGTATTAATATGTCAAAACAAATATTCACAATTCTGTCAAATAACCAGATGTTAAGGCCTTGGATTTATTGTGGTGCGGTATAAATTCGCCTCATCTCATTCGCAAGCAAGGATTTCCAGCCATGACCACGCCTTACAAAATCAACGGTTCCATCGTCGATATGACAGGGGATGGCGTATGGCCGCATATGTCCGCCGAAATCCGCGAGCAACTGATTGCGCCGTTTTTCGAAGTCGACTGGAAAGTGCATGATATTTCCCTGCAGGCGCGGGATAAAACCAGTGACGGCGCGCTCAATGACGCCATCGACGATTTAAAAACCCATAAGGCGGCGGTCAAAGGTCCGACGATTACGCCGAACAAGGAAGAGACGAAAGCCTTCGGCCTGTCCCAGCAATGGGATTCCCCGAACGGCATTATCCGCCGCGCCATTAACGGGGCGGCGATTTTGCGCAACACGATCGAGATCGGCGGCATGGATAAATTCGCGCCGCTAATGCATGACGTCACCATCGTCCGCCAGGCGGTCGGCGGAATTTACGGCGCGCCCAATGTGAATATTCCGGGACGCGGCAAACTCAAAGTCGTTTTCGAAGGCGATGACGGATCGGTATCGACCTTGATCGAAAACCGCAAAGTCGATAACGGCGTCGTGCTGCTGACCACGGAAACGGATTCCTCCATCCGCGACTATGCGCATGCGCTTTTCCAGCAGGCGCTGTCGATGCACAAAAGCGTGATCTTTGCCGCCAAGAACACTATTCAGGCCGTGTATGACGGACGCTTTATCGATATTTTCAACGAGATCTTCAATGCGTCTTACGCCGATAAATTCAAGGCGGCGGGCATTACTTTCAATGACAAGGTTCAACTCATCGACGCGGTCGTGTCCAAAATTCCGCAAGGAAAATTGAACGGCATGATTATCGCGCTGAAAAACTATGATGGCGATGTCGTGTCGGACCAGGTGGCGGGCGAGCATAAATCCTTAGGCCTCATGGATTCAACGCTTGTCAGCGCGGACGGGACTTTGCTGGCCGATCCGCCGCATGGCACCGCGCCGGATCTGGAAGCCGCATGGCATGAGAAAAAGATTTTGCTGGCCAATCCGGCGGCGCATATTTTCGCCTATGCCGAAGCCATCCGCCACAAAGCCGAGCTGAACGGCCAGACGGACGCCGTCGAGCTCGCCAAGAAGCTTAAATACGCGGTTGTCGAAACCATTGAGGAAGGGCTCAAAACAAGCCAGCTTACCGGCGATCTTGCGCCCGACAGGTCAAAGTCGATCACGGGCCAGCAATTCATCGCCAATGTACGGGATACGTATAAGAAGATGATTGCTGCTTAATAATCAAAAATTCATATATGAATTATTATATATAATAATAATTCTTTTAATGATTAAAATTATGATTTATAATCAGTATATGGATTATAAGCAAATCGCCAATCTACTTGCCCATCAGAAACATCAACTCGGTATGAGCGAAGCTTATATCGGAAAGACGGCGCATGTTTCCCAGCCCACGGTTCACCGCATCCTGTCGGGACTGCATGACCGCGCCGCATGGAACGATATCGTCGCCATCGGCAAGGTTTTGGGCGTGTCCTTCAGTGCGCTTGTCGTGCCAGCCGAAGACCAGATAGAAGCCAGAGCCGAAAAAATCGCGAAATCCATCGCCCGGAAAGTCGAAGCCACAAGCCAGCTCGAAGGGCAGGGTTTGTCCGACCGAGGCCAGGAGAGGCTGAGCCGTCAGACCGTGCATGAGCTGATAGCCGGGCCACGCGGAAAATTATGGCAGGCGTAATGTATTCCGCCAGGCCGGGCGAAACGCCGCTTGACGATTTATCGGGATTGAAACTTAAGATCCCGAACGTCACGCGGCGTCAGCTCGATGAGGCGGAAGCCGCCAATATCCGAAAAGCGATCTCCCGTTATTCAGGCAGTCATAAAGTCATCCGTTTCGATACGGGTTTTTTCAACAAGCTTCACAAGCAGATGTTCGGCGATGTGTGGAAATGGGCGGGCGAATACAGAACGACTGCGACAAATATCGGCAGTCCGCCTGTCCATATATTACAGGATCTCATTATCCTTCAGAAAAATCTCGAAGTCAGGCCACATGATCTTGAAACCGGCGTGTGGCTGCATCACCGCGCCGTGCAAATTCATCCCTATCAGGGCGGCAATGGCCGATGGTCGCGTTTTCTATCCGATCTATGGCTGCAAAGGCATATAAAGCAGACGATCAACTGGCCTGTCGGCATGGAGCAGGAAAGCCCTGTGCGCGAAATCTACCTGACCGCCCTGCGCGAAGCGGACCGTTTAAATTACAAGCCCCTCGTCGAGCTGCATGAGAAATTCAGCAGCGCTCAGGACCCGTAGGATATTCTGCGGCTTTGATAGGCGCGGAGCGCCTGGTCGAGACTGGCGGAGTGAACGGTGCAATTCTGGCCATAGCCATGATACTGGTAATAGGCCATCGATCTTTCGACTGTTGCGAGCTGGCTTGCCTTATCCCGCGTATCGCCGATATCCGGGAATAGCTGGCCGAGCGCTTCGCCGCGGTCGAATTTATCCATCAGCTCCTGCGATTCTTGCGCAAAAATTCTTTGTCTTAGGTGGATGCGTGTTTCCGAGAGCCGGTCATGAATGACAAGTTCGAGCGGGGAGGTCAGAGAGGTATTTTTCTTCT
>QFOT01000195.1 GCA_003241285.1 Micavibrio aeruginosavorus
ATGCGAGTTATTGAAATAATCCAGCGCTAAACCCAAGTTTTTCTTGGAATATCCGCAAGTTAGCATGTGAATAACCCTTCCATCCTCCTTGCCCGGCTGACGCAAGATACAGCCCTGATCATAGAGCCACTGGATATCCCGGTTAAGGGTGTGTTTATCGATTCTCAGCCGTTCCATGACGCCTGTTTGAGTTGTTTCGGGATGCTGGTCTATATCCGCCAGAATGACCGCCCTGCGGACAGGGGCCGAAGGATCACCGCCAAGCGCGTCGACCAAATGGTCAAGCACAAGACCCATCTGTTGAATGGCATTTGCGCTGGCCTGATTATGAGCCGATTTGAGACCTGTTTTAGGCATAAGGCCAATTATAGGCTGAAACGGTCAAAAAAACATGAAAAAGGGACGAAGATTCCTCTTCGTCCCTTTAAAATAATTAATTCGTTTAGAATTTGTAGTTCAGGCCTAAACCAACTATCCCAACAGAACCTTCCGTATCGGCGTTGATGTCTTGACGAAGGGCATTAAGTGCGCCTCCAGCGCCTCTAGTAACATCAATTTCTTCATCCGCTATATGGATATATGTCAGCAAACCGTCAATAGAAAGGCGATCATTAATTTTATAGGTTGCGCCTGTCGAAAACCATGTGCGGTCGCCATCAGGTGTGCGGGTCGTCCGGAATTCATCCGTGGTCGGGGTATTATCATACTGAATACCACCGCGGAATGTCCATTCCGGAGAGTAATGGTATTCGGCGCCGAGAGCATAAGACCAGACAGTCTGGTAGTTTTGTTGGACGCTGGTAAGTGTCGCGCCTGTTGCATCGGAGATTGCAGCGATCGCACCAAAATTATTCCAGCCCATCCAGTTAGCCTGACCCATTACTGTCCATTTGCTGTCAATATCATGAGACAAGCCAATGGATGCGATGTCAGGTGTAACGAGAGAGGCATGTGCATCCGTTATACCGTTAGCCCCTGCACCAAGTCCGGTCAAGCCTGTTACGCGAGTTTCACCTTCTAGATCATAGTGAATCGAGGATCGGTAGTTAAGGCCAAGTGTGGTTGAAGGAAGTATTTCAATTTGGGCTCCAAGATTATATCCGTACCCCCAGTCATCGCCTTTCAACTGGCTCGTACCTTCGCTGGTGTTGTCGCGTACCACGTTGATCAGGTTTGCATCGGCTTTCTGAAAGTTCAGGCCACCACCGATGGATATACGATCGTTGATCTTGTAAGCGACAGAAGGTTGGATATCCATTGTAAGAAGTTCGGTTTTGATAGAGTCAAAGCGACCGAAATAATCAGAGTCATATTGGTTAGCCAAACCAAATGGGGCAGATACGCCCAATCCAACCCAAAGGCCGTCTACGGCAGAGACTGGGGTTGCAACGTAAACGCTTGGAACAGGCGTAGGATCGTAAGGATTGCCGCCGTCGCCGCCGGAAATAGCTGCGCCGCCAAGCCCCGGGAAATTAGATCCCTGGTTATCAAGTTTGCCATCAGGAATTAGCAACTGAACGCCAAGATTTCCCTGAGCGCCATCAAGTTTCGTCATACCCGAAGAGTTGAAAAAAATTGTAGAAGCGTCTTTTGTATTTGACGCGGCTCCAGCGTAAGCTGCGCCGCCTGCGGATACAGATTGTTCCTGAATGTAAAAACCGGCAGCGTGCGCGGAGGTAGAAACCATAAGTGCGCCAAAAGCGGCCAGTGCTATTTTAGTATTTTTCATGTGAATCCCTCAGAAAATGTGAATGGCAAACGGGTTGGTACAAAAAAGTACCAACCCGTTCTTAAAGGGTCAATCTTAACGAAGTGTTGCCATGCAACAATAGGTGACGTTTTTATCCCAACTGTGCCATTTTTACCGCAGTATCAAGCATACGGTTCGAGAAACCCCATTCATTGTCATACCATGACATTACACGCACCAGTGTTCCGTCGATTACTTTAGTACCTTCTAAAGAAAAGATCGAAGAGCGCGGATCATGGTTGAAATCAGTGGAAACGAGGGGCTCGTCATAATAGCCAAGTACATCCTTCAGGCTTCCGGCTTCTGCTGCCGCTTTTATGGCGTTATTGATTTCTTCAGCAGTAGTAGCGCGTTTGGCGACGAATTTGAAATCGACCACCGAAACATTGGGTGTTGGAACGCGGATCGACACGCCGTCCAGTTTACCATTCAAAGACGGAATGACTTTCCCGATTGCTTTGGCAGCCCCGGTAGAAGAAGGGATCATATTCAAGGCGGCGGCGCGGGCGCGATGCAGATCTTTATGCATGGTGTCTACAATACGTTGATCTCCCGTATAGGAGTGTATGGTCGTCATGAAACCATGTTCAATGCCGACGGCTTTATCGATTACGGCAGCAACAGGGGCCAGGCAATTTGTCGTGCAGGATGCGTTAGATACGATGATGTGTTCAGCTTTTAGTTGAGCGCAGTTTACGCCGATGACGACTGTTATATCTTCGCCTGTGGCCGGAGCTGAAATCAGAACTTTTTTCGCGCCGCCCTTGAGGTGAAGCTCAGCTTTTGCCCTGTCGGTAAATACGCCTGAGCATTCCAGAACGATATCAACGGATGTATCTTTCCATGGAATGGAGCCGGGATCTTTTTCATTGTAAACCTTTACCAGCTTGTCATCTATTTT
>QFOT01000196.1 GCA_003241285.1 Micavibrio aeruginosavorus
AGCAGGGTTTTTCCAAGCGTATCATCAATAAACCATGAGAGTCCTTCCTCATCCATCTTGCTGGACGATATGGCATAGGTAACCAATGGATCTGCGCCAATGGTAACGGAACTGACCGTAGGCTGCAGCAAATCTGTCGGCAGGTCTGACCGGACGCTATCCACGGCGTCCTTGGTTTCGATTAAGGCATCTGAAAGCGGCTTCTCGAGAACAAACTCCGCAGTGATCGAAACCATGCCATCGGTAATCGAAGTGTTAATATGTTTCACACCGGATAATGTAGCAAGCGAGTCCTCGACTTTGCGCGCGACTTCCGTTTCAAGTTGCGACGGTGCCGCACCCGGCAAACTTAGAGTAATTTTTACTGTCGGCAAATCCATATCTGGGAAATTCTGGATCGGCAAGGCATTGAATCCGGCAATGCCCGCGAATGTCAGCATCATGAACAGCAGAATAGACGGAATAGGATTTCGGATTGACCAAGTTGCAAAATTCATTTTGCAACTCCTGCATCATCAGTGATACGCACAATATCGCCATCATTCAGGAAGCCCGCGCCCTGCGTTACAATGCGCTCACCTTCCGTTAAACCCACCTTGATTTCGACGTCACCATCCTGATGACGCCCTGTCGTCACAAGTTTCTGCAAAACCTTGCTTGTCGTGCCGGTAGATACTGTGAAAACATAGCTTCGTCCGTCACGTATAATAATGCTGACCGCCGGAATATTCAGCGCCTTATCAACCTGCATGGCAATAATGCCGCTGGCATACATGCCCGGTTGTGCGTGACTGCCGGGTTCTATATCGGCGTAGACCAGTCCCAGCCTGGATTGCGGATCAAGTGAAGGCGCAAGCTGGCGGATGGTGGCCTTTGCAGAACTTTGATCTGGCAGGGTCAATTCTACAAGCTGGTCTATTTTGACCTGCGCCAATTGCTCTGCACTAAGCTCGCCGCGCCATTCAAGTCGATTTTTAATGATCATGCGAAAAAGCTCATTTCCAGGCGCACCGATAGCCCCCACGGTTGCCGTGCGCTGACTGATTGTCCCATCATCCGGTGCGACAACGGTGGCATATCCCAACTGTAGATTTTTAGAATCAAGCCGCGCCTTTGCGATTGCAGCCTGGTTTGCATAGTTTTCGATCTCCTGATCACTCAGAGCGCCACTGTCTTTGAGGCTTGCAGCTCTTTTCCTGTCAGATTCGGCCTGCTTCCACATTGCCAATAACTCAGCCTGCTCGGCTTTTAAAGTGTCAGCGTTGTAGCGCGCCAAAACCTGACCCTTTTTTACCTCGTCACCCACATTCACCAAAACTTCGACGATACGCTGACCAGAAATTTCAGAACCGATGATGCCCTCCTGCCAAGCAGTTATCGAACCAGATGCCTGCAGGGTTAATGGCCATTCGTCTGTTTTTGCGGTTGCGGTCTTTACGGTCAAAGCTGCAGCCGGTTGCTGCGTCACAGCTTGCTTTTTTCCGTCCCCATTTTCCGCCTGATGGCCGCGCCAGAAAAATATCGCGAAGCCGATCATGACGAATGCAATCGCAAAAAATACCAGCTTGCGCTTTTTTCTCGGTCGATTTGATGAGCTATTAGAGTGAATTTGGTTCATTTGGATTGCTTTGCTTTAAATTAATGGAATTTGCTGTTGCATTTACAAGCGCTATCCAGGCAGTAGCACGATCATGTTCCGCAGTTATGACGTGATTCTGGGCGTTTGCGTATTGTCGGCGCGCATCCTCAAGTTCAAGCAGGCTGGACATTCCCATTTCCCACTGCGCCTGCTTTGCATCTAGAGCAACTTTTGCAGCAGTCTCTGATCTCCGTGACGACTCAATGCGCTCTGCGGCGGATTGTTCAGCTGCCAGCGCATTCTCGACTTCCTTGACTGTGCTTAACACCGTAGATTGGAGATCAGCGATTGCCTGGCGATAGCGAGCGCGGTACCTTTCCACATTGGCTGCGCCTTTGCCCCCATCAAATACTATTCCTAGAAGACCAGACCCGAGCGACCAGGTGCTGAGCCCGAGTGTAGAACCAGCAGCCCTGATCCACTCCAAGGACAAGGCCGCACTAAGGCTGACCTTGGGCAAGCGTTCTGCGCGCGCCACGCCCGTATCAGCCCATGCTGCAGCTGCATTACGGTCTGCGGCGATAACGCTCGGATGATATAGCAACACAGTTGCAGGAAGTTCGGGGCTTGACGGTGGCGGCTTCGGCATAAATGCTGCGTTTTGTTCGCCTGCCTGATCTTGCCTTAAAGGCTGATCAAGAATGGCCGCTACAGCAGCTTGTTCCAGGCCACTCATTTCAACGAGGGCATTGGCAGTACGCTTACAAACTTCTTGCTGTGAGGAAAGCGCCCCTTGGGCAGCAGCGAGATCGCGTTCAACACTTGCAACATCTGCCTTGCGAGCAAACCCAGCGGATGACTTGATAGTCAGAAGATCCACCGTCTTCTGACGAGACTCGATTTCTTCTTCATCGATTTTTGTACTATAATTGCAGGCGCGCCAATCAATAACGCCGGTCGCAACCTGGCTCGCCAGTGACAATCGCACACTCTGCGCATCAGCATTACGCGCATCAAGACGACGCTCCGAAGCATCG
>QFOT01000197.1 GCA_003241285.1 Micavibrio aeruginosavorus
TGGTCATCGTCTATGTCATCCTCGGCAATATGATGATGGGTGCGCTCGGCATTGTCGGCGGCCTGTGGGCGGAAAAATTCGACCATCTGGCCTCGGTCACGAATTTCATCGTCACGCCCCTGACTTTCCTGTCCGGCACGTTTTACGCGCTGACAGCTTTGCCGTTGTTCTGGCAGAAGATCGCGCTTTATAATCCGTTTTTCTATGTCATCGACGGATTTCGCGCCGGGTTTATCGGCGCGGCGGAAGCGAGTATCGCAACCGGTATCGCCATTTTAATTTTAAGTAATGTCGTCTTGCTGGGCCTTGCCTGGTGGATGCTCAAAACAGGATATAAAACAAAATCATAATGTCTGAAGAATTCGAACCTACAGAGGCCCCTTTACAGGCCGCCGAACCAGCGATTGTTTCCTTTCCCTTGCCGGATGACAGCCATATCCAGACCTTTCATCTGGAGAATGCAAATTTGCGCGGCCGTATTATCCGTATCGGGAAAGTCCTGAACGATATTATCAAGCCGCATAATTATCCCGAAGCAATTGAGGGCCTGGTTGCAGAGGCGGTAACGCTCGCTTTGCTTTTGGGATCAATGCTTAAATACGAAGGCACGTTTATTCTTCAGGCGCAGGGCGATGGGGCGGTAAAACGCATTGTTTCCGACATGACGTCCAAGAACGAAGTGCGCGGCACGGCAGGTTTTGATGCTGAGAAACTGAATGAAGTTTTAAAACTCGAAAAACCTAATCTCAGAGATCTAATGGGCCGAGGATATCTGGCCTTTACTGTCGATCAGGGTGAATTTGCCGAGCGCTACCAGGGTATAATTGAATTGCAGGTAGAAAGTCTTAAAGCCAGTATTCAGCATTATTTCGCGCAAAGCGAACAGATCAACACGGCGATCAATCTTGCGACAAAGCGGGACGAGGATGGAAACTGGCGCGCCGGGGCCATCATGCTCCAGCATATGCCGGAGCATGAAAAAATCCCGCAGGATGCGAAGCCGATCGCAGAGAACTGGCTGCGGGCGTCTATCCTGCTGGAAACCTGCAAGGAAGAAGAACTGCTCGATCCACGCCTCTCGGACGATACGCTTTTATACAGGCTGTTTCATGAAGAAGGCATAAGGGTTTTTCCGCAGCAAAATATAACCAAGGGCTGTCGTTGTACGCCTGAGAAACTGCAGAATGTTTTAAAGACCTTGTCTGAAGAAGACAAACAGGAAGCCGCTATTGATGGTAAGATCACGATGACGTGCGAATTCTGTAATCGTCATTTCGATTTTAAACGCGAAGAGATTTAGGCGTTAAAATCTACACAAAAAAAGCCGGATCATTGATCCGGCTTTTTGTATTTCATATTTGATTACTTCGAGAAAGTAATCTCCGCGCGGCGGTTGCCCGGTTCGCGGACACCATCAGGCGTTGGAACCATCGGTGCGCTTTCGCCCATCGATTCAACGCGCAGCAGGCGGGCATTTACGCCGCGGGCTTGTAAGGCTTCACGAACGGCATTGGCGCGTTTCAGGCCAAGACGTTGGTTGTACTTCTCGCTGCCGGATTTATCGGCGTGACCGACGATATTGACGGAAGAAAGATTTTGCTTCGCGGCTTCGGCGGCAATCGCTTCGACAACGCTTTCGCCGGAGGCGTCGATCGTTGATTTATCGAAGTCGAAAAAGACGAGGTATTTCGCGTCTTCAACGGAAAGCGGACCGGACGGGGCCTGGGCGCCGATTGGCGGCATAACGGTTTCAGGCGGAACAGCAGGAACGCCACCAAGCTTGTTCAGCGCGTCCATGAACTGGTTCTTGCAAGGAATGTTCGTTGCGCTCCAGTCGGCTTCCTGACGCTCGATCCAGCAATCGAAACGGGCCTGCGCGATGGCTGCGATTTGCGGCTGCTGCTCACGGCCACCGCGATCAAGCGCTGCGATCAAACCGGCGCGGGCAGGGGCCAGCTCGTCGATATGCTCAGGTTTCAAATTCCAGTCGGAGATTGGCTCAGGCAACACGACTTCCCCGGCGGCAGAGGCAAGGCCTTTACGCGCAAAATGAAGTGCATCGGCATAATCCATCTTGTTGTTTTGCAGATCGTTGGAGAAATTGCGATACTCCGTCGTTACGAATTGAGTGAAAGGGGAGCCGACGGCCTGCGCTTCATTCAATGCGCCGACTTCGGATTTACTTTTAAATCCACAGGCAGAGAGCGAAATCGCCACCGCTACCATCATGAGACCACGAACCATTTTCATCGAGAACCGCTCCTAATTATTGTTTTCTTCGAAATATATACAGATCAAAGGGTTATAATGCAGAGATAAATTTTGTAAAGTAAGTTTACAAGGGACAGCCGCATTCTATGCACATTATGCACAATGGCTGTTGCGGGCCGGGATTTTTAAATGACGATTATAGAAGCGATATCCGGCCTTATCCTTATCCTGTTTCTGGCTATATGTTTCGTATCGGTTTTCTATGAGAAGCGGGTGCGGATTTCCCCGACGCCGACCCTGCCTTGGGTCCGCAGGGCGATTATC
>QFOT01000198.1 GCA_003241285.1 Micavibrio aeruginosavorus
GTAAAGGGTGTTGGGAAATTTGAGCGGATCGGCGGCGTAAGCCGTGAGGTCAGGATCATGGTCGATCCTGCAAAAATGGCGGCCCTTGGGGTCAGCGCAACAGAGATTTCCCGCGCTTTAAAACAAGTTCAGATGGAATCCTCTGGTGGGCGCACGCAGATCGGCAATGGCGAGCAGTCTATCAGGACCGTTGCGACCGTTTCGCAGGCCGCTGAACTTGCTTCAATGCCTATTGCCTTGCTCGACGGACGAACCATCCACCTCGATCAGGTCGCGACGATTAGCGATAGCGTTTCTGAACGCAGCCAGCAGGCATTGCTTGACGGAAAATCAACGATTGGGTTCCGTTTTTATCGGGCCAAAGGATACGATGAGACGGATATAACCAAGAACGTCCGCGCCACAATCGAAACTCTGAAAGAGGCTCATCCGGATCTGACTATTACACAGGTCAACAGTTCCGTTGATTACACATTGCAGCAATATGAAGGCTCCATGCATATGCTTTATGAGGGAGCGATTCTTGCGGTCATCGTTGTGTGGTTCTTCCTGAAGGATTGGCGTGCGACTGTAATTTCTGCCGTCGCCTTACCTCTATCAATTATTCCGACATTTGCCGCCATGCATTGGTTGGGATTTTCATTAAATACACTGACGCTTCTCGCTTTAGCCGTGGTGGTGGGCATTCTGGTTGATGACGCTATTGTCGAGGTCGAGAATATTGTCCGGCACAAGCAGATGGGAAAGCCCGTAAGGCAAGCTGCGGAAGAGGCTGTAACCGAAATTGCAACAGCGGTTATGGCGACGACCCTGACGCTTGTCGTGGTGTTTATGCCCACCTCTCTGATGAGCGGTGTTTCCGGCCTTGTTTTCCGCGAGTTTGGCTGGACAATTGTTATCTCCGTACTGGTTTCTCTTCTCGTGGCTCGCCTGATAACGCCGGTCATGGCCGTTTATTTTTTAAGCGGCAGTCATGAAAGTGAGAAGCCGGATGGGCCGATCATGCAAAGATACCTTGGTGCCGTAAACTGGTGTCTCGCGCACCATAAAACGACGATCCTCGCCGCCATCGCATTTTTTGCCATGTCTATCTTTTTAATGACCACGCTTGAAACAGGATTTATCCCTGCCTCCGATCGAGGCTATACGACGGTTAGTTTAGAACTTCCCCCTGGAAGTTCGCTCGAGCAAACCGTCGCAACGGCAGAAACTGCACGCCTTGCTCTAAAAGATATCGAAGGTGTTGCGCATGTCTTTACCGCCATTGGAACCGCACAGGCAGCCGGAGCCGGTGCAACTCAAGCAGGTGAAGTTCGAAAAGGGGCATTAACAATTGCTTTCGCACCGCGTGGCGAAAGGCGCAGCCAAAAAGCGATAGAACAGGATATACGTGCCCATCTCATAGACGTGCCCGGTGCCAGGTTTACCCTGAGTTCAGGTGGTCCAGGAGAAAAAATGACGATTCTGTTGTCGAGCGACAATGCCGATGCTTTAAAAGCTACGGCGCAAAACCTTGCCCAACAGTTGCGGGCTGTTCCATATCTCAGCAACATTAACACGACGGCCAGCTTGGATCGACCCGAGATTGTTGTCCGCCCGGATCGCGCCCGCGCGGCCGAAATGGGGGTGACCAGCCAGACCATTGGCGACACCGTGCGCGTTGCTACGGCAGGAGACTTCGACGCGCAACTCTCGAAGATGAATCTTGATAACAGACAGGTTTACATTCGGGTGCGGCTAGCTGATGCTGCCCGGCAGGATATTGAAACGCTTGCGAACCTGCGTGTACCGACCAGAAACGGATCAACATCGCTGTCAACAATTGCGACACTCTCCACCAGCACCGGCCCCTCACAGATTGATCGCTATGACCGGCATCGCTACGTGAGTGTAAATGCTGATCTCGGAGGTGCCTCGTTAGGCACGGCCTTGGAAGATGCAAAGGCTTTACCTGCTATTGCCAGTATGCCTTCAAGCGTCAAGCTCATTGAGGGCGGTGATGGTGAAATTATGGAGGAATTATTTTCTGGCTTCGGAAAGGCAATTTTGACAGGGGTTCTCTGTGTATTTTGTGTTCTTGTTCTCCTGTTCAAAGACTTTTTTCAGCCCGTGACGATTCTTTCTGCCCTTCCTTTATCTATAGGTGGAGCGGTCATAGCGCTCTTAGTTTCTGGGGGCCAGCTAGGTTTACCAGCTTTGATTGGTATTGTCATGCTGATGGGGATTGTTACCAAAAACTCAATTCTCCTTGTGGAGTATGCAATTATGATGATGCGTGATCAGGAGATGAGCCTTCACGATGCGATGATTGATGCCTGCCACAAGCGAGCAAGGCCTATTGTCATGACGACTATCGCCATGATTGCTGGAATGATCCCGATTGCTCTGGGTTTTGGCGGCGATGCAAGCTTTCGGCAGCCCATGGCTATTGCGGTGATTGGCGGCCTGATTACTTCGACGGCCCTCAGCCTTCTGGTGGTGCCTGTC
>QFOT01000199.1 GCA_003241285.1 Micavibrio aeruginosavorus
GGTTTGATATTCTAAAATCGCTGGGCCTGCGTCATCGCGGCGTGAATGTGATCTCCTGCCCAAGCTGCGCCCGTCAGCAATTTCAGGTGATTGATACGGTCGCCGAGCTTGAGCAGCGTATCGCGCATATCACGACGCCCATGACGGTGTCGATTATCGGCTGCGTCGTGAACGGTCCTGGTGAAGCTTTGATGACCGATATTGGCCTGACAGGCGGCGGGCAGGACAATCACCAGATCTATATCGGTGGGGATAAGGCGCATCGTTTTAATGCAGGCGATAAATCCATCGTCGATCATATAGTGGCCCTAATCGAAGAAAAAGCCACGCAGATTCAGGCGCAAGCCGTTTCCGAAGCGGCAGAATAATTACGAAAATAGCTGATTGCGCTGGGCAAATGCCCGGCCTTTTTGTATGTAAGAGCCAGCCATGTCCAATCTCCTTCCCAAACTGGCGCCCGTTGAGGCGCGATATGAAGAACTCTCCGCTCTTTTGGCGGACGGGGCGTCTGGCGATAAATACGTCAAGATGATGCGCGAATATGCGTCGCTCGGTCCTGTCATGGAAACCATCAATAATTACAAAGCGGCGGTTCGGCAATTCGAAGAGGCCGAAGTCCTGATGTCCGATCCGGAAATGAAGGAACTGGCGCAAGCGGAATATTACGAGCTGAAAGAAAAACTGCCGGAGCTGGAGCACCAGTTGAAACTGGCTCTTATTCCGCGCGATACGGACGACACAAAGAATGCCATTCTCGAAATCCGCGCTGGAACCGGCGGCGACGAAGCCGCCTTATTCGCGGGCGATTTGCTGAGCATGTATCACGGCTATGCTCAGCAGATGGGCTGGAAATTCGTGATCGCGGAATCTGCGCAAAGCGATCTCGGCGGTTACAAGGAAGTCATCGTCGAAGTATCGGGCTCTGATGTTTTCTCTAAACTGAAATTCGAAAGCGGCGTTCACCGCGTGCAGCGTGTACCGGCGACCGAAACGCAAGGCCGTGTTCATACATCGGCGGCTACCGTCGCCGTGATGCCCGAAGCTGAAGAAGTCGATATTGTCCTAAATGACAAGGATTTAAAATTCGACGTGTTCCGCTCGCAAGGCTCGGGTGGACAATCGGTCAACACAACGGATTCCGCCGTGCGTGTCACGCATATTCCAACAGGGATCGCGATTGCTATTCAGGAAGAGAAATCACAGCACAAGAACAAGGCTCGCGCCATATCGCTTTTGAAAACCAAGCTCTATGATCTGCAGCGTCAAAAGCTCGATCAGGAACGCGCCGCCGACCGTAAATCCCAGGTCGGCTCCGGCGACCGCAGCGAGCGCATACGTACTTATAATTTCCCGCAAGGGCGGGTGAGCGATCACCGTATCAATTTGACTGTCTATAACATCGAGAATGTTATGACCGGCAAAGCGCTGGACGAAATCGTCGACGCGCTGGTCACGCATGATCAGGCGGAACGTCTGGCCAGTTTGAATTTGTAATTAACCGTCATTGCGAGCGTAGCGAAGCAATCCACGCAATGGTGAAGATATTAATTTTGGTCTGGATTGCCGCGTCGGTCTGCGACCGTCTCGCAATGACGAGTTTTTTTTAACTTTGTTCTTATTATCGGCAACTTTGCGCTTTAGATTTTTCAAACATGGAGTACACAAAATTCACGGAAAGATTCTGTGCATTCCGTGAATTCCGTGTTTCAAGACTTTTTTCGTTATCCCGCGGAATGACAGTAATAAAACCCGCTGTGATCGCTGTGTCCGCTGTGGTAAGAAATTCCATGATCTATCAAACTCTCAAAACACAACTCAAAACCGCAGGCGTTGAACTCCCCGAACTTGAAGCCCGTATCTTGCTGCGCGAATTTGCAGGCGTCACCGACACCGATATTTTGATCGGCAATATTCCCGATTTCGATCAAACCAAACTCAACGAAGCTCTAAGCCGCCGCATCAAGGGCGAGCCGATGGGGCGCATCTTGGGCTACCGCGAATTTTGGGGCCGGAAATTTTATCTCTCGCCGGCGACGCTCGAACCTCGGCCTGACACAGAAACTCTTATCGAAGCCGTGCTTAAAGAAGACAAAAAACCGAAAACGATTCTTGATCTCGGCACCGGCACCGGATGCATCCTCCTGACCCTTCTGCACGAGATTCCAAATTCGATAGGCGTTGGAGTCGATCTTTCGCCCGAAGCCTGTGAAACCGCAAAACAAAACGCTAAAGCTCAAGGCGTGGACAAGCGTGTGTCGTTTATACAAAGCGACTGGCTGGAGAATGTCGAAGGCAAATTCGATTTGATAGTTTCGAATCCGCCTTACATCACAAGCGAAGATGTAGAGAATCTGGAGTCGAATGTGCGTGATTTCGATCCGCGCCTTGCGCTCGACGGCGGAAAAGACGGTTTGGAGCCGTACAGGAATCTGTTAGGGACTCTAAAGAATGTTCTTGCCGAGGGGGGCGTG
>QFOT01000200.1 GCA_003241285.1 Micavibrio aeruginosavorus
CGCGAAAAAATTCTTAAAGTTCACATGGCGAAAGTGCCTTTATCTGCCAATGTCGATGCGATGACGCTCGCACGCGGTACACCGGGTTTTTCTGGGGCGGATCTGGCAAACCTTGTCAATGAAGGGGCTTTGCTGGCCGCGCGTAAAAACAAGCGCGTGGTTGGTATGGAAGATTTCGAAGAAGCCAAGGATAAGGTTATGATGGGAACGGAGCGCCGTTCGCTTGTTATGACCGATAACGAGAAAAAGCTCACCGCCTATCATGAGGCTGGCCATGCTATCGTGGCGCTGAATGAAGTGGAGTCTGATCCTATTCACAAGGCGACGATCGTGCCGCGTGGCCGCGCCTTGGGAATGGTTATGCGGTTGCCGGAAGGAGATCGCATCTCCATGTCCAAAGCAAAGTTAGAGGCCGATCTGGCTGTTGCCATGGGTGGGCGCATTGCTGAAGAGATTATCTTTGGTAAGGAAAAAGTCACGACCGGAGCTTCTTCCGATATTTCGATGGCAACCGAGATTTCCCGCCGTATGGTCACGGAATGGGGCATGTCGGACAAGCTTGGCACGATCCGCTATGTCAATAATCAGGAAGAAGTTTTCCTCGGTCATTCAGTGTCGCAATCGAAGAATATGTCAGATGAAACCGCGTCTTTGATCGATAGCGAAGTTCGCCGCATCGTCGATGATGCCTATTCACGCGCGCGCCAAATTTTAACCGATAAAATAGACGATTTGCACACGCTGGCAAAAGCTTTGCTGGAATATGAGCTTTTATCAGGCGAAGAGATTAAAGCCTTGCTGAAAGGCGACAAGATTATTCGCAATGATTCTGATGATGGCCCGGCGCAGTCACGGCCAGCCATTCCGCGCGGCGGCGGTCTCGATATCGGCCCTGAAAGCCGCGGTACGATTTAAATCAGCTTGTCATGCCTGCTTTCGCAGGCATTTCGTTTTATGGCAGGTGACCCCTGCTTTTGTAGGGATGGCATTGATGAGAGTATTAATTCTTAGTCTATTTATCATTTCCTTTTCGTCTGTAGCGATTGCCAGCCCTGAGAAAATGTTTGAAAAATCGAGCGCCGCTAAATGGCTCAACACAACGCGGCCATTGGTTCAGGAAGATTTCCAAGGCAAAGCTGTCCTGCTCGATTTCTGGACCTATGGCTGTATCAATTGTATGCAGATTATTCCCGATCTTGATTATCTCGAAGAAAAATTCGGAAACAGGCTTTTGATTGTCGGTGTTCATTCTGCGAAATTCGAAGGCGAGTCTGGAAATTCCCGCATATTATTCGCGGCGAAACGCTTCGGCCTGCGGCATCCGGTTTATAATGATGCGGATTTTGCGGTCTGGAACTCCTACGGCGTTAAAGCTTGGCCTACGCAAATTCTGCTGGGACCCGACGGTAAGGAAATCGCTCGTTGGTCCGGCGAAGGGCACCGCAAGCAAATCGAAGCAGCCGTCACAGCGATAAAAACCACGTCAAATCAAGCAGCGCCTATCCTCAAACAGAAAAATAAAACTAACTTATTGTTCCCGGCACGCATCGAGGCGCGGCCTGATACTCTTTACATTGCCGATTCAGGTCATAACCAGATTGTTGTGACCGACCCCACAGGCTTAGGTATTGCACGTGTCGGCTCCGGTTTAAAAGACGGCAAAGATGGAGATTTAATTTCTGCCAGTTTTAACGCGCCGCGCGGTTTGGCTGTGCAGGATAAAAAAATATATGTAGCGGATACAGGCAGCCATAAAATCCGCGTAATTGACTTGTTGCGCAAGGAAGTCGATACGCTGGCAGGCAATGGCAAGCGCGGCGGTCTTGGAAAGCTTGCATCGCCTTGGGACGTTGAATTTATCGGCAATGATAAACTCGCCATCGCCAATGCCGGAACGCACCAGATCTTATTATATGATATCGAAAAGGATGAGTTGTCTGTTCTTGCCGGATCGGGCCGCGAAGACATTATCGACGGGCCGGCTTTAAACGCGGCATTGGCGCAGCCAAGCGGTCTTTCCTATTACAATGGCGTTCTATATTTCGTCGATGCCGAAAGTTCCTCTTTGCGCCAGTTGAAAGACGGGCAGGTGACGACATTGATCGGTACCGGGCTTTTCGATTTTGGCTTTAAGGACGGGAAATACCCTGCGGCTCGATTACAGCACCCGCAAGGCCTGTATGCGGATCAGGGAAAGATCTACATCGCCGATACCTATAACGATGCAGTTCGGATTTATGATCTTAAAACCGGCGAGCTTTCGACCCAGAAAATCGAGCAGCGCAAACTGAACGAGCCGGGAGATGTGTATAAACAGGGTCTTGGTTTATTTGTGGTAAATACCAACAATCACGAAATTGACCGCGCCTTGGTCGGGTCGCCGTTATTGCAGGAAATTCGCGTGCGCTGATGGTTGTTTCAATGCACATTCCGGCATA
>QFOT01000016.1 GCA_003241285.1 Micavibrio aeruginosavorus
TTGCATGGTTTTGATCCATATATCTAATTGTCTGTTTTATCAAAAGGAATCGTTATGACTACCGATAACCCGTTGCTCGCTCCCTCACCCCTGAAGAACCATGCGCCACGCTTTGATATTATTCAGGAAGAACATTTTCGTCCGGCACTGGACGTTGCCATTGCCGAAGCGCGAGCGAATATTGACAGGATCATCGCCGACCCAGCCAAGCCGGATTTTGGGAATACGATCGTCGCGCTTGAAACGGCCTCCGAACTGCTCGGCACAATATCGTCAATTTTTTACAACCAGCTTTCCGCCGCCGGAACTGACGGCATGCAGAAAATTGCCGAAGAAATCGGACCGATCCAGGCAAACTTCTCCAGTGATATAATTTTGAACGATAAACTCTTTGCCCGCGTTAAAACCGTATTTGATAATATTGACACAGAAGCCAAATCACCTGAAGAGCGCACACTATTAACGGACACCTATAAAAACTTTGCCCGCGGCGGGGCACTGCTCGATGACGAAAAAAAAGCAGTCTTGCGCAAAATCAACGAAGACATGTCGACGCTTGGCCCCGTTTATTCCAATAACGTCAAGAAATCTGCCGAGCAATTCCAGCTTGTTCTGGAAGATGAAAAAGATTTATCCGGCCTGCCCGAAATGGCTATTGAAGGTGCGAAGCTCGCCGCCGAAGAGAACGGCCTTACAGGCAAATACGTCTTTACGCTCGATTTTCCGAGTTACTTTCCTTTCGTCACGTATAACGATTCAAGCGCACTGCGTGAAAAAATGTGGCGCGCCTACAGCCACCAGGCGTTTGGCGATGAATACGATAACACGGAAACCATTCTTAAAATCGTACGCCTGCGATATGAACGGGCGAAATTACTGGGCTATGCCGACCATGCCGATTACGTGCTCGAACGCCGCATGGCGGAAAAAACCGAGCGAGTCATGTCCTTCCTGACCAAGATGAAAGATCGTTATAAACCGGCCGCACAAAGGGATCTTGACGAACTTCGTGAATTCGCCCGACAAAAAGGCAATGCCGACCTCAAGCCATGGGATGTTTCTTATTACTCGGAAAAATTGCAGGAAGAGAAATTTCAGTTTTCATCCGAAGATTTGCGTCCCTATTTCCCTCTCGACCGCGTTCTCAAAGGGACATTCGAGCATTTCCGCAAACTTTTCGGTTTAAAATTTACGCTCAATACGGATTATCCCGTCTGGCATCCGGATGTGACGGCTTATGACGTCGAAGACGAGCGCACAGGCCGTTTTATCGGGACCATGTATGCTGACTTCTATCCTCGTAAAGGTAAGAAACCCGGCGCGTGGATGACAGCTTACCGTGAACAGGGCCTGTATAAGGGCAATATCGAGCGCCCGGTTACCGCCTTTGTCTGCAATTTTACCAAGCCGACAAAAGATAAACCATCCCTTCTTACCTTTGACGAAGTGCTGACCATCTTCCATGAAATGGGACATGTAACACATGGACTGCTTTCGGAAGCGACCTATGGCTCGATGGCGTCACCGAATGTGCTATGGGATTTTGTCGAACTTCCGTCACAGTTGCAGGAGAACTGGCTGTACGAGCCGGAAGTATTGAACGACTTTGCCGCGCATTACGAAACCGGAGAGAAAATTCCGGCGGAACTTATCGAGAAACTCCGTGCCAGCAAAAATTTCATGGCTGGCTGGACAGGTTTGCGCCAGGTCGGCCTCGGCACGCTCGATATGGCCTGGCACACAACCGACCCGGACAAGATTGCAGATCTTCTTAAATTTGAAGACTCCGTTATGGAAGATTTACGCCTCTTCCCGCGCCTGGGAGGCCCGGCTTCGACCTCCTATAGCCATATTTTCTCGGGCGGTTACTCGGCTGGCTATTATTCTTACAAATGGGCCGAAGTGCTCGATGCGGATGCGTTTGAAGTCTTTTTGGAGAAAGGTCTTTACGACGCCGAAACGGCCGAAACCTATAAAAAAGAGATTCTCTCCAAGGGTAATATCGAGCACCCTCTCGTTCTTTACAGCAAATTTCGTGGCCGCGATGCGGATCCGGATGCCCTTTTACGCCGGGAAGGGTTACTTATAAACGATTCTGAATAAAGACTTTATTTTTACCCAAGTTAATCTTGGATAAAAGATAAGCAAAATATAAACCACTGAAAACAAAAGAAATTTTGTTTTTCATATTTTTGTTGCCGAATAAACTTGGCTTATTGTATAAACTTACGATAAAAGCAAGTTACGCATAAAAATTAACGGTAGTGAATGTCGATCACAACAGCACAAATACGTGGCGCCAGAGGACTTCTGAACTGGTCGCAAAACGACCTGTCGGAACGCACCGGTATATCCGGCACGTCGATTGGAGCGATTGAGAGTGGCACGACGACACCGCGCGACAGCACTATACAAAAGATAATAAAAACGTTTGAAGATTCAGGAATAGAATTTATTCCAAACCAAGGCGTCCGTTTAAAAAGTGGTGATGTCAGAGTACTGAAAGGGCGCTTGGATTTCTGGGCCTTTTATGAAGATGTCTATAGAACATTACTTGAAAAGCCTACTGAGGTTCTTGTTTGCAATGCCGATGAACGCAAGTTTGAAAAATGGCTGTCGGATGAAAATATTCAAACGCATATTTTGCGTATGGAAGAATTAAGAGAAAAAGGCGTTAAGTATCGTATTTTGCTGAAAGAAGGAGATAATTACTTCCTTCATAACTCTGGGTATTCAGAATATCGCTGGATCCCCGGTTCGCAATTTTCAACGACTCCATTTTATGCCTATGGAGATAAACTAGCGATTATGCTTTTTGATGAGGAGCCGACTATAATAATACTGGAATATCCATCGGTAGCAGAAGCATATAAAAAGCAATTCGAATCTTTCTGGTCTGCGGCAAATACTGCAGATAGTAAAATACTAAAACAAAAAGCTTGATAACTGAGTATGAATAAAATGACACTGCAGCGCCATATAAAAGAAATAGAAAAACGTGATAATCTTGCGCTAAAAAAACGCGCTTTTGATCTTTTTACAAACCGCCGCGTTGGGAATATGGGCCCTGATCTTTATACGAATGGTGGTGGTGATAAATATTCACAGATTATTTCAACTAACGAACAATACATACCTTATCAAGGCGAAGTAGCCCTTATTCAGGAAAAGAAATCGGATATTGCACGATGGGCCAAGGATATTGATACGGTAATTATTATCGGTCCCGGCCCCGCGCAAACCATGGAAACAAAAGAACTTCCTATTTTAAAATTACTGCCAGCGCTGAAGACGGTTAAACTAATAGATCTTTCGGAGCAATTTAACGCACAAGCCGCTAAAGTTTTAGAACAATCTTTTGAACCACCTTTGTATGTCGAAACCTACACTGGTGATTTCAATACAGTCACACTTAACCAGAACTATTCACGCGCTCTTGTTATCACAACAGGGAGCCTGACCAACTTCGAAGATGCTCCATTGGATAGCTTTCCCTCTTCGATTGCAGGAAGCTACCTTAGACGTTTCCAAGAAATGGCGAAACCCGGCGGCAAGATTCTTTGGGGCTATGATTCAAACTCGAATGCGGCCGCTATAGAAGCAGAATATGAAAGTTCCGAGATATCCGCGTTCGTTCTCAATCCACTCAACAAGCTAAGCTCAACAAGCGGCGTTGATATCGATCCAAAAAAATTCATCTATACACCTGAATTTTTTCCAAGAGGATCACATTTAGCGCATTACTGGACAGCGACAGCCCCCCAGAATGTTGAAATTGATGATGAAACTATAAGTATTTTTGAAGGTGACCGCTTTCTCTGCTTCAGCTCTATCAAGCTGAACCCGGATAAATTAAATATCATCGCTCAAAATAAAGGTCTTTCGTCACATTGTGCATTTACGCATAGTAACTCAAAACAGATACTACATTGTTTTGACTATAATTAATGCAGTTCCAGCAGCATGCATCTAGCCGAGCCGCCGCCATATTTTTCGATCGTTTCGATATTGGCGTGAACGATTTCAGCCACGTATTTTAACAGGCTATCTTTCTGATCTTCATTGAGCGCCGCATGCGCTGCCGAAGACATGACAAGCATTTTTTTGCCACCCGTCCCGATTAATTCAAGCGAATTTCCGCAAAAGGCTTTCAGCTGCTCCATCGATAAATCAATAACCTCGCGATGCTCCAGCAGACTGTCCAGCACGCGCTGCCGGTCCTCTTCAATGATACAGGCGGAGCAGATTCCTGCATAACCGGTGCCGATATACATCATGACGTCGGTATGATAAACGGGCTTTCCGGCATGATTTTTGGTGCGGAACATCACCACCTCATATCCCATTTTCTCGCAGAACATTCTTGCCATTTTTTCATCGCATCTTGGCGAGATTGAAAAATAGGCAATTTTATTGATACGATCGAGCCAATGCGCACCCGTACTCTCTAAATACAAACCTTCTTTCTCGTAATTTGAAAAATCAAAAGCGATGTCGTAAATCGACTCCAGAAATCCCATGACATCGTTGCGGCGTTCGATCTGCCGGTTCGGGGCCAGCATCGGGTAATAACCAAGAGTGCGATTACCGAATGTGGCAACCCAGTTATTGCAGAATATATCGTCCGGGCTTTCTTTCTGCCCGATAATGGAGGTAACGATAACCCCCTTTGCTACCAGTAGATCACGAAAGGCTCGGAACTCCGCCGCCGCCTTTTCCTGCACCGAATGAATATCGGACGGATCGGCCGCCTGATATGTATTCGTTTCCATCGTTTGAGGATTGGAATGAAAGCCTGCAGGCTCCATCATCATAATGTGATTGGTCGATTGTTTCATAGAATTATTATATATGATTTACAAAATTTAAAAAATCCCGATAAGCGGCCTTCAAGCCGATTTCCAAATCAATTTCCGGCGTCCAGCCGAGATCGCGCAAACGCCCGCTATCTAAAATTTTGCGCGGTGTGCCGTCCGGCATATTCTGATTGAATCTTAGTTCTCCTTCATAGCCGACTATTCCAGCGATCATACGGGCAAGATCATAAATTGAGATTTCTTCTCCCGATCCGCAGTTTAAATGCAATTCCTCGGAGTAATTCCTCAAGGCGATAAAAACTGCCGCCGCAAGATCGTCGGCATGCAAAAATTCGCGCATGGGCTTTCCGCTTCCCCATATTTCAACCTCTGCCAATTCCTCCATTTTTGCTTTGTGCAACCTTGATATCACGGCGGGGATTACATGAGCGCGCGCCTCAGCCCATCTATCATTCGGCCCATAGATATTGCACGGCATCAGGGAAATAAAATCACACCCATACTGACGCCGGTAGAATTGGCATAATTTGATCCCGGCTATTTTTGCGATAGCATAAGCTTCATTCGTGCTCTCCAATCCGCCGCTTAAGAGCTCTTCTTCCCTGATCGGTTGCTCGGCGAATTTGGGGTAAATACAGGAGGACCCCAGGAAAACAAGTTTCTGAACCCTGCTTCTATAAGCTCCATGAATGATATTCTGGGCAATCGCCAGATTATCAAAGATAAATTCTGCAGGCTTTGCGGCATTCTCCCCAATCCCTCCCACTTTTGCCGCCGCAATGATAATTACATCGGGCTTTTGGAGAGATATCCAGTCTTCCGCTTGCTCCTGACGGGTTAAATCCAGCTCAGCTCTTGAAGCTGTCAAAATTTTGCAATCCAAACTCGAAAACTTGCTGACCAGTGCCGCGCCGACAAGGCCCGAATGTCCGGCAATCCAGATTTTCTTGCCGCTTATATCGAACATCAGGCGCGAAGCCTGCTGATATTATCAATGGTGGAGTAGCCAAGCTCTGCCTCGACCATTTCACGAATAATCGCCTTAAAATTTTTCGTCGGGGCCCAGCCTAGTTCCATCCGCGCCTTCGTATAATCGCCTTTCAAATTTTCAACCTCCAAAGGCCGAAAAAATTCAGGGTTTATTTGAACGAGTTTTTTTCCTGTTGTTTTATTAATCGCCGTTTCCGCAAGACCCGCGCCTTGCCATTCAACAGTCATACCAGCAGCAAAAAAAGCCTCCGTTACAAATTCCCGGACTGAATAGGATGTGTGGGAGGCCAAAATATAATCATCCGCTTTGTCCGCCTGCAAAACAGTATAAGCCCCCGCCATGATATCCTCTGCATGGCTCCAGTCACGCCTTGCCTCCAGATTGCCAAGCTCGATAATATGACTTTCCCCGCGCGCAATTCTCGCAACTCCTATAGCAACTTTGCGCGTTACGAATTCTTCACCGCGGTTTTCGCTTTCGTGATTGAACATGATGCCATTACTGGCAAAAACTCCATAGGCCTCGCGGTAAATCCTGACCATGTCATAGGCATATTTTTTTGCGGCAGCATAAGGACTGCGCGGATTCATCACTGTCATTTCATTCTGTGGCGCAGGCGCATCACCGAACATCTCGGATGTGGACGCTTGAAAGAATTTTGTATGCGCGGAATGGATCCGAATATAATCGAGAATACGCACAACGCCTGCGCCGTTTACGTTCATCGTATATTCCGGCGTATCGAAAGATATTTTCACATGGCTTTGCGCCGCCAGATTATAAATCTCGTCCGGCCTTACGTTATTCAGTATCCGCTGGATCGAAGCTCCATCCGTCATGTCGCCATAGTGAAGATTTAATTGTGGCAAAAGATGATCGATATGTTTGGTATCCGGCAATGCGGATGGCTGGCGAAGGGCATGAACCGTATAATTTTTTGAAAGAAGCAACCGGGCCAGATATGCCCCGTCTTGGCCAGTGACGCCTGTAATAAGCGCAATCTTTGACATTCAATAATCCCCCGATATTGAATGCCATGGTATTAAGAAGGAGAGGCTTTGGCAAGATTTAAGGTGTGGCAGCCGCTAATTGAGGAGATGGCATCGCTGGCTGCGGCTGCGCTATTTCCGGTTTGGTAGCTTGCTCTGCCACGACACGGCATCCAAATTCGACGGACATCCGGTCAGGTTTCGGTAGTTCAATACCCTGATTGTTCAGGCCGTTACGGATCTGGGCTTCTTGCGAAGGGCTTGTTGCCGGGCTGCAAATAAGAAGTGCCTTGCCGCCTAATAGAGAAGAAACCGGCATACCGACTTCAGGGTCCTGTTGTACGTTATATTTTTCGCTCATGCTGCCATTACCTCGATATTTGCAACCGATGAAATATAAACCGGGAATTTAGGCACCCCGTTGATAAATTCGATCAGTCCCACTTTAGCTTTTGTTACAAGACGCTGCAGGACATCCTGACGCTCGCAGTCAATATTACCTACCTGATGGTCACCCGACCTGAAAACAAGGCCAAATTTATGGACCTCGCATGTCAGCGGTTCACCTTTGGGTAACGATACCGGGACGACAATGACGATCGAGTCATTCTCCCCGAGAATGAAGTCACAATTATTAATCACTCAGACACACCTTATTACATACTTTATTATTTTTTATAATTACCCCGATAATGCCCGAAATTGATTAACAGGGGGTAAAAATTCGCATCCGGATTGGCATATCAGCCGAGCGCAGATTGAATGGCAGCGGGCTCGATAACAGCCCTGAGTTTCTGCTTGCCGCGCTTTAAGAGCGAGCGTACCGCTTGATCAGAAAGTGACATCTTCTGGCAGATCTGATTGATATCGGCCTCTTCGTAATAGAATAATTTAAGAGCCAATTGCTGCTGGACCGGCAATTCCGCCAATAATTTCATCAATTGATTGGATGTCTGGCTTTCATATATTCGATCTTCTGCCGACATAATGCCACTATTGATGTGATCGAAATTGCTGTCAGTGGTAATTTCTTTTTTCTGGCGCAGTATATCGATGCACCTGTTCGCCGTGACGCGAAACAGCCATGTCGAAAATTTTGCCAGGCCCGGCTTCCATGACATACGATTTTGCCATAAGGATAGGCAGACATCCTGAAGAATGTCGTCCATATCGGCCGATCGCCCGAAATATTTCCTGACCTGAAGCCGGATTAAACCCTTATGACGTTCGATTAGATAATGAAAAGCCAGCGCGTCGCCCGACTGAAATAATCCCATTAATCCTTCATCTGACTGCCCCATGTAAAACTCAGCCGATAACTGGCTTTTTTCTGCTCTCGCATTTGAAGAGTTAGGCGCTATACGGACAGTCACTTAGAAATCCATTTCCGGTATTAATTCCAGAAATGAGGATTGCAAGCTTCGGGCCAGTTTTAATGGCTGATTTTAAAGAAAATAAAATAGGCGGCAAATTTTGCCGCCTTTATATATCCAAATGAGAATAATTTTTAAACTGCGCCGACACTCTGGGCAGATGACATTTCCGGGGCGGTATTATCCGCCGGACGGTCATAGGCGATTGCGTACCATTTATCGGTCACCTGCTGAATATACGCGACGATGGAGTCGAACTCCTCGCCCGGCTCGGGTTTGCTAGTTGCGCGGCTTAACGCCGAAAAAATGACGTTATAAAAACGATTCAGGAACACGGCATCTTCGCCACCCTGCTCCATATCAAGATGCGCCTGCAAGGCTTCGATAATGTTGAACACTTTGGTGATACTGTCGGTCATCAAATCGAGATGACCGTTTTGCCAATGCCGCTTGGCATCCTTAGTGTTCTTGATCATGCCTTTATACAGCTCGACAACGATCTGCAGCGGGCTCAAATTTTCATCTGTTTTCTTTTGATACGCCTGTACGGCCTTATGATACGACATTTCTATTCATCCTGATCGAGGCCGAGAATGGCTTTTAGTTGGGCAATAATGGATTTGTTTCTCGCAATAGCGGCTTCATATGACGCATATCTGTCGATTAATTTGGTACGGAAGTCATCGGCCCGCTCCCGAATCTGGTCGGCCCGCTCGGCCATATCCGTATTCTGGTCCCCAAGATCGAGCTTCGCGCTCGCCAGCGTTCCGCTTACCGCATCGGTGAATTTTGTCAGCGTGTTGGACGCAAGGTCAGCCAGACCTTGATTCATGTTGAACGAAACAGCCGAGTTAGCCGTGCCGACATAGGCGAAGCTCAACCCTTCATAAATCGTGCCGACCTTACCGGTAATGGACGTCCCCGAAACATCGAACAGATTAGGCACACCGCCGACGGAAACGCCTGTTACGCCGCCGGCATTGGCTGTAATCGAAAGCGTAACATTTAAATTAGCTAATCTGGAGGTATTCCCCAGCAGCAAGAAATTTGAATTATTGGACGTCCAGCCCGTCGAGAAAATAGATTTTACATCGTCATAATTGCTGATGATGGCCGCGTCGAGGGCAACCTCGTCTACCACGAACACGTTATTATCAGTCAACGTTATTCCCAGCTCGCGAAGCGTTGTAAAGCCGGTTGTCGTCGTGCCGTATTTTGCAGATATCAAAGGCTGAATTGCATCATTCAGACTTTTCATGACCGTATCACCGAACAATATAGCCTCATCCGATACACTACCGCCCGCAGCAACTGTCTGGTTCTGCACGATAAAAGAGCGAAGCTCGTTATAGGCTTCGGTGAATGACAGGATAGAGTCCTTAATCGCGCTGTTATCGTTTTGGATATCCAGCTCGATCGTCGTGCCCGGCTCGGCATTGAGGACGTTGATATTCACACCGCTGATTAAATCCGTGATCTCGTTATTATCCCGCGTTATCTGAACGCCGTCCAACTTCAAAATTGCCTGATCCGCCGCTTGCAAAACGTTCTTTGGCACGCTACCGGCGGTTGTAACACCGATACTGGTAAGGACATCTGTCCCCGTCACATTGCTGATCGAAATGTTTTTCGCCGTGGCTGTGCCGGTCAGAATAAGTTGATAGGAGCTGTCGGAGATTTTGAGGACCGAGGCGGAAACACCCGAGGTGGATGTGGTCGCATTCACAGCCGCCGCGATGTCTGTCATCGTCATGCCGCTGGTGACATTGATGGTGGACGCGGTATTACCGGCAATGCCTATATTGAAACTGCCCGCCAGACCGAGGGCTGTCGTTGCACTGGCCGCCGGATCACTGCCGATACGATGAGCCTTCGCTTTTTGTACAACCTCGATTTCATAGCTGCCGAGTGTTGTTCCGGGATCGATGCTGATTCCGACAAGCTTGCTTGGATCCGTATTACTGCTGCTGCTCAATGTACCAGTTCGCGAGCTGAAAGCGTAATTCGCATTCGTCGACGAAAAACCATAAGAAGTACGTAAATTCTTTAAAGCCGTTTCAACATTGCCGGCAAGGGTTTGAAGCGTAGTGTAGGCCTCGGCCTTTTTTGTATTGGTATCAATCCTGACATCGATACGGTCGGCTTCTGCGACACGCTGGTTATAAGCCGCCTCGACCAGAGCCGAGGTATTGATACCTGAGGATGTTCCAAACAGATATGTCCGGCTGCCCTGGGTAGAAACGCCACCTGTTGAAGTGGTTGTTTCCATATTAACACCTAATCCATTAAAACTCAGTCTTAAATTCAAAAAGGGGAGCTAAGCAATTCTTGTGCCAGCTCCCCTTCTGAATTCGGTTTAAATAACCTTATCTAGTCATTATCTAACGAGGGCCAGAAGAGAGGACTTCATCTGGTTCGCCTGTGACAGCGCCGCGATGGAGGCTTCCGTTAGGACCTGTCGGCTGACAAGGTTCGATTGTTCCGCCGCAATATCGACATCCATGATGGCAGACTGGGCTGATGTCAGGTTTTCGATAGAGCTGTCGATCACGTCGCCGCGATATTCGAAACGGGACAGAAGCGCACCGACTGTCGCACGAGCCGTGGAAACAGTAGTGATAGCTACATCAAGGTTGGTAGATGCGTTGGTAGCAGCAGTACCGTTAGCACCAGCAACTGTTGTTCCAGCGATGGCAAGACCGGCAGTGCCTGTTGACATGTTGACGATAGATCCAGTTGCACCAAAGTTAACTGTGATGATATCCGTCGCCGCAACACCAACCTGGAATGTCTGGCTGTAGGAACCGTTGATCAGGTTCGTACCGTTAAACTGGGTCGTTGTCGAGATGTTGCCAATCTCTGTCAGCAGCTGTTGATATTCTGTGTTGATGAAACCGCGGCCTGTCGTATCAACCGAACCGGAGATCGCTTGGGCAGCCAGGGATTTCATACGTTGCAGAATATCGCCAACCCGGGCCATCGCGCCATCAGCCGTTTGAAGCACGGAACGGGCTTGGACAGCGTTGGTGGCAGCTTGTTTCAGGGTTGTGACGTCAGCTTTAAGTTTCGTACCGACGGCAAGACCGGCGGCATCGTCAGATGCACGAACGATTCTGGAACCACTGGACAATTTGGCCAATGATTTGGATTGTTCGCTGGAGTTTTTGTTAAGGTAGATAAGCGCCGTGTTGGCAGATGTGTTGGTTGCGATTACTGGCATTTGACTCTCCTTCTTTGAGTTTGCCTATGTTGAAACGGCTTCGATCCTTCGAAACCGGGAAATCTTTGACCATACTGGTCGCCGAATTTCCGAATGTGCTTATATACTATCAGTTTTCAAGTCCGATTTGAATCCTCAATTTCGGCCTTGTTTATAATCATAATACGCTAAAAGTTAAAAAAGCCTTTAAATCATTTATATTCGCATTTTATTTTTTAAGCGAAGCAGATTAAACCACTTATTTATATAGTAACGCGCGTACCGATCTAAGCCGTTGAAAAACATGAAGAAAAATAATCCACGATTCCATAAAAAATAATTTCGATTATCGCGCCCCAAATCCGTCTTTTGTCCGTTCTATCTCTCGTAAGAATGAATGGAGCCGCCAAATGGTTGATATCAGCAAAGTTTCCAGCCTCCCCTATCTCGGCACAACCGAAGGCACGAAAGCGCAGTCCGGATCCGGTACATCGACCGACGGCACAAGCGCCGATGAAGAGAATGCCGAGCTTTTGAAAAACCAGTTTTTGGGCATTTTATTGACGCAAATGCAGAACCAGAACCCGCTCGATCCAATGGATACGAAGGAGTTCACAGGACAATTGGCGCAATTCTCGGCTCTTGAGCAACAGATCAATACCAATGACAAGCTGAACAATCTTTTGACGGCGGTTCAATCTTCTGCTGCCAGCTCCGCCTTTACCTATATCGGCCAGACGGCCGAGCTTGATTCGAATATGACTGTTGTCGAAGACGGCGCGGTTGACTGGAATTACGCGCTCAAAACGAATGCAGATACGGTTACTGTCAAAATCAAGGATTCAAACGGCAAGGTTCTATACGAAAAAGAACTGGGCGAAACGGTCAGCGGCACTTACTCCCTGAACGCAACCAAGGCCGAACTTGGCTCGACCCTTGCAGATGGCGAAATCCTGACTTTGGAAGTTACCGGAAAAACTGCTGCCGGCGTCGCCGTTCCTGTCGATATTTCGACCATGGTAAAAGTCGATGGCGTTGAAAGCAGCTCGGACGGGATCGACCTTCGTTCCGGCGGCCTGCTCTACAGCCTGGAAGACGTCTTGAGATTTAAAACCGTAACAACACCAACAACTACAACCTGATTTAAAGTTTCATAACAAGGAGAACTAAAACATGAGTTTGAACAGTGCCCTTAACGCTTCGGTTTCCGGTCTTCGCGCACAATCCGCCGCGATCGCCGCCGTTTCCGAAAACATCGCCAACTCGCGCACAACAGCTTATAAAAACCGCGACATTTCCTTCCAAGCCCTTGTCGGTAGCAATGCCGGCGGCTATTCCGCAGGAGGCGTTCTTTACAAAACGTCGCAGGCCCTCGGACGTCAGGGATTGATTTCCGCGTCGGATTCGACAACCGATATCGCGATCAACGGCAACGGCTTCTTCGTCGTTACGGACGATCCTTTGAACCAGCCTTCCGGTTACACGTATTCACGTAACGGTAATTTCAAAACCGACTCATCAGGCTTCCTGATCAACAACGAAGGCTATTATTTGCTCGGCCAGAGAACCGATGATACAGGCGCGGTTATTTCAACCAGCCCGAATGATTTGAACTCTCTGGTGCCGATCGATATCAATGCCATTTCCGGTACGGCCCAGGCCACGCAAAACCTCCGCTTTGACATGAACCTTCCGGCGGATGCCGCCGTAAACGACGCCTTTCCAAGCTCGGTTGAAATGTTCGATGCTTTGGGCGTTTCCCACACGATCAATGTCAGCTGGGAGAAGACCGCTGCCAATACCTGGGAAGCGACCTTCTCTGATCCTGTTCAGACAAGAACAGGCGTGACATCCGGTGTTTTGGATACTGACCCGGGAACGGCTGGTGCGCAAAAAACTGTAACCGTCAATTTCAACGGTGATGGCTCCGTCGCTTCTTTCGTTCCGGCTACTCCGAGCTTCGCCGTGACGGGCTTTACGACTGGCGCGAACGATGCAACCGTTGCCCTTGACTTAGGAACAGCGGGATTGGTCGACGGCTTGACGCAATATTCGTCAAATACAACGACGCCGGGACTTGAAATCTCCCTTATCGATCAGGACGGCGTTCGTTTCGGACAGCTCAGCTCTCTTTCCATCGATGATACAGGCCTTGTAACAGCGTTCTTTGAGAACGGCGTCCGTTTGCCGGTCTTCCAGATCCCTGTCGCGACATTCCCGAACCCGAACGGTTTGACGCAAGTCTCCGGAACGGTTTACGATGAGAATGAAAGAGCCGGTAACTATAACCTCCGCCTGCCGGGACAAGGCAGTGCCGGGAATATCATCGCCTCTTCTCTGGAAGGTTCCACGACGGATACTTCTGAGGAATTCAACAAGATGATCGTTGCCCAGCAAGCCTATTCTTCCGCGGCGCAGGTTATCAGCAAAGTGGACGATATGTTCCAGGAGCTGATCGGCGCGATCAGATAATAAGCAAAGACTAGGTTGAAACATGGATAGCCTGATTAAATTTGTAGATATGTGGGAAAAGACTGGGAATATTGAGGGGATTCTTTCTCAAAACCTTGTCCTTCCCCCATCCGATGAAGTTCAGGCCTATCTGTTGACCCTCCCCCAGGCAGAGCAGACAAGGATTAGAAAAGCTTTGAGTGAAGCGACAGTGGCGCTCTCGTCACACTCTTCCAGAATGGAAGAGGAAGCAAAATTGCTGAAATCGCAGATCGATCAGAATATCCAGTCCTCGAATGCCTGCCTGGCCTATAATAAAATCCCCAAAAAATAATACCATTCCGAAAGGACCTTAGAATGAGACAGAACGCACATCTCCATTCCCCTTCAGAAGATCACCTAATGAAATTCCTGCAAACCTCGCAGGATCTCTTGAGCCTCGTTCAGCATGAAAATGCCATTTTGTTGAAAGACGGAGTGTTGAGTTTTGAAGCCTATCTGGCGCGTAAAGTCGATTTAATGCAGGGCTTTGAAAAAGAGGCACAGAACTTGCTAAATAAACTATCAGTCGAGAAAAGCGCTTCTTCCGATACGCAAGTTTTGCTAGTTGGGGAGATTCAGCGGATCAGGGACGCCTTGCATGTCAATTCCGTGCATCAGCTTCAAATGCTGCGCAAGAAGGCCATGCAGGAAGCAAATGAATTTAACATGGTGCCAGCTCAAGCCGGCGCGGAGACAGAAAGCATATGTCATTAGGTTTTGCCCTTGATATGACCCTTCGGGGTCTGATGTCGACCTCCAGTCGTATTTCTTTGGTGTCGCAAAACATCACGAATGCAGGAAAGACAGGCTACACCCGTAAGGAAGGTAGTGATATCTACGTCACGACCAATGCCGGAACCGTCCCTGTCAAAACCAATGTCGTAGGCTCTACAGATCGTTATCTTACGTTAGGCGTTGTCGGCGATATCGGCACCAAAGGGTACACCGAAGCCATTACCGAATTAATGGATTACTACGCGGCCCAGCTCGGTACCACAGATGGCAGCACGACAATGTCCGGCTACCTGAACAGCCTATATACAGCTTTCCAACAGCTTGCCGCCAGCCCTGAAACACAAGCTAACCAGACCGAAGTTGTCCAGATCGCGGTTAATCTGGCGGATTCTCTCCGTAATCTTTCCGGCGACGTGCAGGAGCTGCGTCTTCAGGCAGAGATGAAGATTGCAGATCAGATCACGAGTGTAAATGTCCTGCTTGATAAAATTCACAGCATCAATACCAAGATCGTACCTGGCGAAACAGCCGACGCCCAAATGGCGGAACACGAAGACCAGCGCATGGCCGCCCTCGAAGAACTCGCCGAGGTCATGGATATCCAGTATTATTTTACATCCCAAAACCAGTTGCAGATTTTCACCTCTGCCGGTCAGCCTTTGCTTCAGTCTGAACCGAAGCATTTAAGCTATGAAACAACCACGCAGGTAAATGCGAATTCCACATTCCAGCCTATTCTACTGAATGGCGTTGATATAACATCTACGCTTCGTACAGGCACGCTGGCTGGTAACATTGCCATACGCGACACCATACTTCCTGAAGAACAGGCTAAGCTCGATGAATTCGCCAGCGTCTTGAAAGACCAGATGAACACCCTTTTGAACAAAGGATCTTCACTGCCGCCCCAGACCAGCATGACTGGCTCTCTGCAAGGATTGACGGCTGCGACACCATTGGCAGCGACTGGAACATTCCGCGTGGCGATTGCCGATAATTCGGGAGTCCTGCAAAACTACTCTGATATAAACATGGCTGGCATAACGACGGTTGGTGACTTGCTGACTGCATTGAACGCCATTCCGAATGTCAGTGCATCTCTTGATGTAAACGGCGCATTGACTATCAATTCGACGCTTGCAGGCAGCGGCCTCGCTCTAAGCGAAATGAACTCCAGCGTGGGACCGGACTCAAAAGGCGCCTCTTTCTATTTCGGCTTGCAGGATATGTTTACAGGGAATGGTGCCTCTTTCCTGAATGTCTCCGCCAATTTAAGAAACAGCCCCAACGTACTGGCGACAGGCGCTCTTAATTCCGGCGCGATTGCAGTAGGCGACACTGTGCTGACGCGCGGGGACGGCTCCACCTCTCTTGCCATGGCTCAAATTCTAAAGTCGAACGTGCCGTTTGACGCTGCCGGAAATTTCAGCGCGCAAAACAGCACTCTTGCCCGTTATATGGAGTCGATCATCGCGAACGGGGCTACACGCGCCAGTCTTGCGAAATCTCAATACGAAACGGCGAATGCCATCTTCAGCGAATCAAAAGAAGCCCTGAATAATAAAACGGGCGTTAACATAGACGAAGAAACAGCGAATATGCTGGAACTGCAAAATCACTATGAAGCTTCGGCACGCATGGTCACGACGATCCGCGATCTGTTCCAGGCTTTATTAAACGCCGTATCATAAGGATAAAGCATCATGACAAACCGCATCGCGACATTCCCGGCTACCGAGCGCATCATCGTCGATAACATGAGATTGCAATCCCAACTGGCGGAAACGCAGATCCAGCTTTCGACAGGGCTTAAATCCACATCCTATACAGGCATTGCTTCCGACTCTCAGCGCCTTTTAAACGTCGAGCGTAATTACGACTCTCTCGAAGGGTTCAATACCAATGCAACCATTATTGGCGGCAATATCGATATCGCTTATAATGCCGTTAAATCCATTCTGGATTTGTCGAATAACTTCTTGCAGACACTGACATCGGCACAAGGCGGCAATTTTCTTGATCCGCAAGTCACGAGAGATCAGGGTCAACTTCTTATCAAGGAAGTTGCAGGTCTTTTGAATACGCAATCGGCTGGTCGCTACCTATTCGCCGGCTCTAATATCGACACCATACCAGTTAATCTCGATGATCCGGCGTTTACGCCCCAGACGTCACCCTCGACCGCCAATACTGGTTATTATCAGGGAAACGACGACAAGCTCTCGGCCCAGTTGTCGGAAACGCTGTCCATAAGCTATAATTTTACCGCGAACGATCCGGCCTTCGAACAATTGCTGCGCTCGTTTAATCTGGCCATCAATAATCCCTCGGATACAGCCGCCCTTGCAGAATCAACCACTCTGATGCGCTCGGCAATTTCCGGCATGTCTAATATTTTTGCCCAGATGAGCACGTTCGCCCGCACGGTTGAAAATCAGACCATGCGAAACGAGGAAGACCTGGCGATCATGAAAAACGTTATCGGCAATCTTAAGGGCGCAGATCTGGCGGCAACGACTGTTCGCCAGAAAGAACTCGAAACACAGATACAGGCTTCCTACGCTTCTTCAGTGACTATCCTGAATTTGAAACTGACGGATTATATTTAAACCTTACCAGTTTTCTTTCAGCCACATTTTCGCACGCTGAAACAGGCTTCCGGCGTCGACATTGGACATTATCTCCGCCGGCATCTCTTCCGTGCGCTCGGTTACGTAGTGCATCAAGCCCGCCGTCGTGGCGAAAGCCGGCCCTGCGACAGCATCAGGTAATCCTTGTAATCTCATCGGGCGGCCAAGCCGCACCTGTTTGTCCAGGACCATTTGCGCCAGCTCGCGCTGCCCTGAAATCTGGCTCGCGCCACCGGTCAGTACGACGCGGCGTCCGGCAACATGGGAAAGCCCCACATCGTTTAATCTGGCGCGCACCATCTCGAAAGTCTCCTCGATCCTTGGCTGGATAATACTGACCAGATAAGAGCGCGGCACATGGTTCGGCAATGTATGCTCGTCTTCCCCAAGTTGCGGCACGTCTATCAGGTCTTTATCATCCGTCATGGTCGCGATCGCGCCGCCATAAAGTGTCTTTAGTCTTTCAGCCGCAGCAATAGATGTCGTCAGGCCTTTGGCGATATCCGAGGTGACATGCTGCCCGCCGATCGGAAGCGCATCGGCATAAATAAGCTCCCTGCCCTGAAAAACCGCTATAGAGGTCGTGCCACCGCCCATATCGATAACCGTGCAGCCCAGATCCATTTCATCATCGACAAGGGCAGCCAACCCTGCTGCATAAGGTGAGGAACAAAGCGCTGTAATATCGAGATGCGAACTTTCGATGCAACTGGCAATATTGCGCAGCCCCCCCATATTTCCGGTTACCAGATGGACATCGACTTCCAGCATTTGTCCATAAAGCCCGCGCGGCTCCTTGATGCCTTCGTGACCGTCGATGCGAAACGCGGTCGGGATAGTATGGATAAGCTCGACGGGCGTGGAATTATTCTGCTGAACGGCCTGATCCTGCGCTTTGGCAAGAGCCCTTCTTATATCGTTATCGGTGACGGCCTCGCCGAGCACCTGCACGTCGACCCTCATTAGATGCGACTGGGTGTGAACGGCGGGCACGTTGATGATAACTTCCCGAAGAGGGTAGCCGCGCGTTACCTCCGCCGCCATATGCTCTGCCGCATGAACAGCCTGGCGAATGGACGATTCCGCCGCATCCAGATCTATGATCGTACCGGAGCGGATACCCTGGCTGGCCTGATGGCCGATCCCGATCAAATCGATATTGCCGTTATCATCCTTAACTTTGGCGATAAAGCAGGCGATCTTACTGGAACCGATATCCAGCGCAGCAATCAGCGATCCTTTTGGTTGCAGTTTTTTCGCCATTCACCTTACTCAAATATTTTTTTCTTTTTTAAACGACGCATCGTATTTCTGTGCATCGCCAGGAGATGTCTGGACGACGATCCTCATTGGATCGCGTAAATCTATAGCTTCCAGATGGCGGTCCAGAACCTGCTCCGTTTTTTGGGCTTCGGCAAGGCGCTTGATGGCAAGCCCGGCGTCGTCTTCCGGCAGCCGAAGCGTAATGCCGTTTTTCAGGCGAATATCCCAGCGGCGATTACCTATCCAGCGCGCAATCTCGATACGCTCTTTCAGATCAGGCTCGGCATTGATCAAGCCCATTAACTCAGGTGCGTTCTGCGGAGCGTTCTCGCCTGTAATAACGATCAGGCTTTTAAAGCTTTCCAGATCTTTATCGGTCAGGATGACTCCTTCCGCGTCGACCAGCGAAAGCTTTCCTTCTTTCTGGTAAAGCGCAACGGGCCTGCGTTCGTTCAGCTTCACATAGATCGTATCCGGCAAACGCCGCTCGACGACAGCTTCCTTGACCCATGGCAGTCTGGAAAGCTTATCCCGCATCTCGGTGATATCATAAATGAAGATCGATTCATCTTTTTGGACGCCCAGAGCGGATTTAAGTTCTTTGCGGTTTGTGTAGTGACGCCCGTCGATCATCAGGCCGCGCACTTTAAATCCGGCGCCGGCCATCTTGTCATGAAAGGAAGTGACGGTGCGCTCTTCCGTGCGGCTGAACCACATGGAATTCAAGATAGTTTTGACACCGTATGTAACCGCTCCCAATATAACGATAACCAGTCCTGCGCGTTTGGCGTAGAAAATCAGGCGCGCAGTTTTGCCTGCGCGTCGCTTGAGGATGGTTGTGCGGCGTGTGCCGGATCCTGACATGTTGCGGTTTCCACGAGATGGGAACAGAGTTGAACGTAAGACATGCCGCTGAATTCCGCCTGAATGACGGCAACCGATCCAGGCGACAGGCCAGGCATTGTATTGATTTCCAGGAAGTATACCCCATCGCTGCCGGATTTGGAATCGTCATATCTGAAATCGGAGCGGGTTATTCCTGAACAGCCCAGAACTTTATATACGGATTCTGCGTATTGCATAGCGGTTTTCGCCACAATTTCGGGCACATGCGCAGGCGTCACCAGTTCGGTCCGCTTGTCGTGATATTTGGCTTCGTAATCGAAGAATCGTCCGGGAAATAATATTTCAGTTACGGTCAGGGCTTTGCCGTCGAGCACCGTGACGTGGATCTCCCTGCCCGGCACGTATTTTTCGACAAGAACCTGCTCGCCGAAATGCCATTCCGTCTCATCGATAGGCCTTTGGTTTTCGCCTTCCATGATGATGCGCACGCCAACGCTGGAGCCTTCGTTCATCGGCTTGACCACATAGGGTCGCTCCATGACCGTTTCATCCAGAACTTCCTGCTTGCTGGCAACTTTGCCGACAGAGCAGCGTACGCCGACAGATTCAGCCAGCTTTTTGGTCAGGATTTTATCCATGCCGATCGCCGACGCGACAACGCCCGAATGAGTATAGGCAATGCCGAGCGTTTCCAGTACACCCTGAATGACGCCGTCTTCGCCGCCGCGTCCGTACAGATTGTTAAAAACCACATCCGGCGCAGGGGTTAATTCACTGACCAGCTTGCCAAGATCTTTGCTGACATCGATGACTTTTACCGTATAGCCTGCCTCGATCAGGGACGCCTCGACTGCCTTACCTTTAGTAAGAGACACTTCTCGTTCGGCAGACCAGCCGCCAACTAAAAGGGCTATGGTTTTTCGGGGAGATTTAGTCATGACATATGAATCCTTTTACCGAAGTATAGACGCACATGTCATTCCTGCGAAAGCAGTAATCTAATTAAATTTATGGCGAAGGTTTAGACGAAAAAACCTGAACTACTTTATCGGCAACGCCCTCAAAAACATCATGCGCCGCATTACGAGGCCCGATAAGAAGCGCAAAGGCCCCGAAGGCGGCGACAAGGCTTGCCGTACCAAAAATACATTTTAAGCCTTCATTTTTCTTTTCGACTGGCTGATTCATTTAACTACTCCCTGTTTTTTTCAATGGTATAAACAATAGTTGCGTTTATGTCAAATATTGCAACGCAAAAAACAGGCCCGGTTAAGGGCCTGTGTGGGAGGGGATTATCTAGGGGGATCTCTTAAGAATTTTTGATATCGGCGATTTGCGTTTTTATCCAGACTTTGCCCTGCCCGTATAAATCGACCGCAGCTTCGAAACCGTATTTTACACATTGGTGCTGCGCGACGTAGATGACAACGCCGCCGATTAAAAGCAGCAGCATATATCCGGCATCCTGCATGCCTTGCCTGACTTCCATGTAAGCCTCCATTTGTCTTTAGACGAGCGGAACTCTCACTTAAATTGTCGCAGAATTTATGGGGATTTTCATTCAAATCATGTGACGCGCCGCCACATGAGAGGCAGCTAAAATACAAAGCGACTTAGGAAAGAAAACTAAAATTGTCATTCCGGCGAAGGCCGGAATCTATACAATGCTGCCTCATCACGCATGGATCCGGTTCTTCAACGGGATGACAGATAAGGAAACTTCGGGCCTTCGGAGCTTCGCGCTAAAAACTCTTGATCCCTAACCGCTTAATCTCCCAGCGCAAAGCCAGGCCCGTCTCGCTCAAAACCCGCCGCTTGATTTCCTCGCCCAGATTTTCCAAATCCGTTGCCGTCGCCGTTCCTGTATTGATCATAAAATTGCAATGCTTCTCGGACATCTGCGCCCCGCCGATCAAAAGGCCGCGTCCGCCGACTTTATCGACTAATTGCCATGTCTTTGTGCCTTCCGGCAATCCCGCAGATGCCAATTCTTTCGCCGTTGGATTGGCGAAAGTCGAACCGCCTGTTTTCTCTTTCACGGGTTGAGAAGCTTCGCGCTTCTCTTTGATTTCCTTCATTCTCTCGATAATGCGAAACGCATCGTCTTCATTTCCCTGAAAGACCGCGCTGGTAAAAATATAATCTTCCGGCGCATCGATATGGCGATAACTCATGCCCATATCGGGCACGGATAATTTATGCAGCTTCCCTTTTCGATCCACGACGTTTGCGAATTTTAAAATAT
>QFOT01000017.1 GCA_003241285.1 Micavibrio aeruginosavorus
TGCAGATCGGTAAACAAAATACCGTATTGACCGGTCGACAAAGCTTCCAGCGCTTCGACGCCGTTATTGACGATATGAGCTTCTACATCCAGCGTTTTGAGCTGTCGCCTAAGAAGGTCCTGAACGCTCAGCGTGTCCTCAGCGATCAGTAATTTCCTTGGCCCGTCAATCTCAAACATGGAAGATTTGGTTGCGGCTTCCAGAACGCTCTGGCCAAGGCCAAGACGGCTGGCAGGTTTAACGACGTATTTTATGCCAAGGCTTTGCAGGCTATGCTGAAGCCCTGCATCATCACGCACCGTATACATGAACATGCCCATAAACGGGCGTATCTCCAGAATCTCGCGGATAAGGTCGATGCCAAGACCATCGGGAAGCCCTTGATCTATGATACCGACATCAAACGGCCTGCGCTTAACCAATGCCAGCGCCTCGGCGTAAGTCGGCGTCGACTCGACGGCTGCGCCCATCGATCGCAGGGAATTGACAATTTCCTTGGCTCCTTGCGGATGGTCTTCGACCGAAAGAACAGAAACCCCGCTTAGATCAGGCATTTCCAGCACGGACGATGTCTGGGTAATTTCCTCGGTCGGGATTTCAAACCAGAAAACGGAACCCTTGCCTTCCACACTTTCGACGCCAATCTGGCCGTTCATCAATTCGACAAGTTTCTTGGAGATAGAAAGGCCAAGTCCCGTGCCGCCGAATTTCCGTGCCGTCGAGCTATCTGCCTGCGCGAAATTACCGAACAGCTTAGATAGAACAGATTGGCTCATGCCGATCCCGCTATCGCTAATTTCAAATCGCAGGTTAAGGCCTTTATGCCTTTTGGGCAGGTGGCGGGTGGCTGTAGAAATTCTTATTTTTACAAAACCTTTTTGGGTAAATTTCAGCGCGTTGCCTGTCAAATTGATCAGAATTTGCCGCAATCTTTTCGGATCTCCGACAATAACGAACGGGACGTCTTTCTCAATGTCATCAATCAATTCGATCGGCTTGCCTTGTGCTTTGACAGATAGAGCCTCAAGTACGCCGCGGGCAAGAGTACGGACAGGAACTTCGAACATATCGAGCTCCATCTTGTCTGCATCCATTTTGGCAAGGTCTAGAATGTCGTCGAGAATTTCAAGCATGCCGCTTGCCGAATTCTTGGCGATGTTGATCATTTCTGTGATGGTCGGCGACGGTTTCTCAAGAGCGATCAATTCAAGCAGGCCAAATACGGATTGCATAGGTGTCCGCATTTCATGGCTCATTGTGGCCAGAAAATTTGATTTCGATTCTGCGGCGGCATCTGCATCGGCCACGGCTTTTTGAAGCGTAGCTTCAGTTTCTTTTATTCCAGACACGTTATCGGCCCAGATCAGGATCGCATCCTGATTTTTCCAGAAACCTTCCTGGAATGTGAGCTTCAGCCAGAATGAATGGAAATTGACGACCATGCTTTCCGGCAGAATTGGGCTTGCCAGAGTTTTCGCTAATTCCTTGCCCTGTCTCCCGGTCCAGAAATCAACGAGATTATTATCCTGATTTTGGTTCGGCGCCAGACCATGAAAAAAATCATTCCTGTAGAGAATCTTTAATTTCTGCCTGTCCTTGAGAACAACCATAACGCCCAGAGGGCTGAAATTGAATAGGGTCTGGTTTTCGGAGAAATCGGGCATTTTCAGATATAAAACAGGAGTTCTTGACTTAAGCGTTTCAAACTATCACAGATAGGGCGTAAAACGAATATCCAAAGAATGAAGGTTACTGAAAATGTCGTATAAAGTTGCTGTTGTCGGTGCAAGTGGAAATGTCGGACGCGAAATGATGTCCATACTGATTGAGCGCAATTTTCCGATTAGCGAAGTCATTCCAATGGCGTCTGCCCGTTCAGCCGGTAAAACGGTGGCTTTTGGCGATAAGGATCTGCAGATCGTCGATCTGGCTATTCAGGATTTTAAAGGGATAGATATCGTCCTGTCATCCGCCGGAGCCAAGATTTCCGCTGATTTCGCGCCAAGAGCGGCAGCAGCAGGGGCGGTCATCATCGACAACACCAGCCATTTCCGTATGGACCCGGATGTCCCCTTGGTCGTGCCTGAAGTCAATCCAGAGGCCATCGCCGGATATACGAAGAAAAATATCATCGCCAACCCGAATTGCTCGACGATCCAGATGGTCGTGGCTCTTAAGCCCTTGCATGAAGTTGCGCCGATCAAACGCGTCGTCGTTTCGACCTATCAATCCGTATCGGGCGCGGGAAAAGAAGCGATGGATGAATTATTCAACCAGACGCGCAGTATCTATATGAACTCCAATAAAGAGCCTGATATCTTCACCAAGCAAATCGCTTTCAACGTCATTCCGCAAATCGATAGCTTCATGGATGACCGCATGACGAAAGAAGAGTGGAAGATGGTTGCTGAAACCAAGAAAATTCTGGATCCGAAAATAAAGGTTTGCGCCAACTGCGTTCGCGTGCCGGTCTTTATCGGTCACTCTGAAATGGTCAATGTCGAGTTTGAATCCGAAGTGACTGTTGAAGAGGCGCGCAAAGCTTTGCAAAAAGCAAAGGGCGTAACGTTGATTGATCTGGAAAGCGAAATGTCTTTCGTAACACCTGTAGAAATTCAGGGTGAAGATGATGTGTTTATCAGCCGCCTGCGCGATGACCCGAGTGTGGAATACGGCCTGAACTTCTGGTGCGTGTCCGATAATTTAAGAAAAGGCGCTGCCTTGAATGCAGTTCAGATCGCCGAGCTTCTGATCAAGAACCACCTTAAAAAATAATCAACTCAGGTCGTTCATCGTTTCCAGGATGATAAGATCGGAAATCTCGTTATAGATTTCGTTGTTATCGTCTGAAGCCAAGTCCGGCATAGTATTAGGCATGTATTGCAAGCTGAACGTGATCGCCATCACAAGAGCGGCGGCGATAGCCAAAGCATGCCGGAAACGGCGGTTGTTCTCATTGGCGGGAACCCTGATTTGCGGATGAGCAAGGGCCGCCTCGATCATGAATTCGAGTTTTTCGTTGTCCAGCTTTTCAATCTTGTCATTTTCAAACAGCTTCGTGATGTCCATTGTCTTTCTCCTTTAAAGAGGCGGGAACAATTTCGCCAAGGGTTTTAATGCCTCGTGCAACCAGGTGTTCGACAGCCTTTTCGGTTGTTTGTAGAGCCTTCGCAACGTCCGACCTTTTTTCCTCATGGAAATAGGTCAGCAGAATGGCCTCTTTCTGTCGCTCCGGTAGTTGATCCAGCATCTTCAATAAAATCTTTCTTTTTTCCTTTTCGAAAATCATAACCGTTGCCGTTTCCTCGACAGGCAGTGTTTCCGGCAGTTCAGTCGTTTTTACTTTCGCACGGTGGAAATCCATACAGCTCGAATACGTCATTCGGCTGACATAGGCGGAAACAGAACCTCTGGCTTCCCATTTGGGCGCATTTTGCCAAAGTTTGATAAGGACCGTCTGCACGATATCTTCCGCAGCGGCGCGATCGCCATTCAACAGCCTGACACTGGTCAGAAAAATCTTTTGTCCAAGCGCGCGGGAAAGTTCACGAAAGGCGTTTTGATCGCCTTTCGCTGCACGTTCCATTAGATGATTAAGATCGTTATTATCTGCCATCTTTTGTTCTATTTATTCGCCTTCAGGAGGGGGAGGGCCTTTACCGTCGCCATCCTTATGCTCGGCGCGACGCTCTTTCCATTTCTTTCTCATTTCCTCACGGCCTTTTTTCATCTCTTCAGGGGACAGCTTGCCGTCTTTATCGGCATCGGTGCGAGAGAACATTTCATCAAGACGCTTTTCCTGACCTTTTTTCATCTCTTCTTTGGTCAGAAAACCGTCGCTATTGCTGTCGGCTTCTTTAAAGCGGTCATGAGGCGGTTTTCTATCAGGCTTCGCGGCATCTTCTGCAAAAGCTGCGCTTCCGGCAAAAATAAGGGCCGTGGCCATCAAGGGAGCTATAAATTTCTTCATAAAGTCTTCCTTTGTTTGTTGGGTTGATAAAAGTATAACGCAGAGGCTTTGGAATATCCCCCGTTTTGGACGGGATAAAAATTATCCTGATATTACAACACTTTAAATGGCTTAAAGTCCATATCGGGATTCCTGAAAGCATCTTGTGCCTGAATAAGGGCGATTTCCCGGCTTTTGAGCCCAAGCGTTTTTTCGAAGACGGCGTAAATAGCGGAGGCTGTCATGGCAAGGGCTTCATCGAGTTTGCCGGTTTTCAAATAGTAGCCGACGAACAGGGCGGCGGTACAATCGCCTGATCCATTAACTTGTACGGGCAATTTCGGTGTCGTAATCATGAAGCATGCCTTTTTACTTATAACCATCATCTGAATGCAGGTTTCGGGCGTATCGAGATGCTCAAGTGAGGTTAGTAGAACGATTTCCGGGCCCATTTGCAGGGCTTGTCTACAGGCGGTCTTGGCATCTTCCAGCGTTCGGATTTCAATTCCGGTGAGCCAGGAAAGTTCAAATTGATTTGGCGTGATAATCGTAGCTTTGGGAAGGGATGCGTTTTTGAAAAAATCGGGAATGCCTTCTTTGACAAAAAATCCTCTTCCTGTATCTCCCATGACGGGGTCGCAGCAATACAGGGCGTCAGGATTATCGCGGCGAATTTCATCAACTGTTTCAAGGACTATCTGGCCAAGTTCCGCACTGCCCAGATAACCTGAAATAATAGTTTTGATATTTTTCAGGATATCGCGGTCGCGCAGACCATTAACAAGGTCCTGAATATGGGCAGGGTCGAATATTTGCCCCGTCCAGCTGCCATATCCGGTATGATTGGAGAATTGAACCGTATTTATATCGATCACGTCGTGGCCAAGGCATTGTAGCGGAAAAATAGCCGCTTTGTTGCCGACGTAACCAAATGCCACATGGGACTGAATAGAGAGTATATAAGACATAGGCTTAGCGTAGTCGGAAGGTGGATAAATGAAAAGACGGGATCTGTTAAAATTTATGGGAGCGTCAGGCTGTATTATGATTTTCAGCTCAATGGGTTTCGCCTCCCAGGATAAGTTTCCTGTTACGCTGAGCGATGACGAGTGGAAAAAGAAACTAAGCCCTGATGCTTATAATGTTTTGAGGCGGCACGCGACGGAAATGCCATTCACGTCACCTCTCAATGAGGAGTACCGGAAAGGCTTATTTAAGTGCGGAGGGTGCAATTCGGATTTATTTTCATCCAATGCCAAATTTAACAGTCATACAGGATGGCCCTCTTTCTTTCAGCCTGTAGCGGCCAGAGCGATCGGTACGACAACGGATCGAAAGCTGCTCATGGAGCGGGTGGAAGTTCACTGCGCCACTTGCGGCGGGCATCTGGGGCATGTGTTCGAAGATGGGCCGGACCCCACCGGCCTGCGGTATTGCATAAATGGAGTGGCGTTGGCTTTCGCGCCGCTCTGAGCAAAGTGGCGGCAAGCTGATTACATAATCTGTAAAATGTCTGTTGTTAAGGTAGAAAACCCCATTGGCAATATATTGATTTCCTTATATTATCCGCTCCGATAAAGGAATAATCATGAAGCTTTCCCCAAGACCTCTTTCCCCCCATCTTCAAGTCTGGAAATGGACTTTGACGATGGCCATGTCAATTTTGCACCGCGCCACGGGTTCGGCACTGACCGTTGGTCTTGTCATGGTTGTGTGGTGGCTGATGGCTGCGGCAACCGGCCCTGATGCCTACGCTGTCTTTATGAGTTTTGCGACCAGCCTGATCGGCAAGCTGATGTTTATCGGCTGGACGTTTGCAATCTATCTTCACATGCTCAGCGGTATCCGCCACCTGATCATGGATACTGGCAAGTTGCTTGATATCAAATCATCCGACATGGCTATTATATTCATTCTCGCCGCAGCGACTGTTTTAACGGCTGTTACATGGCTTACAATTTACGGGACTGTACAATGACATTGAAATGGGAAGCTTCTCCTTTTAAAAACCCTCTGGCGCGTTCCCGCGGTCTTGGCTCTACCGGTAAAGGTTTCGATCACTGGTGGATGCAGCGCGTTACCGCTTTTTCTAATTTCTTCCTGATGATCTGGGCGGTTTGCGCGGTCATCGGGCTGATCGGGTCGGATTATGCGGCATTTACGCTATGGCTGGCCGAGCCTGTCCACGCGATCCTTCTTTCACTTTTCATTGTTTCGACATTTACCCACGCGGCACTCGGCCTGCAGGTCGTTATCGAAGACTATGTTCACTGTGAATTATCAAAAGCGATCAGCCTTATTGCTTTGCGCCTCGTTATGACGGGCCTCGCTGTTGCGGCTCTTTTCTCTATCATTAAAATTGCGATCTAAACCGGAAGTTTCAAATGCCTGCAGCCTATAATATAATTGACCATGAATATGATGTCGTCGTTGTCGGCGGCGGTGGAGCCGGACTTCGCGCGGCGATGGGGATGGCGTCTGCCGGATTGAAAACCGCCTGTATCTCCAAAGTATTTCCGACACGTTCGCATACGGTTGCCGCGCAAGGCGGAATTTCCGCAGCCCTTGGCAATATGGGTGAAGACGATTGGCGCTTCCATATGTATGACACCATCAAGGGGTCTGACTGGCTCGGCGATCAGGACGCCATTGAATATATGTGCCGCGAGGCGATCCCGGCGATTATCGAGCTGGAACATTTCGGCGTTCCGTTCTCACGTACAGCAGATGGCAAAATTTACCAGCGCGCTTTTGGTGGTATGACGACACATTACGGCAAAGGTACAGCCCAAAGAACTTGTGCTGCAGCTGACCGTACAGGCCATGCTATTTTGCATACGCTGTATTCTCAGGCACTTCGTTTCAAAACGGAGTTTTTCACCGAATATTTCGCCATGGATCTCATTATGTCAGACGAAGGTGAATGCCTTGGCGTTATGGCGTGGAATTTAACTGACGGTACGATCCATCGTTTCCGTGCGCATCAGACAGTTTTAGCAACAGGCGGTTATGGCCGGGCTTACTTCTCCTGCACATCCGCTCACACCTGTACGGGTGATGGCAACGCGATGGTATTACGCGCAGGGCTTCCTTTACAGGATATGGAATTCGTCCAATTTCACCCGACAGGTATTTACGGCGCGGGCTGTTTGATTACCGAAGGTGTTCGCGGAGAAGGCGGCTATCTGACCAACTCCGAAGGCGAGCGCTTTATGGAGCGTTATGCGCCCTCCGCCAAAGATCTTGCTTCACGCGATGTCGTGTCGCGCTCGATGACGATTGAAATCAGCGAAGGCCGCGGCGTTGGCGAACATAAGGATCATATTCATCTGCATCTAGAGCATCTTGATGCAGATATCATCCATTCACGTCTGCCGGGTATTGCGGAGAATGCTAAAATCTTCGCCGGCGTTGACGTCACGAAAGAGCCGATCCCGGTTCTGCCGACCGTTCACTATAATATGGGCGGTATTCCGACCAATTTTAAAACCGAGGTTCTCAATCCGACAGACAGCGATCCAAATCGCGTTGTGCCAGGCTTGATGGCAATAGGTGAGGCGGCCTGTGTTTCCGTTCATGGAGCCAATCGCCTGGGTTCCAATTCGCTTCTCGATCTGGTTGTTTTCGGACGTGCCGCTGCGCATCGCGCTGCTGAAACTGTGACGCCGGGCGCGAAGCACAAAAAACTCGGTTCCGACACAGGCAATTTTGCGCTGGAGCGTTTCGATAAACTTCGCAATGCCCAAGGACCGACGAAGACTTCCCACTTGCGTAACGATATGCAGAAAACGATGCAAACCCACGCTGCTGTTTTCCGCACCGGTGAATCGCTGGAAGAAGGTTGCCGCAAAATAGATGCAATCTTTGCCCGCCGCGGTGATGTGAATATCACCGACCGCTCAATGGTGTTCAATACGGATCTGGTGGAAGCGCTCGAGCTTGATAATTTGCTGTATCAATCGGTTGCCACGCTTCATTCAGCAGTTGCCCGTAAAGAAAGTCGCGGCGCACATGCTCGTGAAGACTACACGGAACGCGACGATGTGAACTGGCTGAAGCATTCTATCGTTAAAGTCAGTGAAACAGGAAAAACAGAATTAACTTCCCGACCTGTTATCTTGACGACATTAACTGACGAAGTCGAAGCGGTTCCGCCCAAGAAAAGAGTCTATTAACTCTCCATAAACAGTAATGCTAAAGCCATTTATCTTTTAAATGGGCCTCAGTAAAACTGGAAGGCGCTGATACAGGTACGCTGGCCCGATGCTGTGTTAAACGTGATTACATTATTCGATATAGCCCAGCAGCCATCGCCCGTACCGGCATCAGTTATGATGGATCCTGTATTAGGGATGGAATTATCGTATCTGGCGTCAAGCATTTCTGCAATTCTCGGTTTCAGGACGGCGCTATCAGGTGTGGTCGGATGCGGGTCGCCCGTAGGCATCAAGCGCAAGATCAGATAATGGCCGCTGGCCTGATTGGCTCCGGTTTCATAAATATGTGCGACCTGGAAGCCTCCGCCCATCGGAGAGGCGGGATATAGTTCTCCCCATTCCGCAACATTGCGGCCTGAAACGCCGGATACCAGATCTGCAGCCATCAGGTGAATCCAGAATTTACTCGGCTCACTGCCGATCGCACTTTGATTGTTATGGCTCCAGTTAGATACATTCTTTGTTCCTATAAAAGAATCGCCGTTGCCTCCAGATGAAACGCAGCTTGGTGTCCCGGAGCATTTCGGAAGAAGCGTTTCAGGATATGGAATATCACCGGGCAGGTAGGAAAAGGAATCTTTGAATACCAATATCGATGATTGATAGGCTTTAACATCGGCCATTATCCTTTTGGCTTTGGCGTTTTCTATTAATTCCTGGCCTTTTAAAACGCCGCCGATCAGCAATCCTATGATGATCATCACGATGGATAATTCGACCAGTGTAAAACCGCGCTGAGTAGAAGGGGTAAAGGTCATAACAGGATATCTTTCTCAGGCTATTGAATTTGCATATTGCTAATAAGGCTGTTTATAATATTTAAAGTAGATAATGTAGCAAAAGGCTTCACAAAACAATGGTTTAGCGTTATCATCCCTCATAATTCAAAGGTTTGAAATGGCCAAATTTACTCTTCCACAAAATTCAAAAATCGTTCCCGGCAAAAAAGTTGACGCTTCTAACGGCGGAAAACGTCACAAGACTTTCAAGGTCTATCGCTGGGATCCGGACAATAACGAAAATCCGCGCTTGGATGAATATACGATCGATCTCGATAAATGCGGGCCGATGGTTTTGGATGCGCTTCTTTACATCAAGAATGAAATCGACAGCACGGTTACGCTGCGCCGCTCTTGCCGTGAAGGTATTTGCGGTTCCTGCGCTATGAATATCGACGGCTCTAATACACTGGCTTGCTTGAAGCCGATTGAAGACGTGAAGTCGGATGTAAAGGTAACGCCGTTGCCGCATCTGCCAGTGATCAAGGATCTGGTTCCAGATACATCACATTTGATCGCCCAATATAACACTATCGAGCCATGGCTTCAGACCGAATCACCGGCCCCGGCCCGCGAGCGTCTGCAATCGGCTGAAGATGCCGAAATTCTCAATGGTGCGGATGGTAAAGGACCTGCTGGCTGTATTCTGTGCTTCTGCTGTGCAACGTCATGCCCGAGCTATTGGTGGAATGGCGACCGTTTCCTCGGCCCTTCCGTTTTGATTCAGGCCTATCGCTGGCTTGCCGATACGCGCGACGAAGCGTCTGGCGAGCGTCTTGATAATCTTGAAGATCCATTCAGGCTTTATCGCTGCCACACTATCATGAACTGTACGCGGACTTGCCCGAAAGGACTTAATCCTGCGAAGGCAATCGCTGAAATCAAAAAACTTATCGTTGCACGTCATTAATAAAAAATAAGGGGAGATAAAAATGGCTAATCCTGAACTTCTGCAGACTATAGGCCAGAACTGGCTTTTGCCGATCTTTGTAAGCGGCATCGCTGCTTTCCTGCTCGGTATACTCTGGTATCATCCCAAAGTCATGGGCACTAAATGGCTTGAAGCTCGCGGCTCAACGACGGCTCCATCTTTTGCCTCTTCGCAATTCATCGTGACATTGCCGCTATGGCTTATTACTGCCGGTTTCTTTGCTTTTATGGTCTGGTATTTCAACATATCCGATCCGATGGAATTTTTCCTGCTGGCGTGTTTGCTGTGGGTGGCTTTCGTAATGCCGCCGCTTGTCATGGGATCTCTCTACACAGGATATCCGTTTAACGCCGTGGCGATTGATGCCGCTTACCAGCTCGGCGGATATTATGCGATTGGCGCCGCGCAATATCTTATTCACGCTTTCTGAGCGTGAGGGGAATAAAGCGGAATAAAAAGCCTGCATGGTCATGGGCTTTTTATGACTGGGCCAACTCCGCTTTTGCCACGCTTATTCTCACTTTTGTTTTCAGTACCTATTTCTCCCAGAGCGTCTCTGTCGATCCTGTTGAAGGCGCTTCGCGCTGGAGCTACGCCGTTTCTGTTTCCGGCTTGCTGCTTATTTTTCTTGGCCCTTTATGCGGTGCGATCGCCGACCATACAGGCCGCCTGAAGCTTTGGATATTCCTCAGCCAGCTTGTCTGTCTGGGCGGGACTATGTTGATGGTGCTCGGCGTACCGCAGTCTGAAACGGTCACAATTTTTCTTGTTCTTGCCGGGCTGGTTCTGGCGAATGTCGGTTTCGAGTTGGGTATCGTTTTCTACAATGCTCTATTGCCTAACGTCGCGTCCTCGCAGGATTTGGGCCGTGTTTCGTCCCGCGCATGGGCGATGGGGTATGCCGGCGGATTGTTAAGTCTTGTTTTAATGCTGGTACTTTTTATCGGGATTGGCGGTCAAACGCCGTTTATATCCTTGCCGAAAGAAGGGGGGTGGCATGTCAGAATGGTCGTGCCCTTCGTTATCCTATGGTTTGCTCTTTTCTCACTGCCGCTTTTTCTACACGTTGCCGACAAGCCAAAAACCGGGATTGCGGCGGGCGCTGCCTTACGGCGCGGATGGGCGTCTTTGCAGGTCGCGTTTGCAAATCTAAAAACGGATATTAAATGGCGTCAATTCTTGATCGGCAGCGCGCTCTACCGCGATGGATTGAATACGCTGTTTGCCATGGGCGGCATTTATGCGGCGCAGAATTACGGATTACAGATATCGGAAGTCATGATGTTCGGCATCGGCATGAACGTCACGGCAGGTTTGGGTGCTTTCGCGGCATCTTTTATCGAAGACCGTTTCGGCTCGTTCCGCATCGTGAGAATAAGCCTGATCGGATTATTGGTTACTGGATCATGCATACTGATATCCGATAGCAAGCTTATGTTTTTCGCCAGCGCTTTATCGCTAGGTCTTTTTGTTGGGCCAGTGCAATCCGCCAGCCGCACGCTTGTTTCACGCCTCTCAAATGAGAATGTTATCACTGAAAATTACGGGCTTTATGCGCTGACAGGCAGGGCCGCTGCGTTTCTTGGGCCGTTCTGTTATGCGCTGGCAACGGATGTTTTTCAGACACAGAATGCAGGTATAGCGACGATCTTGCTTTTCTGGATGCTGGGTTTAGTTCTTGTAAGAAAGCTCGACTAATATGCTTTTAAAATAGCCATCACTTGGTATCGGTCCTGAGTGGCGATGTGATAGCAGAAAATAAATTTTCCTGTAATAGCGGTTATATCGGAACCACTGGCTACCGTGACTACGGGCTGCGCTGCGCCCGTTGTAAAGTCAGCGCTTGGAAAGCTCAGCTGATCGGAAATGCTTGTAATTCCCTCGGAAGCATTTATTGCTGCACACGCCCCTTGGGTAATTTGGTTAACGGTGAGAACTAGATCGCTAGCATCCGAGCCAATTTGGGGAATGTTTTTCCATGTAATGGTGGAGTGTCCCGCAGCTGTACTTGCTGTGGAACAAGTTGCGCAAGGTCTGGAAATATCTTCAAAAGTTTGTGCGATAACTCCGCCGCCAGATGGATGGAAAACATAAACTGAGGGATTGGAAGGAATTCCCATGGCCAAAGCGATTGAGCCATCCTTTCTCTTGAAAATATCGTTATTAAACGCCAAATCAATTACGCTTATATTACCCGATAAAGTCATTCTATCTATGCCAGACTTTAGACTTGTGTAGAAATTCAGAATACGAGCAGCCCCCATTTTTTCCGTTTCCGAATTATTTGACGTAGGATTTCTGGTTGAACTTGTCACAGCATATGAAAGCGCCGCAAACAGCGCAACGGCGATAAGAATAAGAAAAAGAACGTTGCCGCGTGATCTGGAATCAGAATAAAGCATAGCCTAATTATAAGGGCTTTTAAGCTCCAGATCAATTCGCTACGATAGGGCAATGACCAGTAAAACATCCCCCAACCAAAACGAACGCAAAGACGGTATGAAACCGACGATGCTGATTTTGCATTATACGGGCACGCAAACCGCCGAAGAAGCCGATGCTATTTACATGACGCCGGATCAGGTATCGCCGCATTACATGGTCGATGTCGATGGTACGATTACTTCTTACGTCGAAGAGAGCATGCGCTCATGGCATGCAGGGCAGTCGAGCTGGGGCGGTATCACGGATATCAACTCGGCATCGATCGGAATCGAGGTCGTCAATGGCGGGCATGAAAACAACTTGCCGGATTTTCCTACCGTTCAGATTGCGGCCTTGATTGAATTGATCCGCGATATCCGCAGTCGCTGGGATATTGCCGATCATCACATACTCGGCCATTCCGATATCGCGCCGGGACGGAAAATCGATCCGGGTGAGCATTTCCCCTGGGCTGTCTTAAGTGAAGCGGGCATTGGCTTGATGCCCAGAATCTCCTCTGGCTCAGGCGAGATCGATACGCCGGTTGAATTATTCTCGGCCCTTAAACAATGGGGTTATGATTACACGGATGATTTCGACTTGATGGTGCGGGAATTCCGCCGCCATTATCTGCCGGATGATTTTGGCCAGGAAATCGACGAACAAAACCTCTATGCGGCGATCAATTCCCTGATCGAGCAGAAGGATTTGACTTCCCCTAAATAATACCGTCTATTGCGCCTTGCCAGTCGGTCGGACGACCGCGGATGATGCAAATCAGACGAGGAAAGTCCGGACTTCACGGAAACACGGTGCCGGGTAACGCCCGGGCGGCGAGCCTTTTTGAAAGGCGATCCGACAGATAGTGCAACAGAAAGATACCGCCCTCCAATAATCGAGCCTCACGGCGAGACTGGAAGGTAAGGGTGAAATGGTGCGGTAAGAGCGCACCGCTCGTTCAGAAATGAACAGGCACGGCAAACCTCACCGGAAGCAAGACCAAATAGGCCTGCGTTCGTATGTTTCCAACATTCTTTTGAGAGTTTGGCGGGCTTGCCCGCCGAAGCTCCGAAGGAGCGTAGGCGGGTTGGTTGCTCGAGGGAAGGGGTAACTCTTCTCCTAGATGAATGGTCGTCATCCGATGAGATCTCAAGATTTCTAGGGTACAGAATCCGGCTTACAGACCGACTGGCAAATTTCTATCAATCGTTATCTCAATACCTTGACGAGGAGGCTGTTAGTTTTCTCGCTCTTCCTGTGAACGCATCCCTTCATATTTGATTATGAAAACACAGAGCCTTTCCCTGATTTATCCCCAATTCTATCCCCGTTTAATTAAGCTTGAGCTGCTATGAGCGTTTGCAGCCCATAAAAACCCATGCTATCCCATTATATATCACCCTGTTCCCACGGATTCGTGATATCTTTCAAAAACCCACCCAAGAGAAGGACGGCATGGCGCTGTTTCTGTCTACTTATGTGAATAAAATGGATAAGAAGGGCCGTGTATCGGTCCCGGCTCCCTTTCGTTCAGCCTTAGTAGGTCAAAATTTTCAAGGTGTAGTGCTTTTCAGGGCGACAGGCCATGATTGCCTTGAAGGATTCGATTATGCCAGCATGGCGGAGTTGTCCGAACGCCTCGATCATTTCGATATGTTCTCCAGCGCGCAGGACGATCTGGCTACTTCTATTTTTGCCGAGGCTGTTCAGTGCCCGTTCGATAGTGAGGGGCGGATTTCCATTCCGGCGCATTTGATGGCGCATGCCAAAATCGAAGAAGGAGTGACCTTTGTCGGTCTCGGTAAAAAATTCCAAGTATGGTCGTCCGATAAATTCGAAAAACGTCGAGAGGCAGCGCGGGCCAATGTCGCTAAGGAAGGTTTGACGCTGCCGAGACCGGGAGTGTCATCATGACGGATGCCCCGCATATCCCTGTCATGTTGAATGAAGTGTTGCAAACGCTTTCGCCCAAAGCTGGTGAGGTTTATGTCGATGGCACATTCGGCGCAGGCGGTTATTCCCGTGCCATTCTGGATAGCGCAGATTGCAAGGTCATCGGGATCGACCGCGATGAAACTGCCATTGAAATGGCGTCTGGCTGGAAAGATAAATATGGCGAGCGGTTAAAAATCGTTCACTCAAATTTTGCCAATGCCAAATCCTGCCTGCAAGATCTCGGCATCGATAAAGTCGATGCGGTCATTCTCGATCTTGGCGTGTCGTCGATGCAGATCGATCAACAAGAGCGCGGGTTTTCTTTCCGCTTTGACGGGCCGCTTGATATGCGCATGGACCGCTCCAGCGGGGCAACCGCTGCCGACCTTGTCAATACATTAAGCGAAGAAGATCTTGCCAATGTCATCTATCAATATGGCGAGGAAAAAGCATCGCGCCGCGTGGCGGCGGCTATCATCAAGGCGCGCGCGGAAAAGAAAATTCAAACGACATCCGAGCTTGCCACTATCGTCCGCTCCGTCGTCCATGTGTCGCCGAAAGTTAGAATCGATCCTGCTACAAGAACATTCCAGGCTCTGCGACTTAAGGTCAATGACGAGCTCGGCGAGGTCGAGGCCATCCTTGACTCAACGCTCGATATCCTGAAAGACGGCGGTCGCCTTGTTGTTGTGACCTTCCATTCTCTCGAAGACCGTATCGTTAAGAACTTTCTCATCAAGCACGGCAAACAGGCCGCTGCTCCCTCCCGCTATCTTCCCGCCTCATTCTCGTCCGAGAAACCCGCTTTCTCCATTCTGACGAAAAAAGCCCTTATCCCGACCGATTCTGAAATTTCCCAAAACCCGCGTTCCCGTTCCGCCAAATTGCGTGCGGCCCGAAGAATTTATAGTGAGGTGGCCGCATGAAATATGTGATCCGCCTGACATCTTTGACGGCTTTACTGTTGGCGCTTTTATCCGGCGCATCTTTATTCTGGGTATCACAGCAGGTTCAACAGGTAGAACGCGAGCAGCGTCAACTGGTTCAGGCGAATTCGCAGGAGGAAGAATCTATCCGGGTTCTAAAAGCGGAGTGGGATTATCTGAACCGCCCGGAGCGTTTGGAAGAGTTATCCACCAAATATCTGAACATGGCGCCTGTATCCGCCGATACGATGATCCAGTCTATCAGCGCTATCCCTGACCCTGAAGAGCCGAGCATGTTGCCGCAGGAAGAAAAAATTCTTGAAGTATCGACTTCCGCGCCAGCCAAACGTCAAGCGCCAGCTCCGGTAAAGCTTAGCCCTCCTGATATCGCAGAAGGGCGCGGTAATCAGGAAGGTGAATTTCAGAAAGTTTTGAGCGATGCGGGGGCGACCGGACAATGAGCCGTAAATCACCCTTCGGAAAACTATCGATGCGCATTGCCGGAGAGAAGTCTTCTTCTCTCGATCAGGCGAGGGGGCGCATCGTTCTTATCGTGGCTCTCTTCATGGGGGTTTATATCCTGATCGCCGCGCGCCTCGTCGATGCGACCATTATTCAGGGCTATTTTTCCAATCATGAAGAAACAGAAAGGCCTGAGAGCGCCAAGGATACCAAGCAGAAAAGACGCGGTGATATTGTCGACCGCAATGGCGTTATGCTGGCGGCGTCGCTTAAAACGGCATCTCTTTACGCCGATCAGAAACGCATTACCGATCCGGTTGCTGCCGCTAAGGCGTTAAGCGCTATTTTCCCTGATATGCGCTATGGCGATCTTTTGAAAAAAGTGCAGGGCGACAAGCGTTTTGTCTGGATACGCCGCAATCTGACGCCGAGTGAGCAGCGGAGAATTTTAGAAATCGGCGATCCGGGGCTTGCCTTTGAATATGATTTCCGCCGCGTCTATCCGCAAGGCAAGATGACATCCCATATCGTCGGCTATACCGATACGGACGGCAAGGGAATCGCCGGGATAGAGCACAGCTTTAACAAGCTTTTGACCAGCAGTTCCGATCCTTTGAAGCTGACGATGGATATCCGCCTGCAGCACATTATGAAACGCGAATTGCAGAAAGCGATTACAGATTTTACCGCGATTGGCGGGGCAGGCATCATCATGGATGTCAATACAGGCGAAGTCCTGGCCAGTGTTTCCCTGCCGGATTTCGATCCGCACGAAACCAAGATAGATATTTCGGACAGCAAGCGCTTTAATCGCGCGACGCTGGGTGTTTATGAGCTGGGGTCTACGTTCAAGGTATTCACGGCGGCGGCGGTGTTGGAAAAAGATCATATCACGATGTCGAAAACTTTCGATGCGTCACGCCCATTGAAGCGCGGCCGCTTTACGATTACCGATTACCATCCAGAAAAACGCGCGTTGACGTTGCCTGAAACCTTCATGGTATCGTCCAATATCGGAACCGCCCTGATGGCCGAAGAAGTCGGCACGGCAGGTATGAAAAATCTCTATCGCGACCTTGGTTTCATGGAGAAAGCGGATTTCGAAATTGATGAACTGGGCAAGCCGATTATTCCCAATCCATGGCGCGAGATAAACACGCTGACCGCTTCTTATGGTCATGGTATCGCCGTTTCGCCGTTGCAATTAATCAGCGGTGTCAGCTCTATCGCTAATGGCGGTTTTCTGATCAAGCCGACCATCATTAAAAAAGACGAAAAGGATATCAAAAAATCCGAAATACGTATTATCTCGAAGGAAACTTCTCTAAAGATGCGTCAATTGCTGCGCCTTGTTGTCACTGACGGCACGGCACGTAAAGCCGATGTCAAGGGCTACATGGTCGGCGGCAAGACCGGAACATCGGATAAGAACTTCAACGGGCGTTATGCGAAAGATCGCCGCATGTCGTCTTTTGTTGGCGTGTTCCCGGTCAATGATCCTAAATATGCAGTTTTGATTACCGTTGATGAGCCGCATGGTAACAAAAGCAGCTATGGCTATGCAACGGCAGGTTGGGTCGCGGCCCCGGCAGCGGCCAGAGTGATCTCTTCTATCGGGCCTCTATTGAACATGAAGACGGATATGGATGCGCCGGATTTGGCGGAGCCATTGCGCCCGTTTCTTCATGAGAAAGTAGCGGAGCATTGATATGATTTTATCTGATATCATGAACCGCAGCGATTTGCCTGCTATTGAAATTCTCGGCATCAGCAGCGATAGCCGATCGGTGCGCCGTGGATATTTATTCGTGGCTATACCTGGCACAATTATGGATGGCCGCGAATATATCGAGGATGCTATTCGTCACGGGGCAAAGGCAATACTTGCTCCTATCGGCACGGAGCCGCCAGTATGCCTAACGGGCGTCGATGAAGTTGTCTGGATAAATGATGAGAACCCGCGCCTTGCGCTGGCGCAGGCCGCCGCCAGATTTTACGGCGCTCAACCGGAAACGATTGTCGCTGTAACCGGTACCAACGGCAAGACATCCACAGTTACATTTACGCGCCAGATCTGGCAGCATCTCGGCTATCGCGCGGCCTCTCTTGGTACTCTAGGTTTAGAGGGCGGAAGTAAGGAAACGGTTGAACAGTCAGGCTCGATGACAACGCCTGACCCCGTTCGTCTGCATGCGCAGCTTGCTGATCTGGCGGAATCCGGCATTGATCACCTCGCTATTGAGGCATCAAGCCACGGGCTCGACCAGTATCGTCTGGATGGTATGAATATCTCGGCGGCGGGATTTACGAATGTTACGCATGATCATCTCGATTATCACGGCTCGATGGAAAATTATGCATCGAGCAAGCGCCGTTTATTCGATAGCCTTCTAAAATCCAATGGTGTGGCTGTCGTCAATGCTGATAGCCCTGAAAGCGAAAATATCAGGAAGATCTGCGAGGGTCGCGGCATTACTTTCTGGTCCTATGGTCATCAAGGTAAAGAGCTGCGCATTATTTCGCGCTTGCCAAATCCAAACGGCCAGCATCTGGTTCTTGAAATTTTTGGACAGGAAATAGAATTCACCTTGCCGCTCGTCGGGGAATTCCAGGTGATGAATATGCTCTGCGCCGCAGGCCTTGTGCTAGCGCGTTGCCAAAAGCGCTTGCAGGAAGTTATCGATATCCTGCCTAAACTCAAAGGCGTGCCTGGCCGTCTTGAATTCGTGCCGGGTCACAAACAGGGCGCTGCCGTATATGTCGATTATGCCCACACGCCAGATGCGCTGGAAAACATTTTAAAAGCGCTGCGCCCGCATACGCAAAAAATGCTGGTTTGCGTTTTTGGTTGCGGTGGTAATCGCGATAAAGCCAAGCGCCCTGTTATGGGTAGGATTGCGGCGCAGCTTGCTGATATCAATATTATTACAGATGACAACCCGCGCAATGAAAACGCGGCTCAAATTCGCGCCGAAATCAAACAGGGCGCACCACAGGCAACCGAAATCGCAGATCGCCGTCAGGCTATCGAAACAGCGGTGAAGTTTTGCAAATCAGGAGATGTTCTCGTTATTGCGGGCAAAGGCCATGAACATGGCCAGATTGTCGGTGATCACGTAGAGCCCTTCGATGACGTAAATGAAGCACATTTAGCGATGGAGACATCGTAAAATAACCAGGAAAGAACATTTAAGCACATGGCAAGCACCTTACAAAAAGCACCTTCACATACGCTCTGGACGAGTTCCGAGGCGGTAAAAGCAACCGGCGGTAAAACAGCGGGCGAATGGTTCGCCACGGGCGTTTCCATCGATACGCGTAGCCTGGAAGCTGGCGATCTTTTTATCGCGCTTCAGGGTGATAATAGCGACGGTCATCTGCATGTTAAATCGGCTATCGATAAAGGCGCGGCGGCGGCGATCGTTTCCGGGCCTGTTGATGGCGTCGATGAAAGCAAGCTTTTAATCGTAGAGGATACCTTCAAGGCATTACAGAATTTAGGCATAGCTGCCCGCAACCGGTCAGCAGCTTGCATTATCGGTATTACAGGCAGCGTCGGTAAAACAGGTACCAAGGAAATGTTGGGCCGAAGCTTTGCACAATTCGGCGAAACGTCGTGGAGCGTTAAAAGTTTTAACAACCACTGGGGCGTACCTTTGTCGCTTGCCCGCATGCATGCCGGCAGCGATTTCGGCATTTTCGAAATGGGAATGAACAACCCGGGTGAAATTACGCCGCTGACAAAAATGGCCCGCCCGCATATAGCGATCATAACGACGGTTGCGCCTGTTCATGTCGGTAATTTTGCCGAAGGCATTACAGGTATCGCCAAAGCTAAGGCGGAGATTTTTTCCGGCATTGAAAAGGGTGGTATCGCTATTCTCAACCGGGATAACGATCAATTCGGGATGCTTAAAAGCGAAGCCAAAAAACATGATATCAAGATCATGACTTTTGGCGAGAGCGATCAATCCGATGCGCAGATACTGGATTGTCTTGTCGCTTCGAATGGTGTTCGTATCAAAGCAAAAATTCTAGGCGACGAAATTACCTATATCCTTAAAGACGCTGGCCATCATATAGCGATGAACTCTCTTGCTGTGTTACTGGCGGTTAAATTATCCGGTCAGGATATTACCAAGGCGGTGAAAGCTCTGGAGCAGATTGAACCTCCTGCCGGTCGCGGCAAGCGGGAAATGCTCGATATCGGCGATGCATCAAATCCTGTGACATTAATCGATGAAAGCTATAACGCGTCCCCGGTTGCGATGCAGGCTGCGTTCAAGGTTCTGGCTTTGATCGATCCGGGGCGCGGCGGCCGCCGTATTGCCATTCTCGGCGATATGCTGGAGCTAGGCGATGAAGGTCCCAAATCTCATGCCGATCTGGCTTTGCCGTTGAAAGCGGCCAATATTGATCTCGTTTATACATGTGGCAAGCTGATGAAAAATCTCCATGATGCGCTGCCGAACGACAATCGTAAATTTCATGCGGAAAATAGCATGGAATTAGGTCAAATAGTGCCGGATGTGCTTGTTCCGGGTGATGTCGTCATGGTAAAGGGGTCGCTTGGCAGTAAGATGAATGTCGTGGTTGAAGCCTTGCGGGCTCTTCCGGCCAAAAAGAAAGTCGCCAATTCGGCAGCCAAAGGAAGTGAAGGAAAAAACAGTGCTTTATAATCTTCTGTCGCCTCTGGGTGACGATTATATTTTCTTCAACCTGTTCCGCTATATAACTTTTCGGACAGGCGCGGCGATTTTGACAGCGCTTATTCTTTCTTTTGTCGTTGGCCCGCGCATGATCAGATGGTTGAAATCCATTCAGGGTTCCGGCCAACCGATTAGAAATGACGGCCCGGAAAGCCATTTAAAAAAAGCGGGGACGCCGACAATGGGCGGTCTGATGATTTTGATCAGCGTCACAGTCAGCACGCTTCTTTGGGCGGATTTGAAAAACCCGTTTATCTGGATATCTCTTCTGGTCATGGTCGGTTTCGGATTGATCGGTTTTGGTGATGACTATTTAAAACTTACCAAGAAAGATCCGAAAGGGCTGTCGGGTAAATTGAAACTTGTCGTGCAGACGGCGATTGCCGCAGTTGCGACGATTGGCATCGTGTATTTTCTTCCATCGAATATTTCAACCAGCGTCGCCATCCCTTTCTTCAAGAATTTCTTTATTCCTCTCGGTGTGTTTTTTTACATCTGGGCTATCCTTGTAATGATAGGTTCTTCCAATGCGGTGAATTTGACCGACGGCCTTGACGGTCTGGCGATCGTGCCTGTGGCAATTGCGGCGGCGTCTTTCGGCTTGATCGCCTATCTGGTCGGGCGGGAGGATTTCTCGACCTATCTGCAAATCGCATATGTTCCGGGTACTGCTGAATTGATGATTATATGCGGCGCTTTAGTCGGCGGCGCGATGGGCTTTCTTTGGTTCAATGCGCCTCCTGCCATGATATTCATGGGCGATACGGGATCGCTGGCGATGGGCGGTCTTTTAGGTACGATGGCGGTTATCGTCAAACATGAACTTGTTCTTTTTATAATCGGCGGTCTTTTTGTCATGGAAACCTTGTCGGTTATTATTCAGGTCGCTTCTTTTAAGCTGACAGGCAAACGCGTTTTCCGCATGGCCCCAATCCATCACCATTTTGAAAAGATCGGCTGGTCAGAGCCGACCGTCGTTATCCGTTTCTGGATTATT
>QFOT01000018.1 GCA_003241285.1 Micavibrio aeruginosavorus
GAGGCCGCAACAGTTCAGAGCGGCAAAATAGAGCGAACTGTCGAAGCTGTCGGCAATCTGGTATCCAATGAAACTGTTATGCTCCGGCCTGAGATTGCCGGGCGGGTCACGAAAATTATGTTCGAGGAAGGCGCCAGCGTGAAAATGGGCCAACCTCTCGTGCAACTGGACGATGTGATCGCCCGCGCTGAACTTGCGCAAATGCAGGCCAGCCTTACCTTAAGCAGAACCAATTTCGAGCGCGCTAAGCGTTTGTTTGAACAGGATGCTGAAAGCGGTTCTACCAGAGATGAAGCTTTAGCCGCGCGTGATACGGATCAGGCGGCGGTCGATCTTGCAAAAGCAAGGGTTGAACGCATGGCGATACTCGCCCCCTTTGACGGCATTGTCGGTTTAAGAGTGATCAGCCCCGGCGACTATGTGAATATCGGACAGGATCTTGTTAACATAGAAAGCATTGATCCGCTGAAAGTCGACTTGCGCTTACCGGAAATGTACCTGTCGGCTTTGAAGCCGGGGCAGGAAATAGAAGTGACGGTCGATGCTTTTCGGGACCGTGAGTTCAAGGGAAAGGTTTATGCCATCAATCCGAGAGTCGATACCAATGGGCGCACTGTCGTCCTGCGGGCGATGTTGCCGAATTCTGAAATGATCTTGCGCCCTGGCATGTTTGCCCGCGTTCAACTGACTTTGGGGCAAAGCGATAACGCGCTATTGGTGCCGGAAGAGGCCCTTGTGCCGAACGGATCGAAGCAATTTGTCCTGAAGATAAATGGCGACCAGGTAATATCAACGGAGGTTGAAACGGGGCTGCGCCGCAACGGACAAGTTGAGATTGTTAAGGGATTAAAGGCAGGCGATCAGGTCGTTACCGCCGGTCAGATGAAAATCCGCCCCAATTCCAAGATAAAAATACTGCCTCAAAACACAAAGGCGCCGGCGCAATGAATTTGCCGCTAATTTCTATCCGCCGCCCAGTCTTTGCGATCGTGATGAGCTTGATGCTTGTTCTGATCGGCCTTATTTCTTATGACAGGTTGACGGTACGTGAATATCCCGAGATCGACGAGCCGATCGTCACGGTGACGACTACCTATCCTGGAGCTTCTGCCGAAATTATCGAAAGCCAGATTACCCAGCCTCTGGAAGATTCTTTGTCCGGTATCGAAGGGATTGAGTTTATAACATCCTCCAGCCGCGAGGAACGCAGCCAGATCACGGTGACGTTCAAAATCGACCGCGATGTTGATATCGCCGCTAACGATGTGCGTGACCGCGTCGGGCGCACACGAAGCCAGTTGCCGGATGAGATTGACGAGCCAGTGGTTGCTAAAGTGGAAGCGGACGCCCAGCCGATTATCTGGATCGCGCTATCGAGCGACAAGCATACGCAACTGGAAGTGTCTGATTATGCAGACCGCTTTATAAAAGATAAATTGCAGATTCTGCCCGGCGTCGCCGAAGTCACGCTTAATGGTGAGCGTAAATGGGCGATGCGGATCTGGCTCGACCGTTCGCGCCTTGCGGCCTATAGCTTAACGACGCAGGATATCGAGGATGCCCTGCGGGCGCAGAATGTCGAAATACCGGCAGGGCGAATTGAAAGCAGCGAGCGCGAATTTTCCGTTCTGTCCGAAACCGATATGCGAACGGTGGCGCAGTTCGAAGACCTGATCATCAGGCAGGATACCGGCTATCCGGTGCGTCTTCGGGATATCGCGCGCGTTGAGCTGGGGGCCGAGGACGTCCGCCGGATCACGCGGTTCAATCGCAAGAGCGCCATAGGAATAGGGATCGTCAAGCAATCAACGGCCAATCCTCTCGATGTTTCAAAGGCAATGTATGACGTCTTACCCGAAATAGAGCGCAACCTGCCGGACGGAATGAAGGCGAATGTTGCGTATGACTCGTCAATCTTTATCGATGAATCGATCAAGTCCGTTTACCGGACGATTATAGAGGCGGCTATTCTGGTGGCGCTTGTCGTCTTTTTCTTTTTACGGACAGCGCGGGCAACGATTATTCCGCTGGTTACGATTCCCATCTCCTTGATCGGAGCCTGCGCCATGATGCTGGCTTTCGGTTTCAGTATCAATACGTTGACATTGCTGGCGATGGTTCTCGCGATCGGGCTTGTTGTTGATGACGCTATTGTCATGCTGGAAAATATCTATCGCCATATCGAGGAAGGCATGAAGCCTATCGATGCCGGTATTCGCGGGGCCAAGGAAATCACTTTTGCCGTTATCGCGATGACGATCACGCTGGCAGCGGTCTATGCGCCAATCGGCTTTATGGAAGGACGGACGGGAAGACTGTTCACCGAGTTCGCACTGACGCTGGCGGGTTCCGTGATCGTGTCGGGTTTCGTTGCCCTGTCATTGACGCCGATGATGTGTTCACGTTTATTGAAGCATGAAACAAAACATAACTGGTTCTATAATTTCAGTGAGCGTATTCTAAACCGCATCGGCGCAGGATATGAAAAGGCGCTGAATAAAGTCATGATCATGCGGCCTGTAGTTTTGCTGATTGCGCTTATAGTGGCGGCAGGCGGTGCGTTTCTCTTTACGCTTATTCCTTCAGAGCTTGCGCCGATTGAAGATCGTGGCACGATTATCTCGATTGCCAACGGGCCGGAAGGCGCGTCCCTTGAATATACAGATAAATACGTGGCGCAGATCGAGGAGCTGGTCGATCAGATTCCGGAAGTTGACCGTATTTTTGCCATTGTCGGATCGCCTCTGGTATCGAATGCGCGGGTTATCAGCCGGATGGTTGATTGGTCGGAACGAGACCGTAAGCAGCAGCAAATGGTATCCGAGCTTATGCCGAAAATGAGAAATATCCCTGGCATGGTGGCATTTCCAAGCAACCCGCCGTCTTTAGGTCAAAGGGGCGGCTCTAAACCCATTCAAATGGTTATAATGTCATCTGCCAGCTATCCCGAGATCGATAAATGGGCGCAGGAGATTATCGACCGTGTAAACGATTACCCCGGCTTTCAGGCTCTTGAAACCGATTTGAAGCTTAATAAGCCGCAACTACGCGTCGAGATCGACCGCGAGAAAACATCCGATCTGGGCCTTGATGCGGGTGTTCTGGGACGCACGATGGAAACGATGCTCGGCAGCCGTCAGGTGACGAGGTTCAAACGTGAGGGCAAGCAGTACGAGGTTATGGTGCAGATCGAGGATGTCGATCGCCAGAATCCGCAGGATATAACTAACATCTATGTGCGAGGGAATAACAACGAGATGATCCCGTTATCCAATCTCGTTAAAGTGACAGAATCGGTGGCACCGAGGGAACTGACCCATTTTAACAAGCTACGTGCCGTGACGCTGACCGGAAATCTGAGTGACGGTTACTCGCTGGGTGATGTGCTTAACTATTTGCAGGCGCAAGCCGAGGAAGTTTTGCCTAATAATGCCCAAATAGATTATAACGGGGAGAGCCGGGAATTCAAAAAATCGAGCAGCAGTCTTTTCATGACTTTCGTTCTGGCGCTCGGCTTCATCTATCTCGTTCTGGCGGCGCAGTTTGAAAGTTTCAAAGATCCGTTTATCATTATGCTGACCGTGCCGCTCTCGATGTCCGGGGCATTGCTGGCGATTTTCCTGACGGATGGCACGATGAACGTATACAGCCAGATCGGGCTGGTGACATTGATTGGCCTTATCACCAAACATGGTATCCTGATCGTTGAGGTTTCCAATCATTTGCAGGAGCAGGGCAAGGACCGCATCACGGCGGTTAAGGAAGCGGCAGCGCTTCGTCTGCGTCCTATCTTGATGACGACCGGGGCAATGGTTTTAGGTGCGGTGCCGCTGGCGATTGCGCACGGAGCCGGAGCTGAAACCCGCCAGTCGATTGGCTGGGTTATTGTTGGCGGGATGTCGGTTGGAACTTTCTTTACCCTTTTCGTAATTCCAACGGTTTATTCCTATCTTGCGCGTATTCACAGCTCTGACAAGCCCGGTTCAGACGCATTTTCCGCCACCTGATTCTTGTATTTGCGTCTGCCGCCGCGATAGTTTATACCACTTCTCGGAAGGTCGGCCAAAGGCGGAAATATCGCTAATCCGGTCAGGGCCGAGAGGCAGCAGCCGCACCGAATTTTTTCCGGGTTTTGCGTCCGGCCTTCCACCTTCGCTCCCTTCGGGAGCTTCGGTGGACAAGTCCACCCCGCTTTTATTGTATGGCAGCCCCTTGAGTAATGCTCTTATCTATAGACCGGATATCGATGGCCTGAGGGCAATAGCTGTTCTGTCGGTCGTGTTGTTTCATCTGGGCGGCACGCCGCTGACCGGCGGTTTTGTCGGGGTCGATATCTTTTTCGTTATTTCCGGTTATCTCATTACCACTATTATTCTCAAAGGCTTGCAGCAGGATAATTTTTCTCTCGGTCATTTTTACGAACGGCGGATTCTAAGAATTTTCCCGGCACTCTTCACCGTGTTGCTTGCTACCTCAATAGCCAGTGCCATTCTTTTATTTCCAAGTGACTTTAAGTATTTTGGTGAAACGCTTTCTGCCGCCGGGGCTTTCGGGTCGAATTTTATTTTCTGGAAGGAATCCGGCTATTTCGAGGCGGGCTCTCTTACAGTCCCGCTTCTTCACACATGGTCGCTTGCGGTCGAGGAACAGTTTTATATTTTTTTCCCGCTTGTCATCATAGCTCTTTATAAATTCAGGCCTGGATTCGTAAAGCCCGCTATCGTACTTGCCTTGATAGCTTCTTTTGCGCTGGCTCTGGCGGCGGTTTATACTAATTCGATGGCGGCTTTGTTTTACCTGCTGCCGACACGGGCGTGGGAACTTTTGGTTGGCGCTGTTCTTGCCACCTCTATTATCCCGTCTGCGCGTGCTATTTTAGTTGCCAATCTATGTGGTGTTGCCGGTCTGGCACTCATCGCTTATGCCGCGCTGGGTTATAACGAGGACACAATATTTCCTGGCCCTGCGGCACTTGCCCCGACGATTGGCGCGGCTCTGATTATCTATAGCGGGATGAGCGGCGATAGCTGGTCGCGCAGAATCCTTGGCACCAAAGTGCCGGTTTTTTTCGGCAAGATATCCTATTCCCTGTATTTATGGCACTGGCCTCTTATCGTTTTCTTCACCTATGCCGCGCCTGTTGAGCTGAGCGGTTTATGGAGAGCCGGAATATTGATTTTTTGCATCGGCATTTCGGTTTTATCATGGCGCTATATCGAACAACCTGCGCGCAATAGTGCATTGTGGTCGCGGCGCAAATTATTTCTAGTTTCCTTTATGATTTCGCTTTGCTTTATCGGGACCGGCGCCTTGATCGCTAAAAAAGAAGGTTTCCCGGACCGTTTTTCTGACGAAGTAAAACGGATGAACAGTGTTACGGTCGGAGAATCTTTCCCGATTATCGAAGATTCACCAAATAAAGACTATAGCGGAAGCTATAATTATAAAATCGGTGATCCGAAGGCGAGGCCCTCTTTCCTCGTATGGGGAGATTCTCATGCTCAGGCCGCGGCGCCGGGTATCGATCTGGCGGCAAGAAAGCTCGGCAAGTCAGGTTATGTTCTCGGCGTGCATAGTTGCATTCCGTCTTATCTTGATGTGGAGATCGCCATTGATGACTGTAACGAGGTTAATAAGGGTGTGGGTGAATTTCTAAGAAAACATGATGAAATTAAAACCGTTATCCTGATTGGCAGGTGGAGTAATCACCATAAATTTTATGCCAAAAAATACAAGCTGGGTAAAACCCGATCTCCCACACTTTTGCGCGATACGCTGGATAACCTTTTCACTGAATTGGAAAAGCAGGGACGGCAGGTTGTTTTTATGACCGAGATGCCACATGCTTCCGTCGAGCATGTCCCGCTTTATCTTACGCGGGCTACTTATTACGGCTCGGATCGCGACTTTACCTACGACCTTAAGCCCCATAAGGAGTTGCAGGAAAGAATTACGCCAATTGTGGATTATCTTTCATCCCGTCACAAATTCAGGATCGTAGATCCGGTGCCTGTATTTTGCCCGCAGGGCCGCTGCCCAATGGAGAAAGACGGGCAGGCTCTTTATTCCGATAGCAACCATATTACGACGCAAGGCTCGAAATTTTACAGGGATATGTATTTACCCCTCCTTGAGCCTTAAAAATATGACAATAACCCGTTCCTGTCCTGCCATTGTATTTGAAACAGCGCGGGAATCGTTCTAGGTATAGACCATGTCCGAAAATCATAAAGAATACCGTGTTTTAGCCCGCAAATACCGCCCGCAGAATTTCGACCAGCTAATCGGTCAGGATGCGCTGGTGCGTACGCTTAAAACCGCTATCGAAACAGGCCGCATCGCCCATGCCTATATGCTGACAGGGGTGCGCGGAGTCGGGAAAACCACAACGGCGCGGATTATCGCGAGAGCGCTTAATTATGTGGGGCCTGATGGCAAAGCCGGGCCGACGACTGGACCGACCGATGACTGCGATATCTGCAAGGCCATCATGGAAGACCGCCATCCGGATGTGATGGAGATGGATGCGGCGTCGCGTACGGGGATCGACGATATTCGCGAAATTCTCGATGGTGTGCGCTATGCGCCGACACAAGCCCGATACAAAGTCTATATCATTGATGAAGTCCATATGCTGTCCAAGAACGCGTTTAACGCGCTTTTGAAAACATTGGAAGAGCCGCCGCCGCATGTGATCTTCATTTTCGCGACGACTGAAATTCGCAAAGTCCCGGTGACGGTACTCTCCAGATGTCAGCGTTTCAATCTGCGCCGCGTCGATGCCGAAACTTTATCAAAATATTATACTTGGGTGTCTACCCAAGAAAAAGTTGGTATCGAAGACGAAGCGGTGGCCATGATTGCGCGTGCTGCCGACGGTTCGGTGCGTGACGGTCTTTCCATTCTCGATCAGGCGATGGCGCAAGGGGCTGGCGGCACGATCACAACAACGCAGGTGCGTGATATGCTCGGCCTTGCCGACCGATCCAAGCTTCTCGATCTCTATGAAGAAATCCTCAAAGGCGACTGCCCGAAAGCGCTCGAGATGATGGCCGATTTGTATCGCGCCGGGGCCGATCCTTCGAGCGTCATTCAAGACCTTCTCGATATCACGCATCTGATGAGCAAGTTTCAGGCGATCTCAGCGCCGCCGCAAACGGTCGAGCCGAACATGGCGACGCAGGAAAGAGAGCGGGCCGCGAAGATCGCGTCCTCTGTCACAATGCCAGTCTTAGGCCGCGTCTGGCAGATTTTACTCAAAGGATTATCCGAGGTTCAATACGCATCGAACCCGCAAAGCGCCGCCGAGATGGTTGTCATCCGTCTGGCTTACGCTTCGACGTTGCCCGATCCGGCGACACTGGTGAAGAAATTGCAGGAGGGCGGCAGTGTTTCGTCTCCCTCTCCCCGCGGAAATGGCAACGGATCTTCCATGGGCGGAAGTACAGCTTCTTTCGTTTCGGGCGCGTCTCCGCAAGTCAAAGCAGTTGCGCATCACCAGAATGAACCTGTCGCCATTGCCAATAACAATCTAGGCACACTACAGGATGTGGTTTCGCTGCTCGAACAAAACGGCGCGATGATTTTATCGAGCAACGTCTATCAGTATGTCGAGCTGGTAAAGCTGGAAGCCGGTGTTCTCGAGTTTTCAACCCTGCCAAATGCGCCGCCGAAACTGTCCTCCGATCTCTTGAAGAAACTCAACGAGATCACGGGTCAGCGTTGGATGGTTTCGATATCGGCAAAAAAAGGGCAGCCAACGCTTGCCATGCAAGGCGCTGCCGCCAAAGCGCAGGAGCTTGAAGATATCAAAGCCGATCCGCTGGTCAAAAAAATATTCGATACATTTCCGGGTGCGGAAATTATCTCCATCAAGCCCCATGAAGAGGAAATATAAGTCATGTTCAATATGCAGCAAATGATGGCCAAAGCCCAAATGATGCAAAAAAAGATGGAAGAGATCCAGGCGAAAGCCGGCGAGATGGAAGTCGAAGGCCAAGCCGGCGGAGGCGCTGTCAAAGTCGTTATGACCTGCAAGGGCGAGGTGCGATCTGTAATAATCGATCCATCCGTTATCGATGCTTCCGATAAAGAGATGCTCGAAGATTTAATCAAAGCGGCGATGAACGATGCCCGAGCCAAGGCCGATGCCAAGATGGCGGATGAAACCAAAGGTGCCATGGGCGGTATGGGTTTGCCACCGGGCTTTAAATTGCCATTTTGATGAAAATCGTTACCTGGAACATAAACTCGGTTCGCCTGCGTGCGCCTTTGCTGATGGCAAAGGTCGTGAAGGAATTGAAGCCGGATATTATTTGCCTGCAGGAAACCAAGACGCCGGACGAGCATTTCCCGATGGAAGTGTTCGAGAAACTCGGCTATCCCTACATTCATAAAACGGGCATGAAAGGTTATAACGGCGTAGCAATCGCGTCGAAAATTCCATTTACCGTGCCCAATATCCATCACCGCTGCGGCAAGGAAGATTGCCGCCATATCGCGGTGAAGTTCCCGCAGTTCGAGCTTCACAATATCTATATTCCGGCGGGCGGCGATATTCCGGACCGTGAGGTGAATGATAAATTCGGCCATAAGCTCGATTTCGTCGATGAGCTTAAGTCATGGTTCGCCGAGCATTACACATCGAAGAAACCCTTGATCGCTGTCGGTGATTTCAATATCGCGCCGCTTGAACATGATGTGTGGTCGCACAAGCAGCTTTTGAAAGTCGTGTCGCATACGCCGATCGAAGTCGAGAAATTTACGGGCTTTCAAAACTCTTTAAAATGGGTCGATGCGCTTCGCCATTTCGTGCCGGAAGACCAGAAGCTTTACACATGGTGGTCTTACCGCAATAAAGACTGGAAGGCCTCCAACCGCGGACGGCGCCTTGATCATATCTGGGTAACGCCGCCTTTGAAGGATAAGCTTAAAGGGTATCAAATATTGAAGGATGCCCGCGACTGGGAACAGACATCGGATCACGTGCCGGTGATGATCGAGTTGGATTTAAACGGGTGAACACAGATAGTTCATCCGTCATTGCGAGCGAAGCGCGGCAATCCATGAGATGATGAAACGGCACTATCGTATGGATTGCTTCGTCGGGTTCCCCTTCTCGCAATGAGATGTGTGTCTATTTGTGATTTTACATCCCTAATTCGTATCGATCATCAAATATTTCCGTGATTTCAGCCAAGTTACAAATATACCGCCGAGTAGGGCGATGATCGTGCCATGGATAAGCAAAGCCAGAGTAATGTCATGATTTTCCTCGATCCATCCAAGCAGCAAGCTCAGCGGGATGAAAGTCAGCGAGATCATCAGGCTGGCTGTCGAGAGGATGGTCGCCCGGCGCTCCGAACTGACGGCATGATTGATCGTTTCCTGAATGCGCGGCCAGCCGAAACCCCAGATGACACTGCCCAGAGTTAAAACCGCAAAACCCGGGTAAGATAAGGCGGCTGCGCTGATACAGCATATTGAAACGACGACCAGCAGCAGAATTTTAACGACGGCCAGGCCTTGCCATTCGCGCAAGATAAAGTGACCAAAATGGCCCGCTGCGCCGCCCAAGAGCATCGCGCCGCCGAGCAGGAAGCCGTAGACGCTTTCGGGAATTTGCAAGGCGGCGTAATAAGGTTGCTGCGCCCACAGGAAAATCTTGGTCGAGCCGAAGATGAGGGCTGTCAGGCCGATCAAGGCACCGATATCCTTATGTCCGTGCAGGGCATAGCGCATCGTGACGAACATGTCGTGAAGTGGGTTTTTCTGTACTTCCTGTTTGTGGCGCTCCGGCTCTTTCATGCATAAAGCGATGACGAGAGAGGCGCAGAGACATACGACTTCCAATATCCATGGCAGATAATGATTCCATTGATAGAGAATCCCGCCCATGGCACAGCCGAAGGCAACCGCATACAGGCCCAGGCCGTGGCGAAAGCCTTCGCGCTGCCGGTATTCATCTTCGCGCCCTGCCGATAAAAGAGTGTCGTACAGCATGGCGCTGAGCGTTCCCGAATGAAAAGACACGGCGATGCCTATCACGGCCTGCCCGAGTGTTGCCTGCCAAAAGCCGCTGGCCGTCATGATCAGCGTATATCCGATTATGCCGCTGATACTAGCAATGACGATGGTAATCTTGCGGCCCATAACATCGGCGAACCAGCCGCTGGGTACTTCCAAGGCAATGACAACAAAAGCAAAGAGCGCTTCGGCGATCAGAAAGTCGTGGAAGGTCAGACCGAGTTCGTCGCGATAAAACGGAACGATAATCGGCAGAATAAAAACCGTGTTTATCAGAAATGTATAAGCGTAAAATAATTTGAGTTTCATAATTTCAGCTCATATCTGTAATCCATGGCGCGTCCATCGGGGAAATCGATTTCTTCCTTCTCATAAAAAACAAAGCCGAATTTCTGGTTGGCGGCTTTGGAGACTTCATTGCCCTCGCGGTGACCGACAGCTACTTTCTCAAAACCTTTCGCGCGAGCCCAGTCAATCCGTGCCTGATAGAGGAGACGCGATAAGCCCTTGCCGCGATATCCGGCATCTAAATAACTCATGCCAAAATTTGCAGTCTTCCCCGTTTCGTCCCGCCAGTTTTCAAAAGCTCCGGTAATACCGATAAGCTTCTGATCGTCGAACAAGCCGAAGATTTCGGTTTTCTCTGCGCCGATCAGGTCTTGCCAGAATTCATCACGCTGCGCAGCGGCAGCGCCATAGGTAGACAGGAAAACATTGGGCATGTCTTGCAATGCTTGCAGGCGCTTGGCTTTGAATAATTCCCATTCGTCTTTGCGAAACGGGCGGATATATATTTTATCTAACTCCATATGACCTCCAGAGGGGGTAAATCATCATCATCCGTTCTTGCATATTCATGGACATCCAGCATTTCACCGGTTGCATGGGATTTATGCTTTTTGGGTAGAATATGGGTTGGCATGAAACCCAATTTACGAATGATTTTTTCGCTTTTAAAATTGCCTTCGTAGTGATCGATATAGAGGGCTATCGGATCAAGCGCGGCAAAGCAGAACCGGATCAAAGCGTTGCAGCTTTCTGTCGCATAGCCCTGGCCCATATATTTCGGGGCCACCCAGTATCCGGTTCTGTAAATGTCTGTCGCCACCAGATCTATACCAGTCGCCACGATAAAATCCCCGCTATCCGCGTGAACGCCGATCAATGGCAAGCAGGCAGAGCTTGGGCTTTGCAGAATATACTGCTCTGTCGCTTCCAGAGAATATTCAGCATCCGAGGCCCAGCTCATCCATTTTTGCAGCTCTCCCCATGCTTCGACTTTAGCCGAATGAATGGATTCGAGATCCTTCAGGCAGGGCCGGCGCAGGATCAGGCGTGGTGTCCTTATAAAAATTTCTTCAGTCATTACCATGTGACCTCCAATGGGGGCAGGTTGTTTAAATCATATCTGGCTGTTGTATGGACATGGGCAGGTCCTCCTGTTGGTAAAACATCGGCGAACCTAGTTACGCCTTCATGGATAAAACCAAGCTTGCTTGGTACGCGCGCTGAGTTTTCGTTGCCTTCATCATAGCGAATTTCAACTCGGCGTGCGTTCAATACATTAAAGGCAAAGCGCGTTAAGGCATTAGCGGCCTCAGTTGCATAGCCTTGATTGTGGTAAGCTTTGTTGGTCCAATAACCGATCTCGAAGCGTCTGCTATTCCAGTCAAAACGGTGTAGGCCTGATGCAATGATAAATTCTCCGTTAATGCGGGAAAAACCCATTAGCATTAAATCTTCACGCCGGATAAATCTGGCATAAGCTTCACGGACAACAATTTCGCTTTCTTCTACGGCTTCACCTTTTTTAGCCCAAGGCATCCATTTGGCTAACTCATCGTATGTTTCAATCTTGGCTTCATGCATAGCGGCGCCATCGCCGGGCATAGCCGGACGGATGATCAGGCGTGGCGTGGTAATTGGCATCGGGATATCTATTAATATGTTTTTATCGGTCATGGTTCTTCTCTCCTGTTTTATGGAGGAAAGACGGTCAGACCTTAAATTCTTGGGATTTGGGAATTTTAGATATGTCAGCCTTTCCTTTCGGTCGGGCTGATAAAGTCATCAACCCACGAAAATAAGCGGTTTTTGCCCCACGGCATTAAATTTGCCGGAGGTTTCAAGCGCGTAATTCATGGTGCAATGAATAATCATGCGAGAATGACAACATGATTTTTTGCATCGCGCAAGAAAATTTTGCAGATGGGGTTCTTTTAATATATAAAGCGGCCATGTCCGATATCCTGATTAAAGAACCGAAAAAACTCGTCGCGCCAAAGATCGGCGTGGTTTCCCTTGGCTGTCCAAAGGCTTTGGTGGATTCGGAGCGCATCATGACGACGCTGCGGTCCGAAGGGTATCAGTTCACCGATAATCATAACGGCGCGGATGTCGTGCTGGTCAATACATGCGGATTCCTGGACAGTGCCAAGGAAGAATCTCTGGCGGCGATCGGCAAGGCGATGAAGGATAATGGCCGCGTGATTGTTACCGGTTGCATGGGCGCGGAGCCGGAACAGATCACCGCCAAATATCCGAATATTTTTGCCGTCACCGGACCTGCGCAATATGAGCAAGTCGTCGGCCATGTTCATGAAGCCGTGCCGCCGGTGCATGATCCGTTTATGGATTTAGTCCCGGATGGCGGATTGAAACTCACGCCCCGCCATTACGCTTATTTAAAAATTTCCGAAGGCTGCAATAATCGCTGCACGTTTTGCATCATTCCATCCTTGCGGGGCGATCTGGTTTCGCGCCCGATCCACCACGTATTGTTCGAGGCCGAGAAACTGGCGGCGGCGGGCGTTAAGGAATTGCTTGTCATCTCACAAGATACGAGCGCCTACGGTATCGATACGAAATACGCCGAATATCCATGGCGCGGCAAACGCCGCAAGGCCAAGTTTTACGATCTGTGCGATGCGCTGGGTGAACTTGGTATCTGGGTGCGCCTGCATTACGTCTATCCTTATCCGCATGTCGATGATGTCATCCCGCTGATGAACGAGGGCAAAGTCTTGCCGTATCTGGATATCCCGTTCCAGCATGCGTCACCGAAAGTATTGAAAGACATGCGCCGCCCGGGAAATCAGGTCAAAACGCTGGAGCGTATCAAGCACTGGCGAAGCATTTGTCCGGAGCTAACCATTCGCTCTACCTTTATCGTCGGCTTTCCAGGGGAAACGGAAGAGGATTTCGAATATCTTCTCGAGTGGATGCAGGAAGCAGAGATCGATCGCGCTGGCGCCTTTAAATATGAGCCGGTTGCCGGAGCCAAATCCAACGAGCTGGAAAATCATATCGACCCCGAGCTGCAGCAGGAGCGTTACGAGCGTTTCATGGAAGTGCAGCGCCAGATTTCCGAGAAACGCCAGCAAGCAAAGATCGGCACGACGATCCAGGTTCTGGTCGATGAAGTCGATGGCGAGGGCGGAGCAGATGCGCGTTCCAAGGCCGATGCGCCGGAAATCGACGGGACGGTATTCTTAAAAGATGTCGGCAAAGATGTAAAAGCTGGCGATTTTCTTAATATCAAGGTTGAAGACGCAGATGATTATGATCTATACGGCGTACCAACAAATTAGCATTGACTATCTTTGAAGATATAAAATTACATTAAATAGTCATATTAATACTTTTTAAACTATATAAAGATTATTTTATACTGGAATTTAAATTCGGGGGGAATTTATTATGTTCAGATCAAACAGCTCTATATCCGGTCAAATCTCAAATTCCAAGCTCGCCGCGCTTGATAAGTCGCAAGCCATCATTCAATTTAAGCCAGACGGTACGATTGAAACCGCCAACGAAAATTTTCTCTCGGCTGTTGGATATAAGCTTGACGAAATCAAGGGGCAGCATCACCGCATGTTCGTCGATCCGACAGAAAGTTCAGGGCCTGAATATCTAAAATTCTGGGATGCGCTGCGCGAAGGGAAGTTCCAGCAAGCGGAATATCGCCGCTTTGGAAAAGGCGGCCGTGAAATATGGATCCAGGCAACTTACAATCCTTTGCGTGATGAAAAAGGACAGGTTTTTGCTATCGTAAAATTCGCCAGCGATATCACCGAGCAAAAAAGAAAATCTCTAGAAGATGATTCGTTGCTTGCGGCGCTGGATCGCTCGATGGCGGTTATTCATTTCAATATGGACGGCACGATTATCAAGGCTAATGCTAATTTTCTCGGAGCGACAGGATATGCGCTGGAGGAAATAACAGGACGTCACCATAGTATATTTGTCGATCCTGCTTACAAGAATAGCCAGGAATATGTTGATTTCTGGCAAAGCCTTGGGAGGGGAGAGTTCCAGGCTGCCCAGTATAAGCGCTATAACAAACAGGGACAGGAAATATGGATCGAGGCTTCCTATAACCCTGTCTTCGACAGTGAGGGCAAACCGTTCAAAGTCGTAAAATTCGCAACCGATATTACAAAGCAGGTGAACGCCGTGCAGAAAGTAATAAAGGATATTTCCGAGATGGATGTTGCGATCGGTAGCGTCAGTAACAGGGCGTCAGAAGCTGCGGCGCAGGCGAATGAATCGAGCCAGAATGTCAGTACAGTCGCGTCCGCTGTTGAGGAAATGAATGCCTCTGTGGCCGAGATAACCAATAGCATGAATTTTTCAATGAAGGCGGTAACCGTTGCGATAGGGCAGACGGAAGAAGCGGATCAATCTGTCCATTGTCTTGAAAAAGCTGCGAGTGCCATGAATGGCATCGTTGAGATGATCCAGACAATTGCCGGACAGATCAATCTTCTATCTCTAAACGCAACGATCGAATCCGCCCGTGCGGGCGAAGCCGGCAAAGGTTTCGCGGTTGTAGCGGGAGAGGTAAAAAATCTGGCCAAGCAGGCGGCAGATGCAACCGACAGGATCAGCACTGAAATCGGCGAAGTGCAGAATATTTCAAAAACCGTTGTTAAAAGTCTATCGGAGATTAAGTCTTCCATCAAAGCGGTGGAGAATTATGTATCTTCCACAGCGTCTGCCGTAGAAGAACAAAGCGCCGTATCCCTCAGTATTTCTCATACAATGCAGGCGACATCTGTTGCCGCCCAGCTTATCAGTGAGGGTATGGGAGATATTAGCAGCGCCTCTTTGCAAGCCAGTGTTTTGGGCCGTAGTGTTCGCAGTGAAGCGGAATCTTTGCGCAAATAAAGATGAATACAATAGTATGGGGAACCGTTAAATCAGGCTGCTATATAATTATTAGCGTGCAGGCTTCGGGCAGTCGCGGCGGGTGAAAGAGTTTATCCGGCAGATATTGTCGAAATAAATGGCAGTATATGTTTTGCCTTCGTTATCTTCTTTTGGATCTACTGGGTGTAAAGAAACAGGATTTGCGCGTTTCAGGGCGGTAAAAAACATAGCTTGGCTCCTTGGAAATATGCGAAACAAACTATGTTTGAGGTTAAAGGTTCCGGAAATCATTTAGTTAGAATGTCGGAATTGGCCAATTCAGGATGATTTCTTTAGTTCGTTCATCCATTTCGCCGGATCCCAGTTTATAAGTTGGCGATCTGTCTAACCTGAAGCGGCGCTTGTAAATGGCTTCCATCACGCGCCGGCTATCCCGTAAATATTTGCGTATGGCTAGAAGCTCTTTTGTTCGATAGCCTGTTTTCAATGCGTTCTGGGAAGATTTTTTCTTGCCTTGAATGGTTTTGGGACCGGTGGATTTCTCCCACGGCTTGTTCTTCAATATGCGCTCGCGCTGGGCCTGACGGCGTTCCGCCGTCCAACCTTTAGATTCCGGGCGCCTCTCGGGCGTCCAGCCCTTTGTTGTTTCGGTCATGTCGGGTTTCCTTTGGGCAATAAAAAAGCCCGGACAGAGTCCGGGCGTTGATAGGTTATTATAGGCATATTTTGTAGAGGAATGTCAAAGTTTGACAGTCTGTGCTTTTTTAGGGCATGAAGCGGTATGCTTAAATCCAAGAAAATATTAAAGCTTGTCGGCACTGCTTATAATTATGAAAGTCTGGAAGAGGCTTTTGTAAGAGCAGGTTACCGTACATGGCGTATTTGTGAATATGCTGCCGGCGCATCAAACCCATTTAGTATTAAAAAGCCTTTCTTGGAAAGTTATGAATCGCGTGAGGTCTCGATACGTCCTTTTTTCAATAAAAGGATAACCAGCAAACTTTCACCGGAATTTCGTGCCGCTGCCGAGAGCTATGGTCAAAATATTACATCCGATAACGTCATGGAATTAGGAGAATCTTTTGCTGAAGAATTAAACAGGGTTTTTCAGCCAATGGTCGATGGGATACAGGCAAAACTAAAATCTACATATATTTGGCCATGGGATCATATTAAATACAAAATCGACAGGGTGCGTTTGCCGGAGCGTAGCGAGGCCGGTTATCGCGGGCCATGCCCAGACGTCCATGTAGTCGATAATGTAATTCGAAGAATTCATATAAGATAAAACCTTCGCATATCAAAAAACCCGCCAATCTGGCGGGTTTTTGTAAGTATTTGAAAGTTTAACCGACCTTCGCTTTTTTCTTCGCGATCTCACGCTCGTTTGGTGTCAGGTATTTCTTACGCAGGCGCAGAGATTTTGGGGTTACTTCCAAAAGCTCGTCGTCGTTGACGTAAGCGATCATATCTTCCAAGGACATTTTGCGCGGTGGGGTCAGGATAACGGCATCGTCCTTACCGGACGCGCGCATGTTGGTGAGCTGTTTGCCTTTCAGGACGTTGATATCCAGATCGTTCTCACGGTTATGTTCGCCGACGATCATGCCTTGATAGACTTTATCGCCGTTGCCGACGAACATGGTGCCACGGTCCTGCAGGTTGAAGATCGCGTAAGCAACAGCTTCGCCTTTGTCTGTCGAAATAAGCGCGCCATTACGACGTCCGCCGAAATCACCTTTGTATGGGCCGTAGGAGTCAAACAGGCGGTTCATCAAGCCCGTACCGCGTGTGTCGGTCAGGAATTGTGACTGGTATCCGATCAAGCCGCGTGACGGCGCTTTGAAGATGATACGGGTCTTGCCAACGCCTGACGGGCGCATGTCAACGAGTTCAGCCTTACGGTCTGTCATTTTCTCGATAACTGCGCCGGTATAGGCATCATCCACGTCGACGATAACTTCTTCATACGGTTCCAGCTTCTCGCCGTTTTCTTCCTTCATAACCACGCGCGGGCGAGAAACGGACATCTCGAAGCCTTCGCGGCGCATAGTTTCGATGAGAACACCAAGTTGCAATTCACCGCGTCCGGCAACAGAGAAGGAATCGCGTCCTTCAGGTTCTGTCACCTTGATCGCGATATTGACTTCGGCTTCCGACATCAGGCGGTCGCGAAGCATGGTGGAGGTCAGCTTCTTGCCTTCGGTTCCTGCATAAGGAGAATCGTTAACAGTGATTGTTACGGCCATGGTCGGCGGATCGATCGGCTGTGCTTCCAAAGGGGTTGTCACGGATGTATCGGCAATCGTATCTGCAACGGAAGTTTCGGTCATACCGGCGATACAGATAATGTCACCTGCGGAAACCTGGTCAACCGGAACGCGTTTGATGCCGTCGAAAGACATCAGCTTGGTCAAACGGAAACGCTCTACAACTTCACCTTTCAGGTTCATGGCGTGAACAGATTGATTCACTTTCGCCGTACCTGTCTGAACTTTACCTGTCAGCATCCTGCCCAAAAACGGGTCGGCTTCGAGAAGTGTTGCCAGCATCGTAAAAGGCGCTTCAGGATCGCCAGCCGGTTCAGGGATATGTCTTACCATCAGGTCGAGGAGCGGGTGAAGGTTTTCACGCGGTGCTGTCAGGCTGTCTGCAGCCCAGCCATCGCGGCCAGAAGCGTAGAGGACCGGGAAGTCCAGTTGCTCGTCGGTTGCGTCCATGGCAGCGAAAAGATCGAAAACTTCGTTCAGCACTTCATCAGGGCGGGCATCGGAGCGGTCGATCTTGTTGATAAGGACGACAGGGCGGATACCGCGCTTCAGGGCTTTACCAAGAACGAATTTGGTTTGGGGAAGCGGGCCTTCGGCCGCATCACAAAGGAGGATAACGCCGTCACACATGGAAAGGATACGTTCAACTTCGCCGCCGAAATCCGCGTGGCCCGGTGTATCGATAATGTTGACGCGCATGCCGTCCCAAAGAATGGAGGTACATTTCGCCATAATTGTAATGCCGCGTTCTTTTTCAAGATCGTTGGAATCCATCACGCGCTCGGCAACTTGCTGGTTATCGCGAAATGATCCTGCTTGCTTCAAAATCTGGTCAATCAAGGTGGTTTTGCCATGGTCAACGTGAGCGATAATGGCGAGGTTTCTGATATTCTTTGGCTTTGTCATGGGGGTCCGGTCTTTTTCGTTAATAAATTCGCCGGAGAAATACCGTAAAAGCTTACAAAAAGCCAGTTTTTTCTCGCGATTGCGAATGCTAAAAAGGCTGGACTTCAAGGGCTTAACTTCATATTTCTTAAGTTATGGAAGTTTTGAAGCCTTACCGCACTAAAATCGACGCTCTCGACGATAAAATCGTCGATTTACTTAAGCAACGTTTTGACATTATTCAGGAAGTCGGCGCCTTGAAAGCGCGGGAAAATATTCCGGCTATTTTGGAAGACCGCGTGCGCGAGGTTATCGACCGGGCCGGAGAGCGGGCGGGATCACATGAAAATGAGATACGCGAGATTTATACCTTGATGGTTACCATCGCCTGCGATCTGGAAGAGAAAATCAAGGGTAGTTATGCAGAAATTGTCTAAGTTATTTCGTCATCGCCTGAATGGCGTTAGACATTCTAAGGCGATCCAGAAGTAAGACTAAATTCCCCTAGAATTGCTTCGCAATTCGGGGAATGACGGTAGAGGAGGTAAATTTCATGAATGGTTACCTAAAAACTGCGATATTGATGGCGGGCATGACGGCGCTGGTCATGGGTATCGGCTCGTTGATTGGCGGACAACAGGGAATGATGATCGCGCTTGTTTTAGCCGGCGGGATGAATTTATGGGCATGGTATAATTCGGACAAGGCTGTGCTTCGTCATTTTGGTGCCAAGCTTGTCGGTCCTGCCGAGGCGCCACAATTATATGCGATGGTACAGAAACTGGCACATAATGCACAATTGCCAATGCCTAAACTCTACATAATCGAGAGCGACCAGCCGAACGCATTTGCCACCGGGCGCAATCCTGAAAACGCGGCAGTAGCCGTCAATACAGGGTTAATCAGCCGTTTAAAATCGGATGAAATCGAAGGCGTCATCGCGCATGAGCTGGCCCATATCAAGCACCGCGATACGTTGATCATGACGGTGACGGCGACTTTTGCCGGGGCGATTTCGATGTTGTCCCAATTCGGTATGTTCTTTGGCGGCAATCGTGAACGCTCCAATCCGATCGCAACTTTGGCTGTCGTTATTTTAGCCCCGCTCGCGGCCATGGTCGTGCAGATGGCTATTTCCCGGGCGCGCGAATACGAAGCCGATAAAATGGGGGCGGAAATTTCCGGCAAGCCGAGATCGCTGGCTTCTGCATTGGCGACAATATCCAACGATGCCAAGCTGATCGACAATATGCGCGCCGAAGACAACCCGGCGACCGCTCATATGTTCATTATCAACCCGCTTCATCTGCGGTCTGTCGATGGGCTTTTTTCAACCCATCCAAAGACGGAAGAGCGCATCCGCCGGTTGCTGGAGATGGACGGGACGGGTCAGTTTATACGCACTCCGCAGGCGGATGATGTTTTTGGTGACAAATTTTCGGGCTTTGGCGACGCATTTGACGACAAACCGAAAAATCCGTGGGCTTGAGGGGATCCCTGCCTGCGAAAGGGTGACAATAGGTTAGGCAACTTAGCCTATTGTCAGTTTTACCATAGCAAGGTAAAAGGTTAAATTAGCCAAAATGGCCTTTTTAGACAGCACTTTGTAATGACGCCGCCAGAACATTCAAACGGACATTCCACCCAATCCGATCTTTACGATCCAATTCCCCCGGCAGAAATGCTGGCGGCGCGAAAAGTCGCCCTCAAATTATTACAGACTATTTTCCAAAAGAAACATAATCTGGACCAGGCCATCGATGAAAGTGCCGAATTCAACGCGCTGAATGTGCGGGACCGGGCCTTTATCAAGATGCTGGTGACAACAGTCATTCGCCGCCTTGGCCAGATCGATGACCTGATTAAAAGAAGCCTTTCCAGGCCGGATCAGCCCCTTAATCCTCCTGTGCTCGAATATATTATGCGCATGGGCGTTGCGCAGCTGATTTTCATGCATGTCCCTGACCATGCTGCGGTGAATACGAGCGTTCAGCTCGTCGAGGCTGAGGGTCATACGCGAATGAAGGGCTTTATTAATGCCATCCTGCGCAAGATTGCGAATGAGGGCCGCGAATGGATAACGCGTCAGGATGTTGCGCGCTTGAATACGCCGGATTGGCTGCTCAAAATCTGGATCAACGATTTCGGTTTAAAAGGCGCGGTCGATATTGCCACCGCCAATATGATGGAACCCCCGCTCGATGTTACCTTGAAGCGACCGGAACTGGCGGCGCAATGGGCGGAAACATTACAGGCCAACATACTGCCAACTGGAACGCTGCGCGTCGTATCACCCAAGCCCATCACAGAAATGCCCGGTTTTGAAGAGGGCATGTGGTGGATACAGGATGCATCCGCCGCTCTGCCTGCCAAGTTATTTGGCCCTTTAAAAGATAAAACCGTTTACGATTTATGTGCCGCGCCGGGCGGAAAAACGTCGCAGCTTGCCGCGCAGGGCGCAAAAGTGGTAGCGGTCGACCGCTCTGCCAAGCGGGTGACACGACTCGCTGAAAACATGAAACGTTTGCAGCTTGGCGATAATGTGCGCACAGAAATTGCCGATGCGTCCGTCTGGCGACCGCGGGATGCTGCCGATTATATTCTGCTGGATGCGCCGTGTTCTGCGACCGGGACCATCCGCCGCAATCCTGATGTGCCGTGGCTGAAAAATTATAACGATGTGTCAACGCTTGCCGATTTGCAGGCGCGTCTTTTGGATAATGCGCTGACCATGATGAATCCGGGCGGCATTCTTGTTTACTGCACTTGTTCTTTGCAAAAAGAAGAGGGTGAATACCAGATCGAGCGC
>QFOT01000019.1 GCA_003241285.1 Micavibrio aeruginosavorus
TATATATATACTTATTAATAAACAATGCAGAAATTAAAGGAAAAAACATTTGACCTTTTTTTGCATTTATTTGGTTTATTACAATACTAAAAACTGTAGAATATATAGATTCCATAGTTAATGATCAGCTATTAGGAGTAGTTAAGTTATAATTAGTAGTTAGTGTAAAAAGAAAATAAATTATAGTAGTTGTTATCATTAAATATAAACCTATATTAGTTAAAGACAATTGTATATTACCTAACAAATCTGCTCTGGCTGTGAAGTCTATCCATAAATCAGGATTATCGGCTAGGGCATAAAGGCGCTGCCTAGTGTCTTCAGATCTTTTTGTATCGTGTGTTGATGTTGAATTCAAAGCAAAGGGGAAGATATCTGCTCGTTTTTGGATCCATTTAAAATGCTCTTCTTTTGTTGGTTCTTCTATAAGTGGAATGCATCCCACTTCGTTGAGGGCCGTTAAGGGAGTGAAACGGTAATGCGCTGTATCTTCAAGACCTTTAGCCATAACGGGCCCGGATAATTGCTGCCATTCCTGCAGAGCTTTTTTATGGGCGTCTGATTTTGGTGAAAGAAGTTGGGGTAGGAATATCTTTTCGGCATCCCTAAAGTCTTTGCCAAAACTTTCCCGTGCTATTTTTAGTGCACTATCCAGCCATTCACTATTATCTAAGTCCTGTTCATTGTAAAAACGGTAAATGTCCAATGATATTGTTAGCGCATTCCAGAAAAGAGAAGCTTTATATTTTAGATCTTCATTGTCAGTACTTAACTCTATAATTCTATTTAATTCCGGGGCAAATAATTCATCTAAAACCTGTTGCTTGCTTTCAAAAACGCAGGTTTCAAAATCTTTCCATTTGCTCTGCGTTTTTTCGATCCAGTGATCTTGTATTTTTCGCAAATTATCCGGATGAACAAAGAGTTGATTTATGCGATCTATAAACTCATATCCTGTAGTGCCTGTCGTTTTCCATGGTTTTGAAATTTCTTCCGGCCTTGATAATATTTTTTCAATCCATACAGTGGACACTGATTTTGATAGTCGGTCGAGATAGATTTTAGGGTCGGCGAGGCCATCGATATGATCGACTCTGACGCCCTCAATGCAAGGGTATTTTTCAATTAATTCAAAAAGAGCCTTATGCGATTTTTGGTATATATCATCGCTTTCAACTCTCACGCCGATCAGGCCTGTGACATCAAAGAATCTGCGATAGCTCATTGAGGAGGATATATCCTGCCAGGGAACCAGGCAGTAATACTGCATGTCAAGCAGCGAGGGAATATCAGTGGAAGGATTTTGTTGGAGCTTCTTCGCTGATATGGCATTTAGGGGGTAAATTCTATCCCCGAATTCTATGCCGTCATCCGTCAATTTAAATTCTGATAATTTTGTATCGGAAGATAAAACGGGAAGTTTTATTTTCTGATTTTCATCCACTCTCAGATCGAATAGAGGCCAATATTCAGAATTATGCCCGTTTCGCAGAACATCCAGCCAATAAGGATTATCTGTGGTGGCTGCCATATGATTAGGCACTATGTCCAAGATTAGTTTTATTGGATAATTATAAGCGGAGACTGTATCGGCAAGTTTTTTAAAGCCTGTCTCACCGCCACGTTCTTCGCTGATAGAAGTGAAATCCGTTACATCATAGCCATGGTTGCTTCCAGGTGAAGAGGAGAATATCGGTGATAAATAAAGGTGAGAAATATTTAATTTGTTTAAATAATCAATGATTTCGCAAGCGTCTGCAAAGGTAAATTCTTTATTGAACTGCAATCTGTAAGTTGCTGTCGGTATTTTATTCATGCTGTGTTTCGCTCTGAATGCGTACACTCAAATTTAAAGCTGATTTTTCAATCAGGCTGTATGTATTGGGGAATGCGGCCTGCAGGTTTCTCTTCTGATCAAAAGCCCAGATAGCAAACGCACTTTGGATGTCACCAAGATCTATACTGAACGGCAATTGCGTTACAGTTTCAAGTAACTCAGAAAATTGTTTCAGCGAGTCTTCATTCTCTGTCTGTTTGAATTTATTGAACAGGCGCTGTAGTGCCTGTAAATAATCCGTTTCAATACGCAGGGCGTCAAGTTCGACACCATATTGCTTTGCTTCATGAATATGCCTGTTTAATTCACTGATATTTATTTCTTCATTCGCAAGTTCGCATTCGATATCGCGGCTTTGGACAAAGCGGGCAATATGCGAAAAAACAGGGGGCAGCGCTACATGTATATTGGAAAGATAGCGCATGACGGAGTAATATTGCTGATAAATATTCTTAAGTTGATCCTCAACGCCGCTCAAGGTTTGGGAGAAAACGATATCTATGATTTCTTTGCGCTGGTCGCGGAAAAGATCGTTAAGAGAGTAAAGATTTCCTTCAAAATATTTATCTAGAATGCGTAACGCATTGGCGATATAGCCATGCTTGAATGCTTCTGAAAAATCTTTAACCATAATAGAATAGGCTTCTTTTCCGCTATAGGGAAGGGCACCTACGTTGATATTATGATCGCCTAGGTGAATTATTGCGAATTCGACTTCTTGTTGTTCAAGGGTAATGCGGGATTTCAATGTTACATGAGCGCAAACAACTTGTGCCTTACCAGAATAAAAACGTTCAATATTATTCCAATGAAAATCAAAGCAATATAAATGCCCGTCTTTTATTTTATCTTTGAATAAAGTTGTGGCTGCAAGATGGGCGCTAAGTTTTAAAAAATCAACATGCGCAGGAACGGCCAGGTTCTCGTAAACATACTTGCCGTTGTAAAATTCTGGTAGGTTGGAGGGAGCTTCTTTGAGTATAGCCGTAAATTGGTCCCCTAGATCTATATCGAATATTTCTTTTGCCAGTTCGATGGCTCTGGCCGCATATTGCAAATCTTGAACGGCTTCGGTTCCTGAGATTTCATCAAAAAACCATGCGCAACTTGTAAAGATAAGTAAGAGGTTTCGCTGTAACTCAAGTGCTTTTAAAATATTCTGCCCGACATCGGCAGAATTTATGCCCGGTTTAAGCCACTTATTGAAAAATTCAGACCTATAGTTTTCCGACCTGTCCAAAATGATGTGAATATAATTATCCCGCATTCCCCACGGATCGTCCGTGTAAACGCTCATAAAATCCTCATAAGGGATTTCCAGTTGGTCGTGCAGAAAATCCATGGCTTCTCTTAGGGGTTTTCTCCATTTCTGGTTCCAATGGTATCCCATGCCGCCATTGCATCCGCAATCGCTGCGCCAGCGTTCTATTCCGTGTATGCAGCTCCAGGATGAATTTTCATGAATTCGAACTTCGCATTTGGGAGGGAATTTTTCCAGATAAAGGCTATAATTCACCAGTTCCACTTGACCGCTTTTTTCAATGTAATCAAAAGCATAGGCAAGTGCCATATCACCATGGCGATGGTGGTGACCGTAGCTTTCACCATCCGTGGCTATATGAAGAATTTGCGGCTCCGTTCTTTCATCGAAGCTATCCATCAGGCGGCGCGCAAAAATTTCTCCGTTATTTAGAAGGCCTTCGAACGCAACGGCTTGAGAAAGAGTGCCATCATAAAAAAACGCAGAGATAGTTTTCCCGTTCGGCAATCTAATTTGATAAGGATGTCTGGTGTCTATTTTATCACCGATAACGCTATGCCAATTGTCCTGCCCGATATTTCGAACCGCATCTGCCTGTCTTGGCGCCAGTATGACAAATTTCATTCCATGATTGGCTAGGATTTCAAGCGTTTCGAGGTCAACGGCGGTTTCAGGCAGCCACATTGCCTCAGCTTTGCGGCCAAATCTTTTTTCAAAATCTAGGAGTCCCCATATTACTTGTGTTTCCTTATCGCGGCGATTGGCCAAGGGCAGGATTATATGATTATAGGCTTGAGCGATGGCGGAGCCGTGACCTTCGAAACGTTCGCGGCTCAAGCGATCGCCTTCCAGGATTGCATTATAACCAATAGGGTCGTTTTCTTCCATCCACGACAGGAGGGTTGGGCCGAAGTTAAAGCTCATTCTTGTATAATTATTGGTCAGGCGGATAACGCGGCCTTGATCGTCTAAAATGCGGGACTGACCGTTAGGATTATAACATTCGGCATTAATCCGTTCATTCCAGTCATGATACGGAGATGCGCTTTCCTGATAATCGATAGCTTCCAGCCATGGATTTTCCCGCGGCGGTTGGTAAAAATGGCTATGGATGCAAAGATAGTTTTTTTTCATCGTTTTAAAACCGTAGCGCAATAGGGCGGCAGCATGCCGCTTGATATATCTCCAAAAATACAATCCCAGCCCTTAATATCAAGCGCAGTTTCCGTTTCATTGAAGGACAATACGGCCTTGATATTATCACCATAACTCAGGAAAATTCTCTTCATTTCATCGTGTTCAACTTGTAGCGGTAATTGCCGGAACTCCTTGGAAAAGCCGATGAGGTTTTTATAATAGGAAGTCATCTCATTGGACGGCTTATCTTTCAGAACGCATTCTTCAAAAGTTTCAATGCTGGCGGCGTCGGGTGGATCGTGATCCCAGTTGAAGGACGCCCATTCTGCCTTTCTGCCTTCACGGACTGCTTTTACCAATTCAGGATCGGAGTGGCTGACGAAATAGAGGAAAGGATTATCGCAGCCAAACTCCTCGCCCATAAATAATAAAGGCATAAAAGGAGATAGTAGAACGCAGGCTGCGGCCAATTTCAGTTTCCGCTGATCTACTAGGGTACTGAATCTCTCACCAAAGATGCGGTTGCCAATCTGGTCATGGTTCTGGGATTGAACGACCAACCGCTTCTTGTCGATATGGGCATAAGATTTCCCATGATAGCGTTTACGGAATGGGGAATAATCACCTTCGAATGCAACCCCGTTCTTGTAAATTTGCGCAATCTGCTCAACGCCGCCATAGTCTTCGTAATAGCCGTCTTTTTCCCCTGTCAAAGTTGTGTGCAGGGCATGATGCAGATCATCGGCCCAATGAGCGTCAAATCCAATTCCGTTTTTATCAATCGGGTCAAGTATGCGCGGATCATTCATATCGGTTTCAGCGATCAGGATTAATTCTCGTCCTGTTTGTTTCTCTGCCTCCTGTTTTAAGGCAGCTACTTCTTGCAGAAAGGATATAGGAGAAGTGTCGAAAATAGTCTGGACCGCATCCAGACGCAGGCCGTCCAGATGGTATTCTGTCAGCCATTGCCAGATGGTCTGAAGAAAATATCTGCGGACGTCATCGCTGTAATTGCCATCGTAATTAAGCGCTTCGCCCCAGGGTGTATGATATTTGTCTTGAATATACGGCCCTAAGGAGAAAAGAATATTTCCTTCGGGACCTATATGATTGTAGACGACATCAAGGATAACGGCGATACCTTGGGCGTGAGCTGAGTTGATGAGTTCTTTCAAGCCTTGCGGGCCGCCATATGAGTTCTGTACAGCGTGAGGAAAAACGCCGTCATATCCCCAGTTGCGTTCTCCCGGAAACTGGGATACGGGCATAATCTCGAGTGTGGTGATACCAAGCTCTTTGAGCCGGGGAAGGTCCTCGATGACACCTTGAAAATTATGTCGTGTTGAAAATGTCCCGACATGGATTTCATATATAACCCATTTTGTACTGGATGGAGCTTTCCATTTTTGATCGCTCCATTCAAAATCTAAGTTGACGACTTCTGAAGGACCGAAAATGCCATCTGGCTGTAGCCGTGAAGCCGGGTCGGGAATGCGCGATTGGTCACAATGGAAATAATAAGTATCGCCGGGCTTTGCGTCTGAGAAATATCCAGTGAAATATCCATCTCCATCTTTATGGAGGGGCGCGCGGGCTTGGCCAACCCATTCAATATGCGCTTCTTTAATTTTAGGTGCCCACAACCTGATATAAACGCCTTCACCTTCGATATAAGTCGCGCCAAGACGCTCTGAGGGAATGGTGAATTGCTCAATTCTACGGGACGTTATTTTTTCCATTTAAGAAATATTCCTGCCAGAGGAGGTAATGTCAAATTTAATGAGAAGCTGCGCCCATGTAAAGGTTGTGCTGCTGTCCTAACAGAGCCCATATTGCCATGACCACTGCCGCCATAATCATGCGCGTCGCTGTTGAATATTTCAATCCATGTTCCATCATGTGGAACGCCAATATTGTAATTCAAGTGTGGAATCGGCGTGAAATTAAAGACGCATAAAATAATATTACCGTCGTAATCCTTGCGCAAATAGCTCAAGACCGAGTTTGCATGGTCGCTTGTATCGATCCATTCAAAGCCTTGCGGGTCGCAGTCAATTTGCAACGCTGTTTCATTGCTGTAAATGGAATTGAGGTCCTGTACGGTTTTTAAAAGCTGTTTGTGAAATGGATTATCAAGTAAATGCCATTCCAGGCTTTGATCGTGATTCCATTCTGATCTCTGTCCGATTTCATTGCCCATGAATAAAAGCTTCTTTCCGGGCTGAGAATACATATAGGCGTAAAGGCAACGTAAATTAGCGAATTGTTGCCATTCATCACCAGGCATCTTGTTGATCATCGATCCCTTGCCGTGAACAACCTCATCATGGGACAGCGATAAAACAAAATTTTCATGGAAAGCATAGACAGATCGGAATGTCAGTTCGTTCTGGTGATATTGTCGATGGATGGGGTCTTTCTGGAAATATTGCAGCGTATCGTGCATCCAGCCCATATCCCATTTTTGGTCGAAGCCAAGACCGCCCGCATAAACTGGACGTGATACCATGGGCCATGAGGTGGATTCTTCGGCAATCACCTGCACGCCGGGGAAGTATTTATGTGTTGTAATATTGAGATCGCGCAAAAGGGATAAAGCCTCAAGATTTTCACGTCCGCCAAAATGGTTTGGAATCCATTCACCTTGTTTGCGCGAGTAATCGAGATAAATCATGGAGGCAACGGCATCAACGCGCAAGCCGTCAATATGAAACTTATCGAGCCAGAACATGGCGTTGCTGATTAGAAAGCTTCGAACCTCTTTACGGTTGTAATTAAAAATACAACTGTTCCAGTCTGGATGAAAACCTTGACGCGGGTCTTCATGTTCATATAGATGCGTCCCGTCAAAAAAAGCGAGGCCATGTTCGTCATTGGGAAAATGAGATGGAACCCAGTCCAGAATAACGCCAATACCGGCCTGATGCATGCGGTCGATTAAATACATAAGTGCCTGAGGGTCGCCAAAGCGCCTCGATGCTGCATAATAGCCGGTAATTTGATATCCCCAGGATCCGCCGAATGGATGCTCCATAACGGGCATAAATTCGACATGGGTAAAGCCGGTATCTTTCACATAGGCAACCAGGTCGTTTGCGAGTTCGTCATAGGATAAGGAACGATTACTATCCTCAATTTTTCGTTTCCATGAGGCCAAGTGAACTTCATAAATCGACATGGGCTTATCGAGCCCTTGATGCGTATGGCGGTTTTTCATCCATTCGCCATCCTGCCATTCAAATTTCAGATCCCAGATGACTGATCCGGTTCTCGGCGGCGTTTCTGTACAAAATGCGACAGGATCTGATTTTTCTACTTCATAATTATTATGCCGGGATTTGATGTGGTATTTATACGTTTGCCCATGCTTGGCATTTGGCGCGATGCCTGCCCATATGCCTGAATCTCCCATAGGGTGAAGCTTATCTTGTCCTTTTGTCCAGTAATTGAAATCCCCGATAACAGAAACCGATTCAGCGTTCGGCGCCCAGACCGCAAAGTGCACCCCTGATCCGTCTTCGAGAATATGGGCCCCAAGTTTATCGTAGAGGTGGGCAAAGCCGCCCTCGTTGAAATAATATTGATCTTCTTTTGTTATTATATGACTCATTTTATTTCCGGTGTTTATTCAAAATTTTGAACGCCTGTTTTATATTTTCGTTTGCTTCCCATGCTTCAAACGGCAAGGATAGTTTTTTGCTCCAGTTCCTGTATTCATTGGTCGTTCCTGGAATATTCTGAGGCAGGATTTCGCCCCATAAATCCTCCATATTGATAATGACGTGCTGGGCTGGTGATTGAGCCATTTTTTCTAGGATAGAATTCAAGTCATATTTTTTCCAATTAGGAATAATAATTTCCCGTTCCTTGGAAATTCTGCTTTTATCTTCCTCGCTGATAATACCATGTTCAGCTAATTTTTTTATATCTATGCCGTTAATGTAGGCGAATAAGGGGAACATATCGTGCGTGTTTATCCCTGCCATGACATCTTTTTCGATACTTTCAAAAGAATCATCCGGTTTTTCTTTCATAGAAAACTGCAAAAGCCACATGCGAAGGATACCATGATTTTTCATGGCGTCATTGACAGCTTCGGGCACGGTTCCTAGGTTTTCGCCGATGAGGACCGCCTGATGCCGATAAGCCTCAAGGCAAGTGACGGCCAGCAAGGCATTAAAGGGATAATAAATATAGGCGCCTTTCGAGGCAGGCTTATTTTCTGGAATACAGTAAAGCCTGTATAGTGCCATGACATGATCGATGCGCAGCATTTTTGCATAGCTGAAATAATGCTGAAGTGTGGCCCTGAAATAAGAAAACCTGTCTTTGATGATCGCATCAGGTTTTAAAGCTTTAAAACCCCAGTTCTGGCCATGGATGCCAAGAGGATCCGGCGGCGCGCCGACCGAAAAACCGTCTAGAAATAAATGGGCAAATTGCTGGGCATCGAAGCCGTTGACATCCACTCCGACAGGATAATCGAGGTATAACTCGGCATATCCATTTTGCTGCAATCTTTTTAATTGAATATGGCAGGCATATTGAGCATAGAGATGAAATTTTTTTAAGTCTTCATTTCCTTGTGAGCGATAAGTCGTATATTCCTGGATATACGGCTTTTGGGACAGATATGCTTTGTATTCTGGTGTGCCTTCTGGGTTTTTTTCAAAGAACGCGTGAGCGGCTTTTTCCAACACAGTTTTCTTGAAGGAATAGGCTGTTTTATAATCTACATAATCCGAATTATCAGGATGCAGAAAGGCCGATTTTTCAGTTGATTCCGGTAAATTATTTACATCCAGAAATATTTCGTTCCAGAATAAACGAGTAAGGGGTGAATAGGGGCTATGGTTTGCATCTTGTCCTTCATGATCAACAGGCAGCAATGGTAAGGTTCCGACGAAGGTTCCGCCATGTCCATAAATAAATTTTGAAACATCGAGCAGTTCCTTATACCCGCCAACTCCTTGATGAGCCGAACTGCGCAGCGCATACACGGGGGCGAAAATACCCCAGCTTTTCGCTTGAACTTCGATTTTTTGCGGCGCTGAAATAACAAGACAGGATTTCCCGCCTAACTCGAAGTCGTAATATCCAAAATCAATTTTCTGTGATGTAGAAATTTTTATGCGGTAATATTTCTTATCCTCAAAAGTCCGTGTGATTCTGTCCTCGACGGTGAATATAACCGGAATGCAGCTATCATTTTCATTGATTAATTCCCCTTCGACTGTTTGATCGAAAGTTTCGCTGGAAATCCAGCTGACCGGAAAATAACCATCCCAACAGACTATGATTTTAGGCAATTTATCCTGAATGAGGTTTTTCCGCCTTTCATTAATAACCCCTTCACCAAATTCTTGACCGGTTAGCTCTTTTATTAACAGTTTCACGGTTTCTTCGTTCGGCTGTATTTGAGTCTTGTCCGGCCCCTCATAAGACAGGGCAATTCCACAGGCTCTGGCAGCTTGTCGAAGAGAATGGGGGAGCATAATCAGCCTGAAATTAAATAAATTTGAATATGGGTACTAACATTTTGATTTTAAATGAGTTCCGGGGAGAATTCTATTTCAGTTCATGGAACTCTTGAGTTTTTTTTCTGTTCGTTATTTGAAACCCAAAAATCGGAGAATAATAATGTTTCATTCCCCGTCAGAAAAGCGTCCTTCGGGACGCCAGACCATGACAAATCCCTTCTGTATTTCACAGAAAGCGGCCCCTGATTTGGCAAAGCCTGACTTGGTAAAGATGGTTATCTCGCCTCCCGATCTTCGTTCCAGAAACCAATTCGTAAAATCGGCTTCAAACTGGAAAGCAACTCTTTGCGCTAATATTTAACTAGCTGTCCTTAAGGCGAAGAGTAGCAAGGATCTTGCTGTAACATCGTAAGTATCGCCGATATTCACTATCGCTTCTTCGTCGTCGGGCAAATTAGTGTCTATTAATCGCTGCCAACCATTTCCTCCCGGACAATCTGGCAAGGTAAAATTTACCATATCAAAGTGGGAATTAAATACTAACAGAACTGTGATTTCTTTACCTTTTTGCAGAAGTCCTGTCGGTCTCGATCTTCCGTCAATTAGCATGCCAAAGCACTTGGCATTTTCGTTTTCCCAGTCATCCTGCTGCATTTCTGTACCATCGGCATCGATCCAGACCAAATCCCTGACATCAACTTCCGGGTCATTCTCACCCGTTAAAAAGCGGCTGCGATGCAAAATAGGATAGTTGTGGCGCATTGCTGTCAGTTTCTGGATAAAGCGGATCAGAGAGTTTCCTTTATCTTTTAGCTCCCAATCAAGCCAGCTGATTTCATTATCTTGGCAATAAGCATTATTATTGCCTTTCTGGGTCCGGCCGAATTCATCACCCGCCAAAATCATTGGTGTTCCTTGGGATAATAACAAAGTTGCCATCATATTGCGGATCTGGCGCTCCCTTAAGCGATTGATTTCTGGGTCGTCAGTCGGGCCTTCCGTTCCGCAATTCCATGACCTGTTGTCAGAATGACCATCTTTATTGTTCTCACCATTTTCTTCGTTATGGCGCTGCTCGAAAGTAACGATATCATTCATAGTAAAGCCGTCATGTGCCGTAATGAAATTAACCGACGACCAGGGTTTTCGTCCGTATTCATTAAACAAATCGGCAGAAGCGCAAAGACGAGGAGCAAGTTGCCCGACTGAAGCTTCGCCGTGCCAGAAATCCTTAACCGTATCACGGAATTTATCGTTCCATTCAGCCCAGCCAGGCGGGAAGCCGCCAACCTGATATCCGCCGGGACCGCAATCCCATGGTTCGGCGATAAGTTTCACAGTCGATAGAATGGGATCTTGCCTGCAGGCTTTCAAAAACCCTGATTGGTTATCAAAACCATTAGGCTCGCGGGCGAGAATAGTGCCAAGATCGAAACGGAAACCGTCGACATGCATTTCTTCGACCCAATAACGCAAGGAATCTGTGACCATTTGAAGCACGCGTGGATGGGTTACGTTAACTGTATTGCCTGTCCCAGTGTCATTGATATAAAAACGTTTTTCGTCCGGCATCAGCCGGTAATAAGAGGTGTTGTCTATTCCTTTAAATGAAAGAGTAGGTCCGCGCTCATTACCTTCCGCGGTGTGATTATATACGACGTCTAGAATAACTTCGAGCCCGGCATCGTGAAATCTTGCCACCATTTCCTTAAATTCGCGCAGCGAATTGGCCTTGTCAGCGGCATAGCGCGGGTCGGGGGCAAAAAAACCGATTGAATTATATCCCCAATAATTGGTCAGACCTTTATCAAGAAGATAAGAATCGTTGATGAACGTATGAATGGGAAGCAGCTCAACCGTTGTAATGCCTAAAGACTTTATGTAGTCGATGACTTCTCTGTTCCCAAGCCCGGCATAAGTGCCACGAAGGTCTTGCGGCACACCCGGATGAAGCTTGGTAAAGCCTTTGACATGGGTTTCATAAATGATTGTCTGATCCCACGGTATGTTTTTTCTTCCCGGCTGACCTTTCCAGTCAAATCCTGAATCGACCACGGCGCATTTGGGCATAAAAGGCGCGTTATCCCTCTCATCGAAAGTCAGATCGTCTTCAGTTTCAAGTTTGTAACCAAAACAGGCTGGATTCCATTCCAATTCACCTACATGAGCCTTGGCGTAGGGGTCGAGAACGAGTTTGTTGGGATTGAAACGGTGACCTTGCTCCGGCTCATATGGGCCGTGAACACGATAACCGTAGAGCATTCCTGGCTGTACACCTTCTATATAGCCGTGCCAGATTTCATTCGTATATTCAGGCAAAGGAATTTTTTTGATTTCTTGAGTGCCGTCACTATTGAAAAGACAAAGCTCCACTTTCGTGGCATGAGCGGAAAAAAGAGCAAAATTTGTGCCTTTGCCATCCCAATGCGCGCCGATTGGATAGGGCAAGCCTTCCTTTACTCTGAAATCTGTCATTTCGTATGAATTCTCTTCTAATGTGATTTCCAATATGGGCAAGCTAACCAAGTTTGCAGCCATAGAGTTCCTGCCCGTTACAGCAAAATATTTGCACTGCAATGGAACATAATCTCTGAAATTTATGTTTTCGTATCAGGAGCTTAATTCCCGCGACATTTTGGAGATCTTAATGCTAATGACTGTGCCTAAAGCATCAGACACGACGAGAGCGGGGTTTGGCCGCGATTTACGGCAGGCGCCTAAGAAGGCAATCGCGATTATTTTGGCCGGTGGGCGGGGTAGTCGCCTTATGGATTTAACAGATAACAGGGCAAAGCCAGCTGTACATTTTGGTGGCAAGTTCCGCATTATCGACTTTGCTCTTTCCAACTGCATCAACTCAGGTTTTCGCCGGATCAGCGTTTTAACCCAGTATAAATCCCATAGCCTTATGCGCCATATGCAGTATGGCTGGAATTTCCTGCGCGGTGAGATGGATGAATTTGTTGATATTATACCAGCCCAGCAACGCATCGATGAAACGCATTGGTATCAGGGAACGGCTGATGCCGTCTTCCAGAACCTGGATATCCTGAAAAGCCATAAAGCTGAGTGGGTTTTGATTCTGGCTGGCGACCATGTTTATAAAATGGATTATTCCGTCATGCTTGAAGAGCATATTAAAAGTGGCGCAGATGTAACCATTCCATGTGTGGAAGTGCCGCGCATGGATGCGACCGGCTTTGGCGTCATGCATATAGATGATGAAAGCCGCGTGGTCGATTTTCTTGAAAAACCCGCCGATCCGCCGGGAATGCCGGGCAAGCCGGACATGGCGCTGGCCAGCATGGGTATCTATGTTTTCAATACGAAATATCTTTTCAATGAATTGAAACGTGATGCCGAGGATCAGAACTCAAATCACGACTTTGGCAAAGATCTTATTCCGCATGCCGTGAAAACGGCAAAAGTCATGGCGCATAATTTCTCCGACAGTTGCGTTCTCAGTAGCCCTGAAGCGGAAGCCTATTGGCGCGATGTCGGGACTATTGATGCCTACTGGGAGGCCAATCTCGACTTGACGAATGTTATTCCTGAATTAGACCTCTATGATCCCGACTGGCCTATTTTTACCTATCAGGATCAACTGCCGCCTGCGAAATTTGTATTCGATCAGAATACGCGCCGAGGGCATGCGGTAGACAGTATCGTCGCTAATGGCTGCATTGTATCCGGGTCGACGGTCAGGAAATCTCTTTTATTTAACAGCGTTCGCGTGCATTCTTATTGCGAAATCGAAGAAGCTGTTTTGCTGCCGGATGTGATCGTGAACCGTAATTGCCGCCTGAAGAAAGTTGTCGTTGACCGGGGGTGCGAAATTCCCGAAGGTCTGGTTGTCGGCGAAGATCCCGTGCTCGATGCAAAGCGTTTCTTCAGGACAGATAAAGGTGTAGTTTTGATCAATGGCGAAATGTTGAAAGCATTATAGATATATGCGTGTTCTGTTTGTTACCAGCGAGATTTATCCCTTTGTCAAAACAGGGGGGCTGGGTGATGTCGCCGCTGCCCTTCCGGCGGCTTTGCTTGAAGAGAATGTGGATATAAGATTATTGGTGCCCGGATATGGTGCCATTTTGTCCAATCTGAAAAACAAAAAGATCTTCAGGAAATTGTCGTTATTTTATGGGCAAGCAAATGCCCGTATCTTAACCGGAACCCTGAATGGCATTCGATCGTACGTTCTGGACTGCCCGGGATTTTATGAACGCGCAGGGCCCTATGGAGATGAAGACGGTATTGACTGGCCGGATAATCATCTGCGCTTCGCCGCGCTCTGCCGGGTTGCTGCCGATTTGCATTTATATGATCCGAACTGGCAACCGCAAATCGTTCATGGCAATGACTGGCAATGCGGATTGATATCCGCTTATTTGGCCTTGCGGGGCGAGGATCGGCCTAAATCAATCCTGACTATTCACAATATTGCCTATCAAGGGCTTTTTCCGCCATCCGTTCTGCCTGAAGTCAATCTCCCCGTTGAGGCTTTTGCGACGAGCGGTGTTGAATTTTACGGAAAGGTTGGCTTTATGAAAGCGGGCCTGCATTATGCCGATAAGATAACGACGGTCAGTCCAACTTATGCGAAGGAAATTCAGCGCAGTGAATATGGCTGCGGTTTGGAGGGTTTGCTACGCGCGCGCGCGCATGACCTGGTTGGTATTTTAAACGGCATAGATATGGACGTCTGGAATCCAGCGACAGATACTCAGTTGGCAGCGGCTTATAATGAAAAAAACTTAAAAGATAAATTAAAGAATAAAAAATCATTGCTCGCAGAATGCGGCTTGATTGTGCATGACGATCTTCCGGTTTTCGGTGTCATTAGCCGACTGGTTTCACAAAAAGGTCTTGATCTTCTTGTGAAGGCCGCGCCGGAGGTCTTAAAAATGGGCGCTGGCTTTGTCATTCTTGGTTCGGGCGATCAGGCGCTGGAAAAACAATTCAGGGAGTTGTCCGCCGCTTGGCCGGCGCAGGTTTTCCTGTCAACGGATTATGATGAGCAGCTCGCCCATAAAATAATCGCGGGTGCTGATGTGGTTGTTATCCCCTCTCGTTTCGAGCCTTTCGGTCTTGTTCAGCTATATGCCCTGCGCTATGGGACGCTGCCGATAGTCAGAAACACAGGCGGGCTTGCTGACAGCGTGATCGAAGATAAGGAAAATTCGACGGGATTCGTATTCGATCTGGCGACAGTGACCTCCCTGTCCGAGGCCCTGATCCGGGCCTGTGCCCTCTACCGCTCTCCGGCGCATTGGAAGAAGAGACAGATCAAGGCCATGGCGCAGGATTTCAGCTGGCTGGCTTCTGCCAAAAGATATGTCGAGCTTTATCAGGAACTTCTTTAACCACCTTTGGGTTGGCCCTTCGATAATAAATTAGAAGGGATAAGCTAAATGAGAGCTCTTGTGTGGGAAGGTCGTTATGATGTTCAGATCCAAAATGTTCCCGATCCTACTATCCAGGAACCTACTGATATTATTATCAAGGTAACGAAAACCGCGATTTGCGGCTCCGATCTTCACCTTCTTGATAGCTATGTTGTTGAAATGGAAAAAGGCGACATTCTTGGCCATGAATTTATGGGCGAAGTTGTCGAGATCGGATCTGCCGTCACCAAATTTAATATCGGCGACCGTGTTGTCGTCCCTTTTACGATATCCTGCGGCGAATGCTTCTTCTGTAATAAAGAATTATATTCGGCTTGTGAAACAAGCAATCCAGACGCTGAGAAACAAGCTAAACTCATGGGGCACGCTGGTGCCGGATTATTCGGCTATTCTCACCTCTTGGGCGGTTATGCGGGCGGTCAGGCTGAGTATGTCCGTGTGCCTTTTGCAGATGTCGGCCCAATAAAAATTCCGGACGGGCTTGATGATGAAAAAGTCTTGTTTCTATCTGATATATATCCGACTGCATGGATGGCAGCAGAAAATGCAGGTATTGAACCGGGCGATACGGTCGCTGTATGGGGCTGTGGTCCGGTTGGACTTCTCACTCAAAAATGCGCTTGGATGCAAGGCGCTGGTCGCGTAATCGCAATTGATCATGTGCCGGAACGCCTGGCTCTGGCGCGTACACAATGTCAATCCGAAACTATCGATTTCATGGAAACGGATGTGAATGACGCTTTGAATGAAATGACAGGCGGGCGCGGACCGGATCGCTGCATCGATGCGGTTGGCGCTGAAGCGCATGGTCTTGGAAGCACGGAGGCTGTTGTCGATCGCGTAAAAGCGCTGGTTGGTCTTGGTACGGATCGCTTGACATCTTTGCGCCAGGCCGTTTTTAACTGCAGAACCGCTGGGACAGTTTCAGTTCCGGGCGTTTATTTCGGTTTTGCCGATAAATTTCCTGTCGGCAGCTTTGTCGGTAAAGGCCTGACCCTTAAAACAGGGCAAACGCATGTTCAAAAATATACGAAGCAGCTATTGAATTATATTCAGGAAGGTAAAATTGATCCCTCTTTCATTATTACGCACCGTGTCAGTCTTGAAGATGCACCAACCGCATATAAAATATTTAAGGAGAAAGATGACAATTGTATCAAAGTTGTTATGACGCCGGGTGCGGAAAAAGTGCTTTCTGCTTAATATTAAGGTGGCTAGATAAAGGTCTTATTCTATTTCTTGCTGCAATCGGCTAAAAATCCATCCATAAACTGCCTGAACTCAATTGGCGTCAAATTTGGTTTAATCTGCGCCGCGCTTTGGAATTTCTTATTAAAGCAGGCCTGCATCGCGTATTGATTTGTCCACTCGCCGCCTTGTTGTCCGGCATCGGGATTAAACGTTACGGCCTGGACATCCTTGCCTTTGAACGTAACGGTGGCAAAGCAGCTCATGGCGGACGCTTCCAGATCTTCATAAGCCTTGATGCCTTTATCCTGTCCCCAGGCCAGAACCGGAAAATCGCCGGGGGTTGCGTTGATGGAATAGACAAGCTCGCCATTTTCAACTTTTGCGTCGGTCAATCCGCCATTGCAGCGGTCGCCGCCGGCGATTTGATCGACCAGCGATAATGTATTCCCGACTAATGTAACGAGGATAAGGCTGCTGAAACGCCCCGTACCGCCCGTTTCGTTATAACTCTCAACCGCGAGCCCGCCTTTGACTTCGCCGAGTAATTCATAAGAAGAAAAACCTTTTTCGGCGGGCATATCCGGCTCTGACGGGAATTCGTACAGGCTGCGATAGCGGCCTTCTTCTGTGCCTGTTTTGATATTCTTATAGCCTGATGCCGTTTCGCAGTTCGTAACGTCGATAGGGCCTTTGGGACCGTCGATGCCGAATAATTGTTCAAAACATAGGGGCGATACATCCATGCCAAGATCGGTTTTTAAGATTTTTGGCGCTCCGTTAATTCCGTTTGCATCGGGTGTTTCTGCGATCAGAGTCGTGACTTTTGCCGGATCGTTTTTTTTGAAAAGCGGGCGGGCGGGAACGGGTGGGGCTGGTTCTTCCGCCTGTGCGGTTTCAATGCCGGACGACGGCTTTATCGTCGCCAGGTAAGTGTCGCTTTTACGCGCCTGCATCGTGATGACGGTAATTGCGGTGCAGGCAGCCGCCAGAAATAGAGCGCCGCGGGAAATAGGTTTCATTTTAATCCTGATCTAAAATTTGAGCGCGGGGTTTTGATTCGCGGCTTTGGTACAAAGTTTGACTTAAAACCAAAGTAAATTTAGGCAGCAACCTTGATAACGTCAAATTTATCCACAAATCCTTTTGAAGGCAGTGTCGTCTGCCGTCCTCCGAAGCGTGATCAGAAAAAAGTGGAATCAAATGAATCGGTTACGGCAAAGTATTTGCAATGGGAGTCATGTTGAGATTAGACTGGACCAACTGATTCGCACATTAGTACCGGTTGCCGCAGCACTTTTCCTCTTCCCAGTATTCCACTCCGCACTACAATCGCGGGTAATTCAAAAAACCGAGCCTATTGGATTTCGTCCTTTAGGCCTGAACTTCGGAGGTCTGCCTCAATATGATCAACATCAGGATGAACAACGTGAACCACGCTTCTACTAAACTATCCCCCAAAATCACCGTTGTCGGTGTGGGCGGAGCCGGCGGCAATGCCGTCAATAATATGATTACGACCAATATGGTCGGCGTCGACTTCCTGGTCTGCAATACCGATGCGCAAGCTATTGGTGGCAATCTGGCTGATCAAAAAATCCAACTCGGCTCCAGCCTGACAGAAGGTTTGGGCGCTGGCGCGAAGCCTGAAGTAGGCCGTGCGGCGGCTGAGGAAACTCTGGACGATGTCATGCAGCATCTCGACCATGCAAATATGGTCTTTATTACTGCAGGTATGGGCGGTGGAACCGGTACAGGCGCTGCGCCTGTTATTGCGCGCGCCTGCCGAGAAAAAGGCATCTTGACCGTTGGTGTGGTAACAAAGCCGTTCCACTTCGAAGGTTCTCTGCGTATGCGCATGGCCGAAGAAGGTATCTCGGAAATGCAGCATTATGTCGATACTTTGATCGTTATCCCGAACCAGAACCTGTTCCGCGTCGTCAACGAGAAAACGACATTCGCCGATGCGTTCAAGATGGCGGATAGCGTTTTGCAATCTGCCGTTCGCGGCGTAACGGATCTGATCGTCACGCCTGGTCAGATCAATCTGGATTTCGCCGATATTCGTAGCGTTATGCAGGAAATGGGCAAGGCCGTTATGGGCGTTGGCGAGTCAACCGGCGAACGCCGCGCGACCGAAGCCGCAGAAAAAGCGATTTCCAACCCGCTTCTGGACGATATTTCGATGAAAGGCGCGAAAGCCGTTATCGTTAACGTTACAGGCGGCTATGATATGACATTGTTTGAAGTTGATGAGGCCTGTAACCGCATCCGCGACGAAGTCGACGCCAATGCCAATATCATCTTTGGTTCAAGTTTTGATGAATCCATGGAAGGCTCTATCCGGGTTTCTGTTATTGCGACGGGGATTGACGCTGCTGTCACCGAAAAAAAGTCACAGACCTCCAGTCAGTCAAAAATGGTTGGAGGGTCTACGGTTGATCGCATAAAGCTGAGTGCGCCAATGGCTTCTGCGCCGGTATTACCGGTAGCGCAGCCGCCTGAAGGCTATGCGGCTCCGGTTTCGCGTCCATCTTATGTGGCCCCGTCTTACCAGCCGGTTTCATATCCTGTTCAACAGACTGTCCGTCCCGCAGCTTCCGCCTCTTATGCAGCAGCCGCAGCGACAGCTCCAGCCTATGTCCAGCCTGAACTGCCTCCGGTCCAGCAACCGGTTTCTTATCAGGCACAGGCCTATGCACCAGCGCCAGTACAGCAACCTGTCCAGCCGCAAAGCTATCAATCTTTCGTTGAGCAACCTTCTGACTCCGCTTTCCGTGGTCAGCGTATACAAGGCGCTTTCATTCCGCCGCAGCCTGTAGAGTCGGGTCGTGATCGCAATGAAAGCTGGGCAGCGCCAACGGCAACATCCTTTGCGCCGCAAGCTGAGATTCAGCAGGCTCCAATTCAAACCCAGGCCCCTGAGAAGAAAAAATCAGGTTCTTTGTTTGAGCGCATCACCAGCGGTATCCGCCGTGAAATCGCTGCAGCCCGCGACTATGACGATGCGATGGATCAAGTTGCGGAGGCTCCGCAATATGAAGCGCCGAGAGCAGACATGCGCGCCGCGCCGCGCCGCGCACCCGATATGCCGGCTCAGGGCCGCCTGAACATCGATTCTCCGTCAGGGCCGTCTTCGGGTGATCCTGAACTGGAAATCCCGGCCTTTCTCAGAAGACAGGCAAATTAATTGAAAGCCCGCGAAAGCGGGCTTTTTTATTGAATAGTCTTCAAAAACGCATCATGATTTTATTGTTAGGCTTCAGCGTGAAAAGCCACGCCGTTTTTCGGCCATCCCCAAGGTGAACGGCGGGGACTATGTCTTTATTCCTTCTTCCTCACTTGGGAGAGATAGGGAAATAAAAAATATCAAAAACGACACAACGAAGTAGGAGGCTAATCTAAGTAATTGAAAACAATATTATTTCAGTTTTATCTAATGTATTAGTATAATATTAAGCAAAAAATTGATTAAAAACGGCAATCGAAATGATAGAGGTGGTTTTTATATAATTAAAACAATTACTTAATATTTGTAACACCGCGTTACAAAGCGTGAATTGAGGTTAAGGGCGGCGACCTCTATTTTAAGTTCATAATACTGATTAATTTTGAAAGCCCGCCGAAAGTTTAAAAGCACATGCAACATACAATGTCCAAAACCGCCACCCTTTCTGGCGTAGGTCTTCACTCCGGCGCAGAAACCAGCCTTAAAATTAAAACTGCAAATATCGATTCCGGCATCGTTTTTGTCCGTACCGATGTTTCTGATCGTGATAATAAGATCGAGGGCAAATGGGATCGTGTTGTCGATACCCGCCTTTGCACAGTCGTCGGTAACGAGGCTGGCGTCACTGTCGGTACGATCGAACATTTAATGGCCGCTCTTCGCGCCTGTGGCGTTGATAATGCCGTGGTCGAGCTTGATGGTCCGGAAGTGCCGATTATGGACGGCTCCTCCGAGCCTTTCGTCACTGCCATTCAAAAAGCTGGTTTGAAAACACAAACCGCGCCGCGCAAAGCAATTAAAATTCTGAAAGAAGTCGTGATTGAAGACGGCGACAAACGCGTGGTTTTAAAGCCGGCAATAGGCTCCAAGTTTAAATCCGTCATTGAATTCGCTCATCCGTCCATTGGACGCCAATCCTATGAGATTGAAATGCTCAACGGCCATTTCCTGACGGATGTTTCCGATGCCCGCACGTTTGGATTTATGGAAGAAGTTCAGGCTTTGCGCGCCATGGGTCTGGCTCTCGGCGGTTCCATGGATAACGCCATCGTTCTCGATAAGGAAACCGTCATGAATAAAGACGGTCTGCGCTATCATGACGAATTTGCCCGTCACAAGCTTTTGGACGCTGTCGGTGACCTGTATCTGGCGGGCGCACCGATCATTGGCCTCTATGAAGGTTTCAAGGCTGGGCATGCCATGAACAACAAGATCCTGCATGCCCTGTTTGCTCAGGCCGATGCCTGGACGACGATGGACCTTTATATCGATATCGATGCAGCGGTCAGCGATATGGTGCCGGTCCATGCCATGAAAGCCCAGCTTTCCCAGGCGGCTTAAGAGTCAGCCTAAGGGTTGGCCTAAAATAAGCGGAAAACCGCTTATTTCCCTATAATTGATATTCGATTTTTTCTTCCGCCGTGCTACATAAAAGGCATGAAAAAACTTGCCATTTTTGCCTCCGTTTCTCTTCTAGCCCCCGTTTTATTATTGGCAGCTTGCGCCAATGAGAAGCGCACAGATCCTCAAGGCCGGGAAGCTTTTTGACGAAGTCGAACGCCAGCATCCATATTCGGATTTCGCCACGCGCGCGCAGATAAAATCTGCAGAATCCGCCTATGAGAACATGCGCTACGACGAAGCGATTATATCGCTGGACCGTTTTATCGAGCTTCATCCGGGCCATGAACAAATCGACTATGCGTATTATCTGAAAGCCATGTGTTATTACGAGCAGATCACGGATGTCGCGCGGGATCAGGCGATGACAAAAGATGCGCTGACAGCCCTGAATGTCGTGATCGATCGTTTCCCTGATAGTAAATACCGCCGGGATGCCGAGCTAAAACGTGATCTGGCGCTTGATCACCTGGCAGGTAAGGAAATGGAAATTGGACGTTACTACCTGAAGAATAACGAAATCAATGCCGCGATTGGCCGCTTTACCACGGTCATCAAGAACTACCAGACGACAACTCATGCGCCGGAAGCGCTATTGCGACTGGTTGAAGCTTATACAATCCTCGGCCTCAAAGACGAGGCGACGCGCGTAGCTGCTGTTCTCGCTTACAATTATCCGGGCAGTAAATGGTATCAGGATGCGTTTGATCTTCTCGATCCTGCGCAAAAAGCCAAACTTAAGAACAGCCAAAGCTTTCTTGACCGCACCGTTGGCTCTCTTCTCAAAGACGACTGAAGGAAACAGGCGGGACAATGCTTAAATCCCTCCATATCAAGAACGTTGTCCTGATCGAGCAATTATCCCTCGATTTCAGCCGGGGGCTCTCCGCGCTCACCGGTGAAACCGGTGCCGGTAAATCAATCCTTCTTGATTCTCTTGGCCTTGCTTTGGGCTCGCGTGCCGATAGCTCTCTCGTGCGGCGCGGCAGTGATCAATCATCGGTGACAGCCGAGTTTGAATTGCCTGCCGATCATCCTGCGAATATTATTTTAAAAGAGCAGGAGATGGAAACATCAACGACGATCATTCTGCGGCGAACGCTCGCCAGCGATGGGCGCAGCAAGGCTTTTATCAATGACGAGCCTGTCAGTATCAGTCTTTTGAAGTCACTTGGCGAAACGCTGGTTGATATCCATGGCCAGTTTGAAACTTATGGGCTTTTAAATCCGGCGTTGCACAGGCAAGTATTGGATGATTATGCTGATGCTACAAATCTCTTGAGCCTGACAAAATCAGCCTATGACACATGGCAGGATAAAATTCGTCGGCTGGAACAGGCAAAAGCCGAAGCTGAAAAAGCAGCCATGAACGAAGCCTGGCTGCGGGACAGTGTTAAAGACCTTGAAGCTCTTGATCCGCAAGCAGGTGAAGAAGAGGAGCTTTTGGGTTTGCGCCAGAAGCTCCAGAACCGCGATACGATCATTCAGGCTATTTCGTTTGCTGAAGAAGCATTGGCTGGTGAAGAAGGTTCCGATGCCCGTATCGCGCAGGCCTGGAAGGCTCTCAATAAAGTCGCCGACAAAGTCGGGGAAGAGGAAATCAAGAAAATACTGGAAGTGCTTGACCGTGCTTCTGCTGAAATTCAAACGGCTCATCGGCAAATTGAAAGCCTGATGAGAGATGTCGATTCCGCTGAACATAGTCTGGAAACTATCGAAGACCGTTTATATGCGCTGCGGGCGCTGGCGCGTAAGCATCACTGCCAGACGGAAGATCTCCCGGCGCTTTATCAAGACTTCTCTGCGAAGTTGAAGCTTATGGATCATCAGGATCATGTGATCGGCGATTTGGAAAAAGAGATCGTAAAAGCCAGGTCGGCCTACCAGGTTCAAGCCGAAAAACTGCATGACAAGCGCCTCTCTGTTTCCGGTAAGCTGGACAAGCTCGTCAATAAAGAGCTGGCGCCGCTGAAGATGGAAAAGGCCCGTTTTCAGACATCGATTGTGGCACAAAAGGATGAAACGCAATGGGGGCCAAATGGTTATGATGCCGTGGCTTTTCTGGTTACGACCAATGATAATGCTGATCCGGCCCCGCTGAACAAGATTGCATCAGGCGGAGAAATGGCTCGATTTATGCTCGCGCTAAAAGTAGTCCTAGCAGAAGCGGCAACGCAGGCCGCAACTTATGTGTTTGACGAGATCGATACCGGCATCGGCGGCGCAACGGCAAGCGCAGTCGGCGAGCGTCTGGCGCGTTTGGCGCAGCAGCATCAAGTGTTGGTGGTCACGCACTCCCCGCAAGTCGCTGCACGTGCCGACCATCATTGGGTTGTATCCAAAAAAGACGCGAAGACATCGATCATTGCGCTCAAAGGTAAGGACCGTCAGGAAGAGATCGCCCGTATGTTATCTGGTAGCGAGATTACGAAAGAGGCAAGGGCGGCGGCTGGTAAGTTACTGGAAGTCGCAGCGTAATGTTCGACTTGGAATACGAAGATGCGCGCGCGCGCCATGCCAGATTATTGAAAGAAATCCGCTATCATGACGAGAAATATCACGGTCAGGACAGGCCTGAAATTTCTGATGCCGACTACGATAAACTCCGCCGCGAGTTAGAAAAGATTGAAAAAGACTTCCCTGATTTGGCCAATACCGAAAGCCATAAAGTCGGAGCCAAACCTGCCAAGGGTTTCCGTACCGTCGCTCACTCGAAGCCTATGCTCTCGCTCGGTAATGCTTTTGCAGAGGAAGACGTCACCGATTTCTTTGACCGTATCCGTAAATTCCTGAGCCTTGGGCCAGATGCTAAAATCGATATGGTGGCAGAGCCGAAAATTGACGGGCTATCTTGTTCGCTTCGCTATGAGAAGGGTGAATTAGTATTGGGCGCAACGCGTGGTGATGGCACGCAAGGTGAAGATATTACGGCCAATATCATGACAATTGCCGATATTCCAAAAAGGCTAAAAGGCAGTCCACCGGACATTCTGGAAGTGCGCGGTGAAATTTATATGCGCCGTGACGAATTTTTACAGCTCAATGAAACGTTGGAAGCGGCTGGTAAAACTACCCTTGCCAATCCGCGCAACGGCGCTGCGGGGAGTGTGCGCCAGCTCGATCCCAAGATAACGGCTTCGCGTCCTTTGCGTTTTTTCGGTTATGCGCTGGGAGAGATAAGCGAGGCCATTGCCGATACGCAGGATGGTATACGCGCGAAGCTTAAATCATACGGCTTTGCTCAGGCAGAGCCGCAGGCACATGCGGATACACCGGGAAAGATCATTGATTATTATACAAAGGTTCAGAATTTGCGGCCTGACCTTGATTACGATATCGACGGCGTTGTTTATAAAGTTGATCGACTCGACTGGCAGGAACGTCTTGGTTTTGTATCCCGTGCGCCGCGCTGGGCGATTGCTCATAAATTCCCGGCAGAGCAGGCGGTAACGATCATCAATGATATTCGCATTCAGGTCGGGCGCACGGGTGCGCTAACGCCGGTTGCTGATCTGGAGCCGATTACAGTTGGCGGTGTTGTCGTATCGAAAGCTACGCTTCACAATGAAGACGAGATCAAGCGTAAGGACATCCGCATCGGCGATCACGTTGTGATACAGCGTGCGGGTGATGTCATTCCGCAGGTTTTATCTGTGGTGCTAGAAAAACGCCATATCGATAGCAAGCCCTATATATTTCCTGATAAATGCCCTATTTGTCATTCGCATGCGATACGTGAAGAAGGCGAGGTTATAACAAGATGTACAGGCGGTTTGATTTGCCCTGCGCAGGCTGTCGAGCGCCTGAAACATTTCGTCAGCCGTAGCGCTTTTGATATTGAGGGAATGGGTACCAGGATTATCGAAGAATTTTATGCCGAAGGTATGGTTAGGGCGCCTGGAGATATTTTTCGTCTTGAGGAAAATGACAAGGGCAGTATAACGCCGCTTCGTGTGCGTGAAGGCTGGGGATCGCAAAGCGCTCAAAACCTGTTCGATTCGATCCGGTCACGCCGCAGGATTTCGCTGGACCGGTTTATTTATGCGCTTGGGATCAGGCAGGTCGGTGAAGCGACAGCCAGAAAGCTTGCTATGACCTACAGCACAATTGAAAATCTGGTAGATAACATGAGACAGGCGCAAAATATTGATTCAGACGCTTATCATGATCTGACCAATATTGAAGATATCGGTCCAAGCGTTGCAAAAGACCTGCTCGAGTTTTTTTCCGAGAAGCATAATCTGGAAGTTCTGTCCGACCTTCGCCCGCTTCTGCAAATAGAAGATTTCGTAGCGCCTGATATTGGTGACAGTAAAGTTGCAGGTAAAACGGTTGTATTTACCGGAACCTTGGTTCAATTCGGGCGGGCGGAAGCAAAATCAAAAGCTGAAAACCTTGGGGCCAAAGTTGCAGGCTCGGTTTCAAAAAAGACGGATTACGTGATCGCGGGCGAAGATGCCGGTTCAAAGCTTACAAAGGCAAAAGATCTTGGTGTAACAATATTAAGCGAACAGGAATGGATTGACCTGATTTCGTAAGATCAGGATTTCTTTTTGATCTCGCGCAATTTATCGAGTTCTTTTTCAAACTCCACCGGATATTCACGGCGCTCGACGAATTCTCCGCCGCCTGTGTTGCGTGTCATGGCCTGTTCCAGCGCGCCGACCAGCATATCTGCGATCTTTACGTCCTTTTGTTCAATCGCAAGTTTAATCGCGTAAATAATGCGGTCGCTCAGGCGGGCTTTATTCAGTAGGGTTTCGTCCATGATTTTCTCCTAATATCAATACTGGCCTAAAGTCAGAATTTTTTCAATCTATCCTCACGGGAAAGAACGGTCCTGTGAATAAATTCATCGAATTTAGCTAGAAATTTGTTCCTGATATCATCACGTTCCATAAAGATTTCATGCTGGGCGTCGGGTAATTCCAGAAGCTCTCCATTTGGCAAGCGTGAAACGAGTTTTTTAGTGGCCTTGCTGGAAACGATAAAATCCTTTTCGGCGGTGGCAATCAACACGGGCAACTCTATTTTGCGAAGATAGGATTTCTTTTGTAGAATAAGACAGGATTTTAAAGTTTCGGCTAGCCATCCGTAAGTCGGGCCATTCACTCTAAGCGTTTCCTGATGCATAAACCAGTTGCGGTGGAGTTGGTCACGGTCAGGATCGCTGGAATAAAAACCCGTTCCTGGCGCAGCTTCCCTTGCCAGCTCGGCCATTTTTTCTCCGCCGGGGATGTAGCTTTCCGATGACATGCGTATGTACATGCTTAAGAGCTTCACGAGGAAGGCAGGATAGCGGGCAAATTGCCGTATGGCGACAAGCGGCGCGGAAAACGCAGCGCCCCTGACCAGGTTAGACGAATATTTATGCATAAAGCGAAGGCCTATATGAGCGCCCATCGAATGGCCAATCAGGAAAACAGGAAGGCGACCGACATCAGGGTGAACGGCGGCGGGCTTTACGTAGTCATTTAAGAATTGATCAAGATCCTGGACATTTTTTTCAATGCCCAGTGAATGGACTTTTAAGGGATCATTTGGCAGCAATCGGTCCGACTGGCCTTGTCCTGCCCAGTCGATGACCCAAAAACCGATATTGCGTTCCAGCATATCATGGGCAAGCTCGAAATATTTTTCGCCGAACTCACGAAAACCCGGGAGACATACGACAACGGCTTCCGGAATTTTGTCTTTTGGAAAGACGGAACCGAACCTGATTTTATGGCCTGTCGCAGATTTAAAATGATGCCAGCGCCAGTTGTCAGGCTGCGAGAATCTTTTCTGGAAAAGTAATGTGTGATCAATAGTCATGAAAGTATAAGATTGCCGGATAAAAGATAATGAATGCCTAATTTATCCGAAAGCGGGCTGTAAATCTTGGCCTGAAATCAAAGATTTATGATTTTTAATCTCATGTCTGGTAATCGGTTGCATTTTATTCGAATTCTCCAGAAGATTATCGATATTTCTCCATAAGGTTTCTTTGTCTTTCTGGGAAGCGGATCTTATACTGTGCTGAGCTTCGGGCAAGTGAAGTAATTGCCCGTTGGGCGCTGTCCTTGCCGCGTTTTCTATTATCTTATTATCGACCAGTTCGTCATGTCCTGCCGAGACAAATAATATGTTTGCTTTTATGTTGTGAAAAAAATCAGGCTTCGCTGTTTTATCCATGGCAGCATATGCGGATGTTACCCAGCCCCAGCTCGGTAGTTTCAATTCGTAAGGCTTGTAATCATCATTCACGGTTGCGCTGAACGTGTCTGATAATTTTCCCCTGCCCATGCTGAAATTCTTGATATCGTAAATCGTATCCCGCCAGTTCGGCAGGGACATATTTTTTAGCCCGATATTTTTAGCGACATGGGCTATATTTTTAAACCACTCGCGCGGAAGGATAGATGTATCGAGATCCAGCATTGGCGCCGCCAATACGGCTTTATCAAATATTCCCGGATGTTCTTTCAGGTACATCGCGCCAATGGCTCCGCCCATCGAGTGAGTGGAGAGAATTAAAGGCCTGTTGGCTTGCGGCTCAACTACATGGTGGACAAACTGGTCAAGATCCCGGACATGATAGGAAAGAGGGCGTGATGACGGCCTGTTCGGGTGATCAGGATTGCGCTGGGAGAAGCCCTGACTGGCCCAATCCATGGCATATACATCATATCCACGTTCTTGCCATTCGCGGATGCTGTCATACTCGTTGTAGATGCTGTCGCCATATCCCGTTGTCATGACAACGCTGCCCTTTACGGGAGAAGTAGAGGGAAGAGCTGGAATCTTCGCATAGAAGATCTTTTCCTGATCGGCGTTTATAAAGTAATTGCTTGTCCAGCCCTCTGGCTGCTGCCGGGCTTTTTTGAAATCTTCTCTGATCTGCGGTAGGCCATCTTTCGAGAACGCCATATTTTACTCAATTGTTTATTACTCATATAAAATACGAGATGCGTAAAATTTTAGTTAATTTTATGGTTTTGTTAAGTGATTCCTTTAGTGCGGCGCATTAAAAAGGGCGCTAACAGCGCCCTTTTTGATCAAGCCTCGAGAGCTTTTACGATATCTTCGGTCATCTTTTTTGCATCGCCCAGAAGCATCAATGTATTGTCGGCAAAGAAAAGCGGGTTGTCGATACCGGCATAGCCTGAGCCCATTGATCGTTTGACGAAGAGAACCGTTTTCGCCCGCTCGACATCAAGGATTGGCATGCCGTAGATCGGAGAAGATGAGTCCGTCTTGGCTGCGGGGTTTGTAATATCGTTCGCGCCAATAACATAGGCGACATCGGCCTGCGAGAAGTCGCGGTTGATATCTTCAAGCTCGAATACTTCGTCATAGGCTACATTCGCTTCGGCCAGAAGAACATTCATATGGCCGGGCATCCGTCCGGCAACCGGATGGATAGCATATTTCACGTCGACGCCATGGGCCTTTAAAATATCGCCCATTTCTCGAAGGACATGCTGGGCCTGCGCGACCGCCATGCCGTAGCCCGGCACGATAATGACCTTGCCGGAGTTCTTCATGATAAAGGCAGCGTCTTCGGCGGAACCAATTTTCGCAGATTTTCCGGCAGTCGAAACATTTACCGAAGCTGTCTGCTCTGCGCCAAAGCCGCCCAGGACGACGCTCAGGAAAGAGCGGTTCATGCCTTTGCACATGATATAGGACAGGATGGCGCCGGATGCACCGACCAGCGCGCCTGTAACGATGAGCAGGTTATTTTGAAGGGTGAAGCCGATACCCGCCGCCGCCCAGCCGGAATAGGAATTGAGCATGGAAACGATGACCGGCATATCGGCACCGCCAATCGGGATGATAACCATTACGCCAATGACAAGGGATAACGCCACGATCATCCAGAAAACGGCAACGCTTTCGGTTATGCAGAGAATGACAATCAGAGCAATCAACATGAGGCCGAGAGCTGCATTGATCAGATTCTGTCCGCTGAAAGTAACGGGCTTTCCTGTAATCACGCCTTGCAACTTGCCCCAGGCGATGATCGAGCCTGTGAACGTAACGGCCCCGATAGCAACGCCCAGCGCCATTTCAATCAGGCTGGAGAGATGAATTTCACCCGGCGCACCGATTTTATAAGCGAGCGGATTGTGAAACGCAGCGGCAGCAACGAGCACAGCAGCCAGGCCGACCAGAGAGTGAAAGGCCGCGACCAGTTGTGGCAAAGCCGTCATCTTGATTTTGATGGCGATAAATGTGCCGATAATACCACCGATGGCGATACCGAGTACGATCAGCCAGTATGATTGGACGATATCCGTGAATAATGTTGTGGCAATAGCGATTACCATGCCGGAGATGCCGTAATTCAAGCCTTGACGGGATGTGACCGGGGATGAAAGCCCGCGCAGCGCCATGATAAAGCAGACAGAAGAAACGAGGTAGAGGAGGGGTGCAAAGGATGACATAAATTATCCTCTTTTCTTGAACATGGAGAGCATGCGGCGTGTAACAATAAATCCGCCGAAAATATTGATTGAAGCAAGAATGATTGCGAAAAAGCCCATCAGTTTGGAGAAGGTTATGCCATCGGCCAGAGGCCCGGCGGCAATCAGCGCGCCGACGATAATAACCGAAGAAATAGCATTCGTAATCGCCATGAGCGGAGAATGCAGTGCAGGAGTTACGCGCCATACTACATAATATCCAACGAAGCAGGCGAGAACGAAAACGGTCAATCCTGTCATTAGGAAGGAGCCGGACGCTGCGCCGGGTTCAAAGGAGTATTGCGCCGTATCGATAGCAAGGCGATTTGCGTATTCGGCGAGCTGGTTTGCCATCTGGGCAACACCTTGCGCTTCGGCAGTCAGTGAGTTGGGAGCGGTTTGTGTCATGATAAAACCTCTTTAGGAATTGAAGTTCGGATGAATGATTGATCCGTCTTTTGTCAGGGTTACATTCTTGATGATT
>QFOT01000020.1 GCA_003241285.1 Micavibrio aeruginosavorus
CAATACCCCAGCTTTCGATTTCTCTCGTATCAAACCCCGAATCTATTTTCTCCGCCATGGTCAGCAGAACAAGATTCAGTTGCTGGGCAATTTTTAACTCATCTTCGCTCAGATAAGCGTTACGGGACGATAGCGCCAAACCTGAATCTTTGTCGCGTACGGTCGGCACCGGCACGATCTCGATCGGCAAATTCAGATCCGTTACCATGCGCTTGATGACCTGCAATTGCTGGTAATCCTTTTCGCCAAAGAAGGCCTTGTCAGGCATCACTTGCAAAAATAATTTCGCGACAATCGTCGCCACGCCATCAAAAAATTGCGGGCGAAACTGGCCTTCCATTGGTTCTGAAATTTTTGATACGGAAATTTTTGTGGCGAAGCCTTCTGGATACATATCGTCGACACTTGGCGTGTATACGGCGTGGACACCTATCGCCGCCAGTTTTTCCATGTCGGCTTCCAGCGTGCGCGGATATTTTGCCAGATCCTCATGTGGCGCGAATTGTTTCGGGTTCACGAAAATAGTGACGATAACGCGGTCGGAATCCGCTAGCGCTATCTGGGCCAGATGCAAATGCCCTTCATGCAGAGCGCCCATAGTCGGCACAAGGCCCAGTACAGAATCCTCCGCCCCGGCATAAGCCTGCAATTCTTCAAAATTATGCAGCCTGATCATTGCTCACTTCCTGTTTTCGTTACTTCCCGCAGAAAATCTTCCGATTTTTGCCATTCAAGAATGTGCACTGGCATTTCCGGTGCCTCAACCGATAATCCAGCACTATCCAGAACATCTTTTGTCGGCACAGTTCTTTTATGCTTCTGATCATAGAAACTGCCTTTAACCAAAGCGACAGCGGCCACTGCGCCATGTTTTGCGCCGCCATCGGCGATCACGAAGCGCTGCTCCATATAGGCCCATTTATCATCCCAGGAAACAATACGCGTATGCAGCTCATAGGACTGGAACGGCATCAAGGGCAGGCGATAACGGATTGTTGCTGACCCCAATATCGGTACGCTTTTTTGTTTGAGCATAGTTTGTAAAAGACCGGCCCGTAAAACCAGATCAAAACGGCCTAAATCCATAATTGTCAGATAGCGCCCGTTATTCATGTGCATGTTGAAATCAAGATCGTTGGGCAGGACTTTGAATCTCAAAACGGATGGTTCGAGAATGGACAAAATTTTAGGCTTAAAAAATGAGCTGATCAGGACCCAGAGAACACGGAAATAAAGATGCATAGCGCAGAATAAGCTGTTCAATACTGAACGACAAGCCCTTAAGCTTCAAGCATCCCGTTCAATTTAAGGGCCAGACCCATACTGCCCCGCACTTTAAGCTTGCCCATCATAAAGGCGAAGTTAGGATCTTGGGAACCATCGAGAATTTTTGAGAATGTTTCCAAGGATGTCGCCAGCGTTACTTCAGCATCGCCTTCTTCGTTCGTTACCAATGGAGGCGACTGCGTGCCGTCGACGAAAACTTTTCCATCGTCATCAAAATCAAAAAGAGCGGTATGATTAAATCCGCCGCTGCCGACGCGTTTTTTTAAAGTTTCGGTGATTTGTTCGAGATCCATTAAAATTCTCCTTCTGTCATTTCCATGAGAGGACCGGCTCCCGCCATGATCATACGGAATCTTGCTTCATTTTCCGGCAGCATGCGTTCAAAGAAGAAACGCGCGGTTTTTATCTTGCTGTCATAAAACTCTTGTTTGCCGTCACCGCCTTCTTTGAGTTTTGCGGAAGCGACTTTTACAATACGGCACCACATAAAGCCGAGCGCGACCAGCGCGAACATACGCAGGTAGTCAACCGAGGCAGCTCCCGCTTCATTCGGGTCCTTCATGCCTTTCTGGGCAATGATCGCGGTAACTTGCTGCAACTTCGCGAAAGCCTTGGCAAACGGCATGATGAATTCGGCAAGATCCGGATTGGCCTGTTCTGCCTCTATAAAATCGGATACCGGCTGGAAGAAGCGGCGGAGCAACCTTCCGAAATTCTGGCCCATTTTACGCCCGACGAGATCGAGCGCCTGAATACCATTGGTGCCTTCGTAAATCTGGCTGATCCGCGCATCGCGGACATATTGTTCGACACCCCATTCCCAGATATAGCCATGGCCGCCATAAACCTGCATGGCCAAATTCGACACTTCAGAACCCATATCGGTCAGGTATGCTTTTACAATAGGTGTCAACAATGCCACCAGATCATCGGCTTCCTGACGCGTTTGTGCATCAGGGTGTTTTTCCGAGATATCCAAATTCATGCCGACCCAATAGGACAAGGCGCGTGCACCTTCGCAGAAAGCTTTCGATGTCAGTAACATGCGGCGTACATCCGGGTGAACGATAATCGGGTCCGCCGCCTTATCCGGATATTTTGTGCCATCGAGCGCACGCATTTGCAGACGGTCTTTCGCATACCAAAGCGCGTTTTGATAGGCGACTTCGGCAATACCAAGTCCTTGCATACCAACGCCCAGGCGCGCCGCGTTCATCATCGTGAACATGGCTTTCAAACCTTTATGCGGTTCGCCGACCAGCCAGCCTTGCGCGTCATCGAAATTGAGGACGCAGGTTGAAGAGGCCTTGATCCCCATTTTATGTTCGATAGAACCGCACATGACGCCATTACGCGCACCGGGCTTATTATCTTCCTTGGGCAGGAATTTTGGCACGACGAAAAGTGAAATACCGCGCGAGCCTTCAGGGGCATCGGGCAATTTCGCCAGAACGAGGTGAATAATATTCTCAGTCAGATCATGTTCGCCAGCCGAAATGAAAATCTTGGTTCCCGATACTTTATAAGATCCATCATCATTCGGGATAGCCTTCGTGCGGATAAGCCCGAGATCGGTTCCGCAATGCGGCTCGGTCAGGCACATTGAGCCTGACCACTCACCGGTCACCATTTTCGGCAGATAGGTTTGCTTCAATTCCTCTGTCGCATGCAGCAAGATTGCGCGGTACGCACCTTCGGACAATCCCGGATACATACCAAACGCCATATTGGACGAACATATCATTTCCATGAAAACGAAATTCCACAAATGCGGCATACCCATGCCACCGTAGGCCGGGTCGGCGGAAAGCGCTGTCCAGCCACCTTCAGTGTAAGTTTTATAAGCCTCTATAAAGCCTTTCGGTGTGCGCACAACCCCGTTCTCGTAATGACAGCCTTCTTTGTCACCTGACTGGTTCAGCGGAAACAAGACCTCTTCACAAATTTGCGAACCACTTTCTAAAATCTGATCCATCAAATCTTTTGTCGCGTCTTCATAGCCCGGGAGTTCCGACAGTTTTCCGGCACCCAAAACATCGTGCAGAATAAAATTCATATTTTCGAGAGGGGCCTTGTAAACGGGCATGGTGACTCCTTAAGAGGGGTGTTAGTTCGATTTATCGTATTCACGCAAAAGGCGGAGATGCTGCGCGAGTTTTTCCGGCTCCATTGATTGTAAAATCTTTTTAGCTTGTTCCATAGGAGAATTTTCAACGGCGGCCACGGCTTCAGGTGCGAGAGAGCGTATGGCCTCCTTGGCTTTTTGTTCCGGTGTCTTTTGGGCTTGCTGTTGCTTTTCCATCAGGCTGCGAAGCTTGGCCAAAGTTTCTTCACCGATCGCCTCGCGGGCATTTTTGGCATGGCCCATCGCTTCCAGGATCAGTTGATCTTTTTTGCTGATCTCGCCTTGATTTTGCTGCACTGCAGGCGGATTTTTAGACTTCGTCCAGTTAAACATCTTTCCATCCTGACATGAGCACTTTAAAACTTAATTAATATATAAAACAGATAGAACAAAAATGAACTACCGCCATATTTATCACGCTGGAAATTTCGCCGATATATTCAAGCACCTGATTTTGAATATGACGCTTGGCTATTTGCAGAATAAAGAAAAGGGATTATTTGCGCTCGACGCCTTTGCCGGATGCGGATTATATGCGCTGAATTCCGAACAAGCCCAGAAAACGCGGGAGTATTCAGAAGGCGCTGGCGCTTTTATGAATATTGACTTTTCCAATCCCGATCTTGCGGGGTTTCAAGCCATTCTGAAACCATATTGGGAGCAAAGCACCTATCCCGGTTCCCCTTTACTAATTGCCGACAAATTGCGCGATCAGGACCGCCTCTTGGCCAATGAACTTCACCCGGAAGATTTGCAAACTCTCAAAAAAACCCTCTACGGTTTCAAGAACGTCAAGACGCTTCATATCGATGCTTATGACAGTATCCGCGGCGCCATCCCTCCTGTTGAAAAGCGAGGCGTTATCCTGATCGACCCCCCCTTTGAACGGAAAGACGAATTTCAGACATTGGCAAGACAGATGCCTGAATGGATGAAAAGATGGGCTACAGGATGCTATATGATCTGGTATCCGATCAAGGCAGAATCCTCGATGCATGAAATTTTCGATGCCGCCCTCGGACTGGAAAACGCGCACCGCATCTGGATATCGGAGTTTTTAATGCATCCAAGGAACAGGCGTGACAGTTTCAATGGTTGCGGTGTGATGATGATCAATACGCCGTTTCAAATCCCTGAAAGAGTTGACGCTCTTTCGGCATCCTTATGTACCGCTTTGCATGGACACGAAATTTCAAGCCAATGGCTGAAGGAAGACTGATTATCTTGTCCCGAATAGCTTTATTTTCGACAGGCCTGATTTTGCGGCCTTCGACCAGCGGGAAAAAGGTGTAACATTACCGCTAACTTCAAGTTTCGCCACGCCCAATAAATTCGCCGCATGATCGTAAATCACGGACGGAATATCGACATTGCAGAATTTCTCAAGCCCTTTAAAATCGGGGGCAGAGTTTGCCTCGCAGATCAGGTAACCGTTATCGTTATATAGCAGATCAACACCGGCAATTTCGAGATCGAGAATACGGCAGACATCAAGGGCCAGTTTTTCCATCTCTGGCGTAATCGGGACATTCTTGCCGACACCGCCACGGCTGATATTGGCTTTGAAGCTGCCGTCTGTTGCCGAGCGCTCCATACAGGCGACGCATTTTTTACCGACGACGAAAACACGCAAATCGCGGCCCGCGCTGACTTTGATAAATTCCTGAAATACGACAGGCAGGCTTTCATCGCCGTCATTGGTCAAAAGCCCAGTCATATCACGCAAATTTTCTGGATTTTCCGACAGATAAACACCAGACCCTTGCGTGCCTTTTAATGTTTTAACGACAACCGGAAAGCCGAGTTCTTTTTCGATCAAATCGACATCGACCGGACATTTACCAAAAATAGTTTTCGGCAGCGGCATATCTTCGAGAGAGAGAACCTGGAATGTATGCAGCTTATCGGCCACGGCGGCCACGGCGGCGGCGCGATTGAGAACCACGACACCGGCGCGGCGCAGATGTCGCAACACGGCAAGACCAAGATAAGTCGTGCCGACGCCCATACGCGGAATGACGACGTCAGGCAGTTGCTGCGGCTGACTATCAACCCATACAGTATTCGATCCGATCATTGGGCATTTCAGATCGAATTGAGAGGGTCCGAAAACTTTTACGTCATATCCACGCTTTGCGCCTTCTTCGAGAAAACGGCGAATCTCGTATTGGCCAGGCTTGTCGCCATCATACGGGCCTTCAAACAGAAGCCAGACTTTCATTAAGCGATCCTATTTCCTTGGTAAAATTTCTTTTAAAATAGACTTTAAAGCCATTACAAATCCATACTGGATGTTATGGTTCCCTCAGCTAAATAAAACCGGGCTAACTTAATAAGTCAAATCAGTCGAGTTCGACAATATTGTTGCACCATTTTTTGCGCCATTCGCAATAACTCAACTGCTTGCCATAAACGTTTCGTTTGGCATGTATGTCGAGCCTGTCTGTCGAATACAAAACATTTAGATCTTTAATATAGGCCATATTCCAATACGCCTTATTAAAAGTCAGATCGATTCCCTCATCGGTTCTCAAATGCCAACCGCATTTACCCGCAAAATTGCAAGGCTTGTAGTCATCCTTATCGATTGTCAGCATCTGCTTAATATCCAGTGGAGCCTTGTCCTTGCTGGAAACAAAATTGACATCATAGGAAGGATCGTGGATTTCCCATTTCTGCGTATCCGGATTGAGAACCTCTACAACCACGTGATCGCTGAAATTATCCTCGTTCTTGGGTATCACCAGATCATGCGCCTCATAACCGGCAGATTTTAGCATGCTGACCAGCGTGCCTGAACGGTAGGAACATTCCATTGGAGGAAAGCTATTCCTTTCCTTTGACACGGAAGACCGCAGCCATTTCGCCATGGCCATTTTGTTTTTCCACAAAGGCTCGAATTCCTTGTCATCGCTGAAAACCGAGTTTTTGAAAACACAATGCCGAAGGCTTTTAATTTCGTTCGTTTTATTATCAGCCGGGAATTGCTTCAGGCATAAAGCCACCACCTCCCGGTGAACGTCCATAACGGCCATTTTTTCATCCGTTTTTTTGTTCTCTCTGGAGAGCTCATAGACAGCACCAAGAGCTGCAAGGATGAGGAAAGCACCTAGAAACCATTTAAAGGATTTTTGGGCGACTATTTTTTTAATTGGCATGTCTTTTGTCATACCAACCGTATTTAAGGTAAAAAAGCTTCGCGGCAAACTAAAAATTTAGTTTCGTAGAGGGCGTCCGGTTTCCAGCATGGCTTCGATACGCGCCACCGTTCCCGGATTACGCGCCAGTTTCATAAACTCCTCGCGTTCCAGTTTCAGGATATCGTCTTCCTTCATCGGATTGGTCCAGTCGCCTTTTTCGCCGCCAGTCAGCACGCGTGCCAGTGCGGATGAAACCGTCACGTCGTACGGTGTTGCCTTGCCGTTTTTTGCCATGTCAGAGACAGCCAGATCAAGCGCATATCTGCCAGACGGGCCCGGCAATCGCAGATCTTCAACCGGAGCCGGTGCCTGATATCCCTCAACCAGTTCCAACGCTTTCTTTTTCGCATCGAACAGCAAACGGTCTTTATTCATCGTAATACCGTCGGAGTCGCGCAAATAGCCAAGCTCCTTGGCATTCGCGGCGGATTTTGCCACCTGTGCGGTCCCGATCAGTTCAAAAGCTTTTTTAACGGCGCCCATCGGCGTGTTCTTTGGCGAGAACCACAGTTTCTTGCCGCCTGTCTGCTTGTCAAATTGCTCGCGTTCTTTCGCCTGATAACGCAGCAGCATTTCTTTGCAACCGCCCCAGCCTGGAATAAACCCGACACCCACTTCGACGAGGCCGCAATAAGTTTCCGCATGCGCCTGGACGTGATCGGAATGAAGAAGAATTTCACAGCCGCCGCCCAGCGCTATGCCTGACGGCGCCGACACAACCGGAAACGGCGAATATTTAAGAGCCTTGTAGGCACGCTGTCCGCCCGCAACCAATTCCTCGATCTGCGGCCACATGGCGATATTCGCAGCGAATAAAGCAAGACCCAGATTCGCTCCGGCAGAGAACGCCGAGCTTTCATTGTGAACAACAAGCGCTTTAAATTGTTTGCCCGGTCCCGTGATTTTTACAGCCTGATCGATTACGGCGAAAACCTGATCGTCGAGCGCATTCATCTTGCCGGTGAATTCGAGGCAGAGAACTTCGTCGCCAACATCCCAAAGCGCGGCAGAGCCGGTTTTGAAAACGGGTTTCGATTTACGCTTGATATCCTGCAATAGCAGAACACCTGCGGCGCGTTTAACGTCGTGGTATTTGCTGTCCGTGCCGAAATATTGCAGCTGGCCGTTTTCCGTTTTGTAAAACGTGCCATCGCCGACTTTTTTCAGGAAGTCAGGAACGACTTTTCCTTCACTGGCGAGTTTCTCGGCAAACCATTTCGGGCCGAGATCGTCGATCATCTCAAACGGGCCCTTTTTCCAGTTAGTGCCAAGGCGCATGGCTTCATCAATACTCGCCACATCGTCCGCGATATCAGGGACAAGGCTCGCCGCATAAACTAACGTGTCGCTCAAGACCTTCCAGGCGTAGTGACCGCCTTCATCATCCGTATCGACAACAGCGCGCAGGCCTTTTTTACCCGCATCCATCGACGCCAGCCTCGGCTTGTCCGCTTTAGCGTATTGTGATTCATTGAACTCGGCTTCACTTAAGCGCAGCGCCTGTTTTTCTTTTGCTTTTGCCGGATCAGAATTGAGGCGATAAAAACCGCCTTTGCCTTTGCGCCCGTTATATCCGGCCTTTATCATTCCCGCGATAAATGGATAGTCTTTATAAATCTTGCGATAGGAATCGCCTTCCGGCAACGTCGACAGAAGACTATCCGCCAGATGCGGCATCAAATCGACGCCGACCAGATCGATCAAGCCGAAGACACCTGTCTTTGGAATCCCGACAGGCTTCGACAGAACAGCATCCGCAACTTCTACAGACACGTTATCGGCGACCGCAACATTCAATGCGGATTGCATAAAATAGGTCAGGATACGGTTGACGATAAATCCCGGCGTATCTTTACAGGTGACGACGCCTTTACCGAGCTTGATATCACAGAATTCCGTCACGGCTTTCGTGACATTCGGATCCGTTTTCGGACCTGTGACAATTTCCAGCAAACGCAAGTAACGCGGCGGGTTGAAAAAGTGGGTAATCAGGAAATTCTTTTTAACATCGTCGCTCAAAGGCTTGGTTAAAAGCTCAAGCGGAATCGTTGATGTATTCGAAGACAGGATCGCGCCTTTCTTCATATGTTTCGTCAGTTTCTCGTAAGTCGCATGCTTGATTTTGAGATCTTCCAGAACGACCTCGACGATCCAGTCGCAATCGGCGATCAAACCGAGATCGTCTTCGAGATTACCTGTCTGAATTAATTTTGCGTTCCGCGTCGACATAAGCGGCGCCGGATCGGTTTTCAGCAGTTTTTCAACCGCCATTTTCGCAAGGTCTTTATCTGGCAGCTTGATATCCAGCAGCACGACAGGAATTCCAGCATTCGCCACCTGCGCCGCGATACCCGAACCCATAACACCCGAACCGATCACCGCTACTTTTTTTATGTCTGTCATTATACGCGCTCCAGAATAACCGCCACACCCTGGCCGCCGCCGATACACATCGTGGCGAGACCGTATTTTTTCTTTTCACGTTGCAACAGGCTCGCCAGCTTGCCTGTGATACGCGCACCTGACGCGCCGAGCGGGTGGCCCAGCGCTATCGCGCCGCCATCGATATTGACGATAGATGGATCGACACCGAGTTCTTTGATAACCGAGAGAGACTGAGCCGCGAAGGCTTCGTTCAGCTCGACGATCTCAATGTCTTTTAATGTCAGGCCTGCTCGCGCCAATGCTTTTTGTGTCGCAGGAACGGGACCGATACCCATGATTTCCGCGCCGCATCCGGCAACGGAAACTGATTTTATCCGCGCCAGGATCGGCAGGCCGTTTTTCTTTGCGTATTCTTCTGTCGCAACCAGTGTCGCCGCCGCACCATCCGTCAAAGGTGACGCCGTACCGGCCGTGACCGTTCCATTTTGATCGATCGCAAGCTTCAGCCCGGCAAGACCTTCCAATGTCGTTTCAGGACGGATCGTGCCATCTGTTTTGACATCACCGATGGCCACGATCTCCGCATCGAATTTACCGTCAGCCGCCGCTTTCGCCGCTTTCATATGGGATTCATAAGAGAATTTTTCCTGCGCTGCGCGGTCGATTGAATATTTCTTCGCAAGATTTTCGGCTGTTTCGCCCATGCCCATGTAAGCCGCCGGGTAAGACTGGCCCAGAGCCGGGTTTGGCATCGGATTAAAACCGCCCATCGGGATACGGGTCATGGATTCAACGCCAGATGCTATAAATAGCTCTCCCGCGCCCATTTGCGCGTAACCGGCTGCCATTTGAATTGTTGTCATGGAAGAGCCGCAAAAACGGTTAACGGTTGCCCCGGCCACTGACACCGGCAAGCCGATAATCTGCGCGACAATCTTGGCGAGGTTAAAGCCCTGCTCCGCTTCCGGGAAAGCGCAGCCCATCAGCAAATCCTCGATCTCGGCTGTGTTGGCCTTGGTTTCATCCAAAAGAGCTTTAATGACGGCTGCAGCCATATCATCGGGCCTGACTTTGGCAAGAGCTCCTTTATTCGCAAAGTGGAAAGGGGAGCGTTTGTAGCCGCAGATAACCATTGGAACTTGCATAAAGGATCTCCTGAATAGGGACTTAAGAATAATAGAAGCGTAGCATATACTTGGTTAACAGGTTTTCAAAGCGAAGCTATTTTTCCGTATACCCTGTTGCAGCGCAATATCGCCTGTGCTAAATGCCCAATATTAAATGCTTTGACTTCACTATTGAAATAGGCCAAATAATTTGGCTTCAAGATTAACTGCCAAATTCTTAGAGGAATTTTTATGCCCCAAGCTACGGTTTCCGATCCAAGAGGGTTGAAACGCATCTGCATGAGCTGCAGCACCAGATTTTACGATCTGAACAAGCGCCCTGTTATATGCCCGAATTGCGATACTGAATTCACCGGCGAAGTCAAAATCAAGGCCCGTCGCGGACGTCTAGCTGCCAACGATGTTGCCGACGATACTGAAGTCGAAGATGCCGTAGAGACAGCAGAAGTTGAAGAAGAAGAGGCCGAAGAGGAAGAAGCTGAGACAGTTTCTCTGGAAGAAGTTGAAGTTGACGCCGACGAAGACGAAGATCTGGATATCGATGAAGATGATCTGGACGCTGATCTGGACGACGATCTCGATGATGACGACGATCTCGACGTTGAACTCGACGAAGACGATAAATAATGCTGGATGCTCAGATTAAAGGACTATTGTTTACGATCAATCTGAGCCAGCCATTATCCTTATCGGATACTGAAATTATGACTATGGCCTCGCTCCTTGAAGACGAGGCCATTTCTACATCCTGGGAAAAAAGCAAAAACGCCTGGGATATTATGTGGCTGGTGGATTTTAGACCCAATGCCGCGCAAATCGCCAAGCGCCTGAAAGTACAGGCAGCCAAGCTAAAGATCGAACCTGTCGCCGATACGAACTGGCTGGAGCATTCCTACCAGCAATTCCCGCCTTTCAGGATCGGCGATTTCTTTATCTACGGTTCTCATTACAAAGAAAAAATTCCTGCAAAAACGATGGGCCTTCAAATTGATGCCGCCACCGCTTTCGGCTCCGGCGAGCACGGCACGACCAAAGGCTGCCTTGAAATGCTGATCCGTATGAAAGATATGGGCATCAAGCCGAAGAATATTTTAGACATGGGTACAGGCTCGGGCATTCTCGCCCTCGGTGCCTATCGTCTTTGGAAAAAACCAGTTTTGGCTATCGATAACGATCCTGAATCCGTGCGCGTTTCCTGCCGCCACCGTAGTATGAATAAAATTCCTGCCGGGGCAGAGGGTGTCGCTTGCGCCTGCGGCGATGGCTATAAAACCCACAAAGTAAAACAAACAGCACCATTCGATCTTGTTATCGCGAATATTCTGGCAGGGCCATTGATCGAGATGGCCCCTGAACTGGCTGGCGTTTTAAAACCCAAAGGCTATGTCATTCTTTCAGGCTTATTGCGTGATCAGGAAAAGGCCGTCCTTGCCGCGCATAAGGAATTCGGCATGAAAAAAATCGCCCGTATCGTGCATGACGATTGGTGTGCGCTTTTGCTGCAAGCCGAAAGCTGATCAGATCAGCCCCTGCTCTTTCCAGGAAAATTTTCGGTCGATCAGGTACAGAAGCACGAAATAATACAAATACAATTCCATCACTTCGCTGACGCGCCAGAACAAATGATGCCCTGTTGTATCACCGTAAATACCTATCAGCTTTACGATAACCGCGCATATCGCCGTAAAGACAACAATATTGCCGGGATAAATCTCTTTAAATCTTTGTGGCAGCCTTTCAGGCTTCCACTTACGCAAGGCCGGAATAATCAGACCGCCGATCAGAACGCCGATTTCCAAAATAGCGCGCGGTTTTTGATCCAGCCATGTTGACGTGTTGTGCAGATTGGTCTCATTCTGGTCATTGATCGCCGCCCAGTTCTCGGGCGTCCCCCAGTGGAATATCTGCTGGCCCCAGCTGATTTCCTCTCCCGCGACATAGAAGCAGCAAAGCGCCGCGATCCCCGCCCAGATTTTTAACCAGAAATTTTTTACCTTGAATGTTAAAAAGAGCGCTACCGGAAAAGCGAAGACCAGAAAAAACGCTTCAATGGCTTCATGCGGTCCGCCTTCGGAGTGAAACGCCGCCTTCTCCGTATTCGGAACAAAGATTTCGACCAGCACCTGCCCCATCATAAGAAGCAGCGGAATATCGATCATCAGGAAATTACGCGCAATATTTTTCATCTTAAGCGACCTTCAAATTTCCATTTCTGTGCGATCGACACCAGATACAGGAATATAAAATCATACATAAATATCTCCATCACTTCACTCTTGCGATAGAAAATCTTGATGTCAAACCAGCCGGGAAACTGCTCGAGCACCTTGATCATAAAAGCCAGAATACCGATCACGGCAATCGAACGGAAAGGATAGATGGCTTCGAATTTTTGCGGCAGCTTCTGTGGCGCCCATGTCATGAGTGCCGGGATGATGATCCCGCCAAACAGGATGCCGATTTCTAAAATTGTTCTGGGCACGCGATTGAATAACTGGGAATGATTGTGAATATTGGTTTCTTTCTGCGTCGCATTCGCCGCCCATACGTCCGGCGTTGACCATTGAAAGAATTTCTGGCCCCAGCTGATTTCCTCAAACGCGATATAAAAACAGGCAATACTGCAGAGCCCCATCCAGATGCGCAGCCATTTATTTTCTGATGGTTTTATGGTGACGAAAATAAACAAACTCAAAAAAAGACAGACGAAGAGTAAGGCTTCCTGAACCAGCTCGATGCCGAATTCGGAATAAAATTCGACTTTCTGGTCGAAGCCGAGAAAAGCCTCCACACCGAAAAACAGCACAGGAAGGAAAAATGGGATAACATAAAACAAGACTGTATTGACGGATTTAGGCAGCAAGCGAGGAACCTCTTAAAAAAGAGGAGCCTAGCAAAACCGCCTACCGCGTCAAATATTATTGCCGCAACAGGCTTATTTTTTATTCCACTGTGACAGATTTAGCGAGGTTGCGCGGCTGGTCGACATCCGTGCCTTTCGCAACCGCAAAAATGGTGGCGATAGCCGGGAACTATCTCCAATACGCTATAATGGCCCGTCCGGCATTGGAATGAACTCCGCGTCGTCGGCATCTGGAAGCTTCATTTTTCCCGCTTTCCAATCCAGGGCTGCCTGAGCGAGCCGTTCCTTAGATGAAGACACAAAGTTCCAATTCATGAATCGTTCGCCGACCGGCTCGCCTCCAAGCACCATTACTGTTGATTGTTCTGATGCCCTTACGCGCGAGGCGTCGGGACTAAGCACCAACATGCGCCCGCTTTCATAGCGCATTCCAGCAATTTCGACCGCGCCCTTTGCTATATAGAGTGCCCGTTCCTTATGCCCAACTGGTATCTCGGCACTCGAACCCGGAGCCATATCGAGATGGGCATAAAAAAGCGGTGAGTGCGTTTCAGCGGCGGCAGTTAATCCATAAGCACTACCGGCGATGAGTTGTCCAATTACGCCCGCATCGTTCCATTGCGGAAGGCCAGATCCGGCATGATGCGAAAATGACGGTGCGATTTCTTCATATTCGGTCGGCAGCGCGACCCAGGCCTGAATGCCGTGCAGATGATCGCCTTGCGCCTGCGCACGTTCAAACCGCTCGCTATGCGTGATGCCGCGTCCCGCCGTCATCCAATTGACCTCCTGAGGCCGGATCGCCTGCTCGTAACCGAGGCTATCGCGATGCATGATCTCACCGGCAAACAGGTAAGTAACCGTCGACAGACCGATATGCGGATGAGGCCTGACATCGACACTATGGTCGGTGCCCGCCGGAAGATCTAACGGCCCCATATGATCGAAAAAGATAAACGGGCCAACCATGCGCCGTTTTGCAAACGGCAGCACACGCCCCACTTCCAGTCCGCCCCCCAGTCCGCGACGCCGCTGTTCGATAATCATTTCGATCATGTTTATTAACTATTTTTGCTCTGGCTGTTAAGCAGCCGTGTTGGTAGCAAGCAGCTGGGTTTCCCAGGCAAAAGCTACACCTGTTGCCCCGCCATGTTCAAGAAGTACATTCGCAAGAGCGCCTGCGGTTTTTTCGCGAGCCCAGTCGCGTTGCCATTCAGATAAAACGGCCAGCCATGTAATCGGCACAGCCCCTGCCTCAACCATGCGCCGCACGGCCATATCATGGGTTTCCGCCGAAACGCCACCCGATGCATCGGTGACGATAAATACCTCATACCCTTCGCCAAGCGCCTGGATTGTCGGCATCGCCAGGCAGACTTCCGTCCAGAGCGCTGCCAAAATAAGTTGTTTGCGTCCGCTCTTTTTTACAATGTCTGTGACATTCGGATCTTGCCATGTGTTGATCCAGGTGCGGTTAATTGGTTTTTGTTCCGGAAAAACATCCTGAAGCCCCTTGATAATATAACCGCCGCGCTCCTCAAGCACTGTAGTCAGGATTGTCGGTACATCAAAAATTTTTGCGCCTTTAGCAAGTCCCACGACATTGTTGATAATCATCGTTGGCTCGTGACTGTTCAGGTTGGTAAACTGAAATGGCTGATGATCGATCAGAACGAGAATGCTGTCTTCGGGACGCAGCAGGGCGTCGAGGCCGTTCTTCGAATTTTTAGTCATGGCATCTCCTTTGGTTAGGTTGGATATTGAAATAATTAAAAAAAGCTTGCGTGAACTATGCCCGGCAGTAAGGATAGCTTGGTTACCGAAGGCTATACTAGGTATCCGCATCTATCGTGCAAGAAGGCACATTCTAATAACAAAGGAACATGCATGTGACCCATAATATTCCCGACACAGACACCAGCGAATGCAAAACCATTCAGGAAATTTTAGGCCGCGTTGGTGACAAATGGAGCGTATTAATCGTGATGAAACTTGCCGAGTCCCCTCATCGCTTTAACGAGTTGAAGAGAGTCATCACGGGCATTTCACAAAGGATGCTGACATTTACACTGCGCGGACTTGAGCGGGAAGGCCTGATCGAACGCACGGTTTACGACACTGTCCCACCAAGCGTTGAATATACACTTACCGAACTTGGCCTATCTATCAAGGAGCCCGTGATCATGCTGGGAATGTGGGCGGTTAAAAATCAACATTTAATCCAGCATGCCAGGGAGAATTTCGACAAGCGGGATAAATCCAGAAAATAAATGATGCCAATAGCGACCTCCTTCGCTATTCCACCGTGACGGATTTAGCGAGGTTACGCGGCTGATCGACATCCGTGCCCTTCGCAACCGCGACATGATAGGCCAGAAGCTGTACCGGAATCGCATACAGGATTGGCGCGACAAAGGGATGAACATCACCCATCGTGACGGTCCATTTGCAGATCTTGGATAATTTATCGTTTCCGGCCTTATCGCTGAACAGGAGGACTTTTCCGCCCCTTGCGACCGTTTCCTGGACATTGGACGCCGTTTTTTCGAATAAAGGATCGGATGGCGCGATCACCACGACCGGAACCGATTCATCGATCAAGGCGATAGGACCGTGCTTCATCTCACCCGACGCGTAACCTTCGGCATGGATATAGGAAATTTCTTTCAGTTTCAGTGCGCCTTCCAGTGCCAGCGGATAGAGGCTGCCGCGCCCGAGATAGAGAACGTCGCGGGCATTGGCGATATCGGCGGCAATCTCGCGAATTTCGTTATCATGGGAGAGGATGCTGGCGGCAACTTGCGGGATATGGCGCAGCGCATAGCCGTAATCGGCGGCCTGCGCGGCATTGATCGCACCTTTGGCGGAGGCGAGCGCCAGCGCCAGACAGGCCAGCGTCGAAAGCTGGGTTGTGAAAGCCTTGGTCGAGGCGACACCGATTTCAGGGCCAGCCAGCGTATGCAGGCAGATATGGGATTCGCGCTCGATCGTGCTCTCAATCGTGTTGACGATGGACAGGCACATCTGGCGTTCGCGCTTGCAGTAGCGGAGAGCTTCCAGCGTATCGAGCGTTTCGCCACTTTGCGATACGAAGATCGCCATGCCGTCACGCGGCATCGGCGCCTCGCGATAACGAAATTCCGACGCGACATCGATCTCGCATGGGACGCGGGCGATAGTTTCGAACCAGTATTTGGCAACCATGCAGGCATAGAACGCCGTGCCGCAGGCGATCAGGGTCAGGCGCGGCGCGCGCAGCATCGCTTCCAAGAGTTCATCCGAGATATGCACCTGATTGGTCGATGGATTGATAAAGGAGTTAAGCGTATCGGCGATCACCGATGGCTGCTCGTAAATTTCCTTCAGCATATAGTGGCGGTATTCGCCCTTGCCTGCGGTATTGCCGCTTTGGGCGGTCAAGCGGATCGGGCGCTCAACCGGCTTTTTCTGCGCGTTGTAAATCTTCGCGTTATCATTGGTGACGATCAAGCGGTCACCGTCTTCCAAAAAGGAAATGCGGCGGGTAAAGGGAGCCAGCGCATAAGAATCAGAAGCGATAAACATCTCCCCTTCGCCGTAACCGACAGCGAGCGGCGTGCCTTGGCGCATCGCCACCAGCAAATTGGTTTCACCAAGGAAAAGCACCACAACGGCATACGCGCCCTGCAAACGGTCGAAAGCCTTATTCGCCGCATCGATAGGCTTAGATCCCTGGACGAGATAATGATCGATCAGATGCGCAATAACTTCGGTATCGGTATCGCTTTCGAAGCGAACCTGATGCGCCAGTAATTCTTCTTTCAGCTCCGCATAGTTTTCGATGATGCCGTTATGAACGACGGCAACGCGCGCCGTCGCATGCGGGTGCGCGTTATTCTCTGTCGGCTCGCCATGCGTCGCCCATCTTGTATGGCCGATCCCGATATGGCCGGCAAGAGGCTGCGCCTCAAGCGCAGTTTCAAGATTGACCAGCTTGCCTTTCGCGCGGCGACGCTCCATGACGCCATCATGCAGCGTCGCAATACCGGCAGAATCATAGCCGCGATATTCAAGGCGTTTTAAACCTTCCACCAGCATCGGCGATACATCTTTATTCGATATAATTCCAACTATTCCGCACATTTTAATATCCTTCCATGAAAATTAGCTGCATGACTCCATTCAGCGTTTTTACATTCCTTAAGTTTGTATTTTTGTGACAAGCTTTGCCATTCGCTCTCAGTCAGACCTGAACACGTTGGCAAGAAGCGATACTTGTCACCTTGTTTTTTTAAAATCACTTCAAGCAAAGCTCCATTTTTAGGAGCAGGCACATCACAATTGTTTTTTTCATGAGTTTGAATGGATATTTTTTGAGCTTTCGGCTTTATGTTCGCGTAAGGCAAGATAAATTCAAATGTTCCAGCCCAATCGAAAGGCCAACCATTTTTCTCAATCTCCGAAGCTCTGACCAGACCAATAAAGCCACCATTTTTAATAACTTGATCTATCTCACTAAATCTTGACGATTGACCCAGATCAGCACAACGACACGCGTACGCTAAGGGAGCAGGAATAATAAACAAGATAACCAAAATAAAAAGCTTCATTCTGTTTTCATTCTGCCTTTGCCCTTACCCGCCATGACAATTGTTTTGGCGCGGCCGATAACGAGATCATCCGCTGCGACGTCTTTTGTCAGCGTCGAACCGGCGGCAATATAAGCGCCATCGGCAATATTGATCGGCGCGACGAGAGATGAATTCGATCCCACCATGACGTTTTTGCCGATAATGGTTTTGCTCTTTTTCAGCCCGTCATAATTGACGGTAATCGCGCCGCAGCCGAAATTGGAATTCTCGCCCAGTTCCGCATCACCAATGTAACCGAGATGATTGGCCTTCGCACCTTTGCCGATTTTTGAATTCTTGATTTCGACGAAATTGCCGATCCGCGCATCTTCACCGATATCGGAACCCGGGCGCAATCTTGCAAACGGCCCGATAACCGCACCGGATTTGACGCGCGCGCCTTCCAGATGGGAAAAACTGCGTATCTCGACATTATCCTCGATCTCGACATTTTCGCCGAAAACGCAATTCGCGCCGATGATTGTGTCACGCCCGATTTTCGTATCATGCGCGAAATAAATCGTGTTCGGGTCCTGAAGCGTCACGCCGTCACCCATCATCGTGAGGCGTTTTCTGTGCTGCCAGATCATTTCGACTTCGGCGAGCTGGGCGCGGGAATTAACACCTTTTAGTTCATGGAAATCGCCGCGAATGACGCCGGTCGATAATCCGTCTTCGTCGAGAATTTTCGGAAGGTCGACGAGATAGAACTCGCCTTGCGCGTTTTTATTTTTAATGCGGCCCAGCGCCTCTTCCAGACCGTCACCTTCCAGCAGCATCGTGCCGCTATTGCACAGGCGCACCAGTTTCTCGTCTTCGCTGGCATCAGCATCTTCGACGATTCTAGCCAGCGTGCCGTCCGGATTTTGGAAGATACGGCCATAGCCTTTCGGATCGGGCGCAGCGAAAGCCAGCACGGTCGCCCCGAAGCCTTTTCCTTTTCGATGATGCTCCACCACCATCTTTAAAGTATCTGAACTGATAAGCGGCACGTCGCCGAAGAGAACCAATATTTGGCCTTTGAAATCCTCCAAATGGCTCATGGCGGCTTTCATCGCATCGCCGGTACCTTTTTGCATTTTCTGGATCGCGATCTGGTGCGGCGCGACGGCTTTGGCGACGTCGTCCATGCCATCCGACAAAACCACGATAATCTTTTTTGGCTTGAGGCTCTCCGCCGCTTTGACGATATGCGAGATCATCGGCAGGCCGGCGATCTTGTGCAGGACTTTCGGCGTTCGCGATTTCATGCGCGTACCTTTGCCCGCCGCGAGAATCACAACCGCGATCTCAGATGCGGGCTGGATTTTTCTCGAAGGCGAGGATGATTTTGATTTGGAAATAGCTGAACTCATTTGCGCTAACTTTGCCCGACAGTGTCAAAGGCTCAAGTCACATGATATTTCACTCAATTGCAACGCAAAAACGCCTATTTTACAGGCTTTTCCTCAAAAGACGTCAGATGCGCGATAAAGGTGCCGAGGTCTGTTTTAATAACGGTACGCACCGGCGCGTAAACTGGTTTTTCGGTTTTCGATAAATTGGCAAAATAGATTATCGGCATCTGCCCGCTTTTCTTCGCCTGATTCTGGATTTTCATCCAGCCTCGCGGTTTTTTATGCCATTTCCCGCCTTCCGGCTTCACTTCAAAAGCGCATCCAATCGCCTCGCCGGAGAACGAGCTGTATTTATTTGGCACCAGAATTTCTTTTTTCCCGTTTTTGAAAATAAGGCGATAGCTGCGCTCGGAATCGAACACCAATGGCTCTGCCTCACAACCCTTACCTACACCTACCTGATCGATCAGGCTGAATATGGCGGTCAGGACATCCATCGTATCCTTATATATAGCCGGATCAAGATCGGTCAGCGTTTCATCCTTGCCGTTGACGACTTGGTTGAAACTGACCAGCGCCCCGTTTTTATCGTAACTATAGGTATTGATCTCATGCTTTTTGCGGGTCGTTGTGTCCGCCTTATGGCTTATGGGGAGCTTTTTACCCTTTAAAACCTGCCCTTTTGTGTTCAAAGTCGCATGCCATGGCACTATTTTACTGAGTATGCCGTATGTTTCAGACGCGATCGAAACAGCATACTCTTTCGGCCCCGCCTGATAATCGAAGCGCGCCTGCAGCGCATGAATGCCCCCGGCATAAACATCATATTTAGCCGCATAGTTTTCGGCCAAAGCCGGAGAAACCGGCAAGCATGCCAAGCAGATTAAGAACATACTTCGCAAGGCTACCCTCTTGCTTCCCCCGCGAAAGCGGGGGTCTTGTTGCTGTGAAAGCGAAGATTCCCGCTTTCGCGGGAAAAGCAGTCGGGATTTCTTAAGGACTTTTGCGACTCTATTTATCATTTGAACCATAATGGCTTGAAAAATTCCCGGGGCAAGGGCAAGGTCGACAAACAGAATTATGAGGAAAATATGTCTTTAGAAAAAATCATCGATCAAGCCTTTGAAGACCGCGCCAGTATCTCAACCGAAACATCGGGCGAGATTCGCGCGGCTGTCGATGCGGCGCTTTCCGGACTTGATAAGGGCGAATTCAGAATCGCCGAGAAAAAAGACGGCTCTTGGATCGTTCATCAATGGCTGAAGAAAGCGGTTTTATTGTCTTTCCGCCTCAATCCGAACCAACAGCTCAATCACGGCCCCGATAACTCCACCTGGTGGGACAAAGTTCCGGTGAAGACCTCCGGCTGGAATGACGCAGATTTCTCGAATGCAGGTTTCCGTGCCGTGCCCGGCTCTTTCGCCCGCAAAGGCGCTTACATTGCACCGGGCGTTATCCTGATGCCAAGCTTCGTCAATATAGGCGCTTATATCGATAGCGGCACGATGGTCGATACATGGGTGACGATCGGTTCCTGCGCGCAGATCGGCAAAGACTGCCATATCTCGGGCGGCGTTGGCATCGGCGGCGTATTGGAGCCGTTACAAGGCAATCCGGTGATTATCGAGGATAATGTTTTTATCGGCGCACGCAGCGAAGTCGCCGAAGGCGTCATCGTCGAAACAGGTGCCGTTCTTTCCATGGGCGTCTTTTTAGGAGCTTCCACAAAAATCATCGATCGTGAAACAGGCGAAATTTTCATGGGGCGCGT